>JBBRBX010000016.1:0-65593 GCA_038205395.1 Caldilineales bacterium
CCATGACCCACAAGATTCGCATCAATCCGATATTTGTCCCGATGGGTACAACTTGCACAATGGCAGCCATTGCTTGTACAGTAACTTCTGCGGCGATTAGCATTTCCACCCTCCTTGGTTTTGATCATCCTGGATTGTGACCTGCTAATCGTCGTTTGTCATTTCTCTACGCACCTTGATGCACTTTTACCGGAAACTAAAGTTTCAGCGTTTTCAATAAAGGTGCTGGCTGGAAAGACAAAAACTTCTGCGAGCGGTTGCCGATGTGAACTGGACATGGGAGCAGTCATTCCTGTGACTGGAGTATGGCAGCATGCGCTAAGACTCTGGGATTGGCGAGGAAGCGAGCGCCAGACGGCTGCAAGCCATTATAGTCTCGCATCAGCAATCCAACAAGTCTTTCTGCCCGCTCGGGTGTGGTTCAAATTTTTGGGCACCTCTGGAGCCGCTGCACCTCCAGGGCAGGCAGTAGTCGAGTAAAATACAAAAATTTGAACCACACCCTGCCCGCTCTGCCTGACCATACCGCCTGCATTGGATGTACAATATGTGCAAGGGCATGAAAGTAAGGGGGCAAGATGAAGATCACAATCTTCGCAGCAGGTTCACGCGGGGATATCCAGCCTTGCGTCGTTCTGGCGAGAGGACTGCAGCAAGCCGGCCATCAGGTGCGTCTGGCGGCGCCCGCCGACTTTGCCGGGTTCGTCCAGCAGCACGCAGTGGACTTCTTCCCGCTGCGCGGGGATGTCCAACAAATGATGGCGAGCGACACCGGGCGCCAGTTTATGGAGACAGGCGGCGCCAATCCGCTCAAGTCGATCCTGGGTATGCGCAAATTGATTGCCCCCGTTATTATGCAAATGGCGGAGGATGCCTATGCCGCCTGCCACGACACAGATGCGTTGATCTGCCTGGGCGTCTTTGGCGCCTTTGGGCAATCCATCGCAGAGGCGCTGCAGCTTCCACTCATCCACATAGAACCGGCCCCCTTGCTGCCGACCAAAGCGTTCCCGGCGCCATCCTGGCCCATTCAAAAAGATTGGGGTGGGCTGCACAATTATCTGTCCGGCGTGGCGATGCTCCAGACCGTCTGGCTCTGGCACCGGCCCTTTGTCAATGATTTCAGACAGCGCTTGGGGCTGCCGGCCTATACGGGCGCACAGTTTCGCCGCGCATTGCGCTCCACCCCGATGCTGAGCTTGTATAGCGCCACGATCATTCCCCACCCGGCAGACTGGCCGGACAGCCTGCATGTCACGGGCTATCTTTTTTTGGATACGCAGGCGGACTGGCAGCCGTCGTCTGAACTGCTGGCCTTCTTGGCAGCCGGTGAACCGCCCGTCTATGTCGGGTTTGGCAGTATGGCCGGCCGCAACCCGCAACGGCTTGCCGGGCTGATCCTGGAGGCGCTCGCCTCCTGCGGCCGGCGCGGGCTGCTGCTTACCGGCTGGGGCGGTATGCACACCAGTGCCGTGCCGGACAATGTGTTTGTGCTCGATTCCGCCCCCCACAGTTGGCTCTTCCCACGCATGGCGGCAGTCGTGCATCATGGCGGTGCAGGCACTACGGCGGA
Source organism: Caldilineales bacterium (assembly GCA_038205395.1). Classification (GTDB taxonomy): domain Bacteria; phylum Chloroflexota; class Anaerolineae; order Caldilineales; family Caldilineaceae; genus Fredericiella. Next base: position 1,574 of record JBBRBX010000016.1, read on the forward strand.
GGGGCTGCGGGCGGGCATTCCGACCGTGATCGTCCCCTTCGCTTTTGACCAATCGTTCTGGGGAGCACGGATCAAAGCGTTGGGGCTGGGGCCGGATCCAATCCCGCAAAAGCAGTTGACCGCTGACCGCCTTGCCGGCGCAATCAGCGCCGCAGTGACCAACCCGGCCATCAAGCAGCGCGCCCAGGCCTATGGCGCCGCCATTCGCGCCGAGGACGGTATCGGCAGCGCCGTGAAAGTCATTGAACGCTATTTCGGTGCACCCGGAGCGGGTGAAAGCGACCGACAATCATGAAACCGGAAAGTGAAGCGTACACCGTTTTACCCTTTCCCCGTATCCGGCTGCCCATGGTGGACGGCGGACGAATGGGGCGCCAGAAGCATACGGTGCATGGATTGCTGGAGGTTAATGTCACGCAAGCCCGCCAGGCTCTTCGCCGCCACAAAGTTCAGACGGGCGAGACCCTTTCCTTTAGCGCGTTCATCATCGCCTGTCTGGGTCAAGCCGTCGCAGCGAACAAGCACATGCATGCGTATCGCAACTGGCGCAGCCAATTGATCATCTTTGATGAAGTGGATGTGAATACGCTGTTTGAGGTCACAGTGGACGGCGCCAAGGAAATTCGGCCGCATATTTTGCGCGGGATCAACAAAAAATCGTTTCGGGAGATCCACCAGGAAGTGCGCGCGTTCCAGCGGGAATATAAAAGCAGCCACGAGTCAAAGTTTATCGAACGGTTTGTACTGCTGCCTGGCTTTGTCCGGCGGCTGTTCTATCTGGCCCTCTTCAAGAACCCGCACATGCTCAAGCAATACTACGGCACCGTCATGCTGACTGCCGTGGGGATGTTTGGGGCCGGCGGCGGCTGGGCCATCCCGGTTCCCAACCACACCCTCCAGCTCACCTTGGGCGGCATTGCCGAAAAGCCCTGTATCATGGATCACCAGATAGTGGCCGGTGAATTCCTCAGTATCACCATCAGCTTTGACCATGACATCATCGATGGCGCACCGGCCGCACGGTTTGCCCAGCGGTTGAAGGAGTTGATCGAGAGTGGGTATGGGCTGTGTGACATCGGGCCTGGCTGAAGACACGCACTCTATCTCAACGGCGCTTGCCGTGATCAACACTTTCGCTGTCCGATCCACTGTCTGCGCCTTCAGGCGCGCTGCCTTGGCCGGGTCGAGCACGTGAAACGACGCCGCAGGGGCGCGCTTAATCTTTTCCAGATAGGTTGGCTTTGCCATTGCTCCTCCTCAGCAAGCGGTGATTGTGCCGTTCCCCAATAAGAATGGCCGGCGCTTGATTGTACGGAACAGATATTTCGCGATCAAGCGCTGAATTAAAAAACTCACTATTGACAATCATTTTCACAAATGATATGATCATGAAAATTAGTTTCACAACCGGATAACTTCACCTATGGAACGACAAACCAACCACGAGCGTGGCACGCTGGCGGCTATTTCAGACGCGCTGCCAAAGCTAAAGGGGTCGGCTCAGAAAGCGGGGCAGTTCATCCTCAACTCTCCGCGCGAGACGATCAATCTGACCATTACTGAATTGGGCGCGCGCGCAGGCGTAAGCGAGGCAAGCATCGTCCGTTTTGCCCAATCATTGGGCTACTCCGGCTTTCACGCACTTAAAATTGGTCTGGCCGAAGATATTGTCTCACCGATGCTGCTCGTCCACGAGGATTTGACGCCCGACGACGATCCTGCCGGCGCCGTACAGAAAGCAATGACAGCAGGCATGCGCTCACTGGAGGATACAGTGCGCATCCTGCAAATGCCCATACTGGAGGCTGCCATCCAGGCATTGTGCAGCGCGCGCCAGATCGAATTGTTTGCCTCAGGCAACTCAATCCCGCTGGCAATGGATCTCAACTTTCGTCTGACAAAAATTGGGCTGCACAGCCGCTTCTCGATTGATTCGACTGTGCAAGAGATGTATGCCAGCCTGACTTCTTCCGAGGACGTAGCGGTGGGCATTTCGCATACCGGAAGTTCCAAGGACACCGTCTACGCTTTAGAACTGGCAAAGCAGCGCGGGGCAAAGACGGTTTGCATTACCAATCACTCCGATTCTCCGCTTACTCGCTGCGGAGATTTTTGTTTGTTCACATCCACGCGTGTCAGCCATTTCCGCGAAGAAGAGATGGCCTCCAACCTGGCGACACTGGCGCTGACGGAAGCGCTCTATGTCGGCATTTGCGTGCAGCGTTCCGACGCTTCGGTACAGGCTGCCTCCAAAACGATGCGGGCAACTCGGCATCGCAAGTACTAGGAGGTGTGAGCAAAAGCCAGAAAGGAGGTGAAAAGCACCGAATACCAGGCAGGCGAAGCAGGATAGCATTCCCCCATTGAAAGCATCCGTTTATCATTCAAGCTTAGGAGATGAAGCACATGAACCAGAGAATGATCAGTCTGTTCCTCGCTGTGGTTATGCTGGCCGCCATGATAAGCGGTTGCACCACCGTCACTCCTGCAGCAGCGCCTGCCGGCGATGTTGCAGCGCCTGCCGGCGAGACGGTAACGCTTGAGTTTACGCAGTGGTGGGAGCCGGAACTGCCGGCAGGCGCATTCCGGGCGTTGATGGACGAATTTGAAGCACAAAACCCTGGCATCAAGGTCGAATTGGTCAGCGGCCCCTATTCCACGACAAAAGAGCAGGTGGTAGCCGGCGCCGCAGCAGGCACCATGTCCGATGTCGTAGGTCTGGATGGCGCTTGGGTCAGCGACTTCGTGAAACAAGGCTCTCTGGCCAACTTGACGGAACTGATGACGCAGGCCGGCTATGATGACAGTGGGCTGGCAGCACAGATACAACTAGACGGCGGCACCTATATGATTCCCGTCGTAAACTTTGTCTATCCTGTGTTTGTCAACCTGGACCTGATGGAAGCGGCGGGTATTGCCAATCCTCCCACCACGCGCAGCGAGTTTGCCGACGCAGCCGCCAAGCTGACCAATGCGGAAACGAACGTCCACGGCTGGGTTCTGCCGTTGTCGCTGGAGCAGCCAAACGGCATTCAGAACGACGTGATGTCATGGGTTTGGGCCTCAGGCGGCAGCATGATGAAGGATGGGAAGCCGGACCTGACGAATGAGAGTGTGCGCAGCGCTGTGGAATACATCAAGGGTTTGTATGACGCGGGCGTTATTGCTCCCGGCGCTTTCTCGCTGAAAGAGCAGGACAAGGTTGAAGAGTTTGTCAACGGCCGCGTCGGCATGATGATCAGCAGCCTGGCGCACATCAACATGATTCGGGAGCGCAACCCCGACCTGAACTTTGCGATCACCGCTCTGCCGGCGGAGGATGGATATAGCGGCAAGCGCGGTCTCCCGTATGCCTCGTGGGGCGTCGGCGTTGCAGAAAACAGCCCGCACCAGGCCGAAGCCTGGAAACTGGTTGAGTTCCTGATGAGTGCGGAGACCAACTCCAAGCTGTCGTCAATTGCCAATGCCTTTCCGGGCAACGTCAACTCCACCCCTGATTTTGTGCAGAGCGATGAGTTGTTCGGCGCCGCCTTTGACGTCTTCAAGGAAGGCTATCTGGCCAACGAGTTTGTGGGTCTGCCGGTGGCCGAAGAGTTGATGCGGCTGTTCTCCGAGCAGTTCCAACTCTATCTAGATGGTGCGCAATCAGTGGACGATACGCTGAATAATGCCCAGGCAGCCTGGATGGAGAACTTCTAGCCGGACCGCTCGCTGATGCGCCCGGTAAGCAGCGTGTTGTTTTGAGCAACTAATAGACAAATCAATTGAACTTGGCACAAACCTCCAGTCTACTCGAGCGTGCAATTGTGCCACCTAAATGTGATTTGTCTATAAGGGCAGGTTTTTCCTGGATCAATTGTTCTGTTGTGGCAAGGAGGCTGCAAAGCAGCAGTGCTTTGCAGCCTCCAGCAAAATGGCAAAGAACCACACGATGCAAAAAATTACGAAAAAACTTGTCCCCTTTGCTTATCTGTCGCCGACACTCCTGCTGCTGGCGGTGCTGTCGCTGATTCCCATCGGCATGGTTTTTTATTATTCACTGATGGACAACGTCATCATGAATAAGAACCCAGTCTTTGTGGGAATTGCCAACTACGTGGAAATCGTCAGGGATGACGTTTTTCAACAAGCGATTTCAAATACGCTTTTCTTTACGGTCGTCAGTGTTATTTTTCATTTGATTCTCGGCTTGTCGTTTGCCCTGCTGTTGAATACAAAGCTGCTTGGCCCGCTTACAAAAGCTCTTTTCCGGGTGGTATACGTGCTGCCGTGGGTATTCACGGCGACGATTATCGCCGTTCTATGGCGGCTCATGCTCAACCCCAATGGAGTCATCAACTATATCCTGATCTCGGCAGGTCTCGCCGCCGAACAAATCGAATGGCTAAGCTCCCGGCAGTTGGCGCTGCCGACAGTTACTTTCATCAATATCTGGGCCGGGTATCCCTTCTACATGGTCAGTTTGCTGGCGGGCTTGCAAGGGATTGCAGGCGAACTCTACGAGGCGGGCACCATTGATGGCGCCAATGAACGCCAGCTTTTCCGCTTTATCACCATCCCGCAGCTGAAACCAATCATTATCAGTCTGGCCATGCTGGATTTTATCTGGACCATGCATCAATTCACCTTGATCTGGATGACCACGGGCGGGGGGCCAATCCGCACCACCGAGATGCTGAGCACGTTCACCTATAAACTGGCATTTAGTTCCTACCAATTTTCCATGGCGTCGACCAGTGCGTTTGTCATCTTGATCCTATCTATGATTGTGGCCCTATTCTATGTGAGGAATCAAAAAGCCAGCGATGAATAGGTCAATTTCTAAACCTGCCGCAACTGGAGTCAAGAAGGCATTGCTGGTCGTTGCGCTTTTGGCCGGCGCATTTTATGCGGGATTTCCCGTTGTCTGGATGGTGGCGTCCTCTTTCAAGTCCAATATGGAAATCTTCGCTTATCCGCCACGTCTGATTGGGGAGTCGTTTTCGCCCGGCGCTTATGCCGCTGTCGTTACCAGTCCGGAAAAGGTGCGCTTCTTTATCAACAGCTATCTGGTGTCGATACTGGTTACGCTCTGTACGTTGGTTGTGGGGATTTTAGCCGGCTACAGTTTCAGCCGCTACCAGTTCAGGTTCAAGAAGCCCTTAAATATGCTCATTATCAGCGTACAGGCGGTGCCGCCAATCACGCTGCTGATCCCCTATTTTGGTCTCATCGTTACACTGCAGTTGTTCAATACCTATGCTGCCTTGGTGCTTACCTATATGGTCTTTACGTTACCCTATGCCATCCTGATGATGACCGGCTATTTCAACACCTTGCCCAGGGAGTTGGATGAAGCCGTCATGATCGATGGTGGGAGTTCCCTGGTTGCGCTGTGGCGGGTGCTGGCGCCGATTTCTCTGCCGGGCATTGTGGCTACCGGCATTTACACCTTCATGCAGGCTTGGAACGAATTTTTATTTGCGCTCACTTTGACGAAAACAATGGATATGCGCACAGTGCCTGTGGGAATCCAAATGCTGATGGGACAACATTCTTACGAATGGAATGAAATGATGGCAATGAGCGTGCTAGGGTCTTTACCGGTTCTAATCCTGTTTTTGTTTTTCCAACGTTATTTTATAGCGGGCATGACCGCAGGTTCCGTCAAAGGGTAAGTCCAACAGTTTAGGGGGATATTAGTATGTTGATGAATATGAAAGATTTGCTGGCGGTGGCGCACGAACACCACTTTGCCGTGCCGGCGTTTAACATCAGCAGCAACATGCTGTTGAAGGGTGTGATGGAAGCTTCTGAAGAAAAGCAATCGCCGGTGATTCTGGCCATCCACCCCGACGAGTTGAGTTTTGTAACCCCTGCCTTTGTGAAGTACGCAGTGGAGGCAGCCGCCAAGGCCTCTGTGCCCGTCTGCATCCATCTAGATCACGGCGCGTCATTGGCGCAGGTGATGGAAGCCATTCAGTGCGGCTTCACCTCAGTGATGATCGATGCCTCCAGTTGTTCGCTGCAGGACAATATTGCCATCTGCAAACAGGTCGCCGAACTTGCGCATCCGGTCAATGTTTCGGTCGAAGGCGAGTTAGGCACCATCGGCACAACCGGCCCCGAAGCGGAGGCAGGTTCGGATGTCATTATTTACACCAATCCGGATGATGTCGTCACCTTCGTCGAGGCGACGGCTGTTGACACTTTGGCGGTTGCGATTGGTACATCGCACGGCATCTACCCCAAAGACAGAAAACCTGAACTGAAGCTGGTTCTGCTCAAAGAAATTGCCTCTCGGGTCAACATTCCTCTCGTTCTCCACGGCGGTTCTGCAAATCCGGACGACGAGATTGCCGCGGCTGTGAAACTGGGAATTAACAAAATCAACATTTCCAGTGATATCAAGGACGCCTTTTATCAGAAGTGCCGTGAAGTGCTGGCAAACCCGTTTCTGAGAGAGCCAAACTCGATTTACCCCCCTTGCATTGAAGCCATGAAAGAGGTGGCTTACCACAAAATCGAACTTTTCAATGCGGCAGGCAAAGCTGCACTGTATTCATACGGCTGCCGGCAGAGCCAGTAAGAAGACCCAGTAGATTGGTGTTGCGCACAAAATCTGAAATTGGCGTTCAAAAGCGTGTGAACAGAAAACTTGCTCCAAAGTAAACAATTCTCTCCACCAACCGTTTGCTTTGGAGCGAACTTTTTATGCTTGCAAAAAGTGACGAAAGCCATGCAAGAAAAAATCGCTCTGGGGCTTGGCAACAATATCGATTATGAGATTGTCTGGGATTCCAAGGTGATCGAAGAAATGATCACCCGCTGCGGCATTCATGCTGCTGAATTGTCCGCTCACCACGATATCAACAGCGAACGGGATTTGGTAGTTTCAATCCTGAGCTTTTTACAGTCCGGGATGGGCGGCGAGCGCTTTGTTGCCTCGTCAGCCATCATTGATCAATTTGCGCAGAAGTTCACCAAGAAAATTACGCTTGGCGGCACATCTGTGCGAGCCGCCATCACCATGCGCAAACTGGGCTACACCTCGACCCTGCATCTTGTCACCACCAACGCTCATGTCCGCAAACTGATCCCCCAGGACAGCCCCACCGTGTGCAGCAATGCCAACGACAGTTCGTATCCACACCTGATTGTACAGTTCGACAGTGGCGCCTGCGTGCGGTCTGGCGATATCGCTATCTGCACCAAGCGCGCCAACCGCATTATCTATCACAACGATAAAGACAATATTGCCATGCAGCTCAACGAGGACTTTGGCGACCTGATCACAAATGCGCAGGTGTTTCTAATTTCAGGCTTCAATGCTATGCAGAGTGAGGAACTTCTTAGCGCCAGGCTAAAATCTCTAGTAAGAATGATGGAGCAACTCCCACCCAATGCACTGGTCTATTTTGAAGACGCGCATTTCTACAATCCAGGCTTTCACAAATTGATTCATGCCACTCTGGCGGATCGCATCACTGTTTTCAGCCTCAATGAAGATGAACTCCAAGCCCATCTGGGTAGAAAGCTGGATCCGCTGAATGCGTCTCAGATGGCAGAGGCTTTAGCGGATCTGCAAAAGCGGATTCCCGTGCCAATCATTGTTGTACACTCCATGTATTGGGCGCTTGCCTACGGTGAAAACGCAAACAGGGTTTGGCAAGCCCTCAAGGGCGGCGTCACGATGGCGACGACACGTTTCCGTTATGGAGATAATTTTACAGTAGAAAATTACAAAGCAGTCGAACAGCTTCCGCCTAATCAAGAAGGGGCAATCTTTGCAGATGCCTTTCAAGCTCTGCTGGGCGGCAAGGCATGTTGTGTGCCGGTCGCACAGGTTGAACAGCCGAATGCCACAACCATCGGTCTTGGCGATGCATTTGTTGGCGGTTTCCTGCCCGCACTGCTTACATAAAACGCAGCGCAGGCTGTGATCAATTGGCGGGTGTCTACTAGCCGGCGTAAAAGGAGTGTCGAGGCGAAGCAGTGCAGCGCATTAAGCGCCTGCGTCATCACTGCCGCCCCCCAAAACACTATTTGGCTGCGTAGCCAGCTTTGCCAGCAGCGCGCGCAGGGCTTTGCGTTCTTCTTTGCTGAGCGAGGTAAAAAACAGCTTGTCGGCCTCCCGGTGGAGTTGAACCAGCTCCGCCGCTTTGGTCTGCCCGGCGGGGGTGAGGCGGATCAGCAGCGTGCGTTTGTCAGCGGGATTCGCCTGCCGCGCCACCAGCCCTTTTTCCGCCAGCGCATTGAGCAAAAAGACCATGGTGGCCTTGTTGATATGCAGCCTCTCGGCCAGGCGGGCCTGCACCAGCGCGCCTTCGGCGTTCAGCAGCTGCAAAATAGCTGCCTGCTGCGGCTCTACATCCAGTTGGGCGATGGCCTGCGTATACAACTGGCCGGCCAGAGATGTCACCCACTGCAGCAGAAAGCCGGTGCTGCCGCTCAGCGGCTCCGGCAGCGGCTCCCACTGCACCGCAATTGCGTCAAGCTGCAATATTTTTGCCATACGCGTCCTCACAGATCGGAAATTTGTTTATACAACAAACGTATAATCATTAAACGTTTGTTTGTCAAATAAATATCCGGCTGTGCTGCCCACGCTCAGCCCGGCGCCTTGCGGGCAAAAGCAAACAGCGCCGGCACATCCACCCAAAGACCAGCGTTGCCCGTCAGATCGGCCAGGTCGGCCAGATGCTGCGTACGGATATGCGCCTGCTGCGCGGCGGGCAGGGCCAGCAGCGGCTTTCCCTCCAATCCAGCCATGATGTCATCCCAGCGGGCGGCGACGGTGGGCAGATGGTAGCCAAGCTGCTCTTCATACACCTTTGCTTCTACATACCCCGTCTCGCGCAGCAACTGGATGCAGGCCGCAGCATCGCCCAGCCGCTGTGTGGGTAGATAGGCCGCAGACAGACCCACCGTCGCCAGCTGCGCCTCCCACAGCGCCCGCAGCGGCTGGACAAACGAAGCCCCAAAGCTGGAGATGCCGACCAGGCCAGCGGGGCGCAGCACACGCCGCCATTCACGCAGCGCCGCCGCCATGTCGGGCAAAAAGAAAACGGCGGCGCCACACAGCACCACATCAAATGAGTTGTCGGGAAAGGTCAACTGCGCCGCATCGCCTTCAGACAGCGCCACCTGCGCCTGGCCGGCAGTATCCAGCTTGCGCTGCGCCTGCGCCAGCATTGCCGGCGACAGATCGATGGCGGCGACGTGGCCGCTGGGGCCAACCGCCTGCGCGGCGAAGAGCGCCACCTCGCCGGTGCCGGTCGCCACATCCAGCACATGCGCGCCGGGCTGCAGCTGCGCCAGCTCGCCAAAGCGGCGCGCGCTGCGCTGCAAAAAGGCGAGCTGGTCATAGGTCGGCGCCAGGTTGTCGAAACCGGCGCGCAGGCGCTGCTTGGGGTCGCCATTTGCAGCGGGTGGGCCGGATAAAGAGTCGTCGGTCATAGGTTGGCTGTTCTCTCCTGAAACAAGAAACAACAAACAGGCGCGTATTGTGCAGGCAAAATGATACAGGCCATCGTAGCGCACACTGCCGGCCTGTGACAAGGAGGCCAAAAGTAGGCTTGCGCCTGCCGAGTGCGCTATAATTCCAGCTATAGGCTCATTCATCCGTGGCACGCGTGCGCGCCACACCAGCTTTGTCCAATTTGAGGATTTTGACTATGGCTCCGCTCGATGTTTCCGCCGTCCAGGCGCAAGTGGCCGAACAAGCCCAGGCAATGATCAAGTTTTTGCGCGATCTCTGCGCCATACCGTCTATGGATTCGCAAATCGGGCCGGTGGGAGAGCGCGTGCAGGAGGAAATGCGCCAACTGGGTTTTGAAAAAACCTGGTTTGACAGCATGGGCAACACGGTGGGACGCATCGGCAGCGGCCCGCGCGTGCTGGTCTACGACAGCCACATCGACACAGTGGGCATCGGCAACCCCGAAGAATGGGATTGGGACCCCTTTATCGGCAAGATCGACAAAGGCCGGCTCTATGCGCGCGGTGCCTGCGATGAAAAAGGCTCCACCCCCCCCATGATCTATGGACTGGCGCTGGCGCACCGCCTAGGGCTGCTGGAAGGCTGGACAGCCTATTACTTCGGCAATATGGAAGAGTGGTGCGACGGCATTGCCCCCCACGCCTTTGTCGAGCACGAAGGCATCCGCCCCGACTTTGTCGTGATCGGCGAGCCGACCAAGATGCAGGTCTACCGTGGCCACAAGGGCCGGGTGGAAATTGAAGTCACCTCGCGCGGGCGCAGCGCGCACGCCGCCTCCAACCACCTGGGCGACAATGCCATCTACAAGGTGCTGCCGCTGATCGAAGGCGTCAGCCGGCTGGAGGAGGAACTGGGCGACGATCCCTTCCTCGGCCACGGCAAAATTACGGTGACGGATATGGAGGTGGAGACGCCCAGCATCAACGCCGTGCCGGACCTGGCCAAGGTATACATCGACCGCCGGCTCACCTTTGGCGAAAGCGTCGAGAGTGCGCTCGACCAGGTGCGCAAACTGGTGCCGCAGCAATATCTGGACGACGGCTCCGTCACGGTGGCCATGATGAAATATGCCGAGCCTTCCTACACCGGCTTTGTCTTCCCAGTGGACAAGTACTTCCCCGCCTGGGCCTTGCCCGAAGAGAACCCGCTGGTGCAGGCAGGCTTGCAGACGGCGCGCACGATTGGGCTGCCCGCAGAGAAGGCTTCCAAGTGGAACTTCAGCACCAATGGCATTTATTGGATGGGCAAAGCCGGCATCCCGTCGATCGGCTTTGGCCCCGGCGAAGAGGAGACTGCCCACACGACGCATGACAGCGTGCTGCTGGCCGACGTGGTCAAGGCCGCTGAGTTCTATGCAATCCTGCCTGCGCTGATCTGAAGCACAGACGCCGGCTTGCTATGGCTCCTCCGCGCACTACCTGGATCGAAGTCAGCCGCAGCGCCTTGCGCAGCAATGTTGCGCAGTTGCGGCGGCTGGCTCCCCACAGCTCTCTGATGGCCGTGGTCAAGGCTAACGCCTATGGCCACGGCGCCGTCCCCACCGCTTTGACGCTGGTCTCTGCCGGCGTCCACTCCTTCGCCGTGGCCACCCTGGGTGAAGCATTGGAGCTGCGCGCTGGCGGCATTGCGCTGCCGATCCTGGTGCTGGGCTACACCCCAGCCTGGCAGGCGGATGAGGCGCTGGACGGCGATGTGACGCTGACGATCTTTGACCCCGCCACCGCGCAGGAACTGGAGGCCGCCGCCGCTCGCCGCCGCCGCAGGCTTGCTGTGCATGTCAAAATCAACACCGGGATGAACCGCCTGGGCGTGCAGCCGGCGCAGGCGCCGGCGCTGCTGATCCACCTGCAAGGGCTGCCGCACCTGCACGTGGAAGGGATATTCACCCACTTCGCCACGTCCGATGAGTTGGACAAACGCTACAGCGAACTGCAGTTTGCTCGTTTTTCCCGCCTGTTGGAGCAGCTGGCGGCGGCCAGGCTGCGCCCGCCGCTAGCGCACTGCGCCAACTCGGCCGCCCTGCTGACGCTGCCGCAGACCCATCTCGATCTTGTGCGCAGCGGAATCGCGCTGTATGGCTTGGACCCGGACAAGGACGAGTGCCGCCTGCCGCCGGGCTTTACGCCGGCTCTGTGCTGGAAAGCCATTGTGACCCAGGTGACGACGCTGCCGGCGGGCGAGCCGATCAGCTACGGGCGCGAATATACCACGAGCAGGGACACGCGTGTGGCGGTGATTCCAGTGGGCTATGCCGATGGTTTCCCGCGCAAACCCCACACCTGGGGCAGTGTGCTCATCCGCGGCCAGGCAGCGCCGATTGTCGGTCGGGTCTGTATGGATCAAACCGTGGTGGATGTGACACAGATTGAAGCGGCGAGCGGGCCGCTGGCGCAGGGTGAAGAGGTGGTGCTGATCGGCCGCCAGGGGGAGGCCACGCTGAGCGCAGAGGAAGTGAGCGCACGGGTGGGCACCAACAACTATGATATTGTCAGCCGCATCCTGGCGCGCGTGCCGCGGCTGTACAAAGATGATTGAGCGCCGGCGCCGGCTGCATCCTCCGTGCACCAACAAAAAAGGGGCCGCTGCTCATTTGAGCAAGGCCCACTCTTTTGGCGAACTCTTTGGACGCCCCCCGGTTTTCAGGCCGGTTCTTACGCTGCTGTCTTGTTGAGCGCCTGCATCAGGCGGCTCGTGCGGCGTGCGGCATTGTTCTTGTGAATGACGCCTTTGGTGGCGGCGCGGCTCAAAGCTACCTCGGCGCTGCGCACCAGTTCAACAGCATCGGGATCGCCGGCGGCGACGGCAAGCCGGGCGCGCTTGATGGCCGTGCGTGCGGCGCTGCGGTAGACACGATTGGCGGCGGCGCGCTTTTCGCTTTGACGATTGCGCTTTTCGGCAGACTTCATATTTGCCATAGTGAATAAGCTCCCCAGAACTAAAACTGCAAGGCCATAGTCAGGCCAATAACTGGTGCACTCTGGTGTTACACCTGGATGCGTCGAGGCCGGCACGGTTGAGAGGACGGGCTGTCACTCGACAAAACGGAAGTATACGCTGGATGGCGGCGAATGTCGAATTGGAGAGGGGACAAAGCCGTTAAAACAAGGGATCGTGCTACAATAACCACATGCTTTTGCACAAGAAAACCGGCAGAATTGGCTGGATGGCAGACAGAGGATAAATCAAACGTTATGAACGCAAACGTTATAAACACAAACATAAACCGTCGCTTTGTGCGTTTTACCTGGGCGGTGCTGGGCTTGAATCTGCTTGTGATCATCTGGGGCGCATTTGTGCGCGCCAGCGGCTCCGGCGCAGGCTGCGGCAGCAACTGGCCGCTCTGCCAGGGCGAAGTGATCCCGCAGCCGCAGCAAATTGAGACGGTCATCGAATTTTCGCACCGCGTCACCAGCGGCTTGGCGCTGCTGGCCGTCTTGGGGCTGATCATCTGGGCGTTTCGCGCCTATCCCAAAGGCAGCCTGGTGCGCAAAAGCGCCATCTGGATCGGCATCTTTATGATTCTGGAGGCGCTGATCGGCGCCGCCTTGGTACTGCTGGAATACACGGCATTCAATGTCTCGATTGGCCGTGCCATCTGGATGGGCGGCCACCTGCTCAACACCTTCCTGCTGCTGGCGGCGTTGGGCTTGACAGCCTGGTGGGCCAACGGCGGCGGCAGCCTGCGGCTGCGTGGCCACGGCGCCGCCGGCTGGAGCTATTGGCTGCTGGTGGCCGGCATGATCGTGCTGGGTATGAGCGGAGCCATTACCGCGCTGGGAGACACGTTGACCATCACCGGCGGTATTTCGCCGCAGGAGAACACACTGGTAGCAACTTTTGTCGAACTGAGAATTTTCCACCCGCTGATTGCTTTTCTCGTTTTTGGTCTGGCGCTGCTGGCGGTGTGGGCAGCCAGTCGCGGCGGCCAGGCCGGCGCCCAGACGCAGGCTTTCGGCAAGTCTATTCTGATTTTATTTGTCGTTCAACTGCTGCTGGGTGCGCTGAATGTGCAGCTCAAGGCCCCGGTCTGGCTGCAAATGGTGCATCTGCTCATGACAAGCACCATCTGGGTATTGGTAGTTCTCTTCGGCGCCGCCACCCTTTCGCGACAGCCGGCACAGGCAGTTGAGAGCAATACCGCCTATATCAAGGCCAGTGCGTAAAAACGGGCAGAGCAGTTTTCTGTGTTGTATAACAATTATTACTAATTTGCGCTCTGCGCAATTGTGATATAGACTACTTTTATCAGCCTGATGGCTGCTCCGATCCCACCCAGTTTGAGGTCTGCCTGGTCGTTCTTCACGACTGCTAAGGTGGACAGCCATCACCGGCCCTTCTCTTCGGAGAGGGGCCGCTTTTTTTGAGCTTCCCCGCACCGCGCTCGGCAAATAGGGCGATCACCCTACGATTAACCGACGGCAGTCCCAATTCGGTTTGTGACAAGACGTAAACCAGACCAAAAGCCCGCGCGGCGATTTGTAGTCCAGCCGCAGTTGCCTATAAAATGGCTGTTAGTGGACTTTCGGCGTGGCCTGCACTGCAGGCTCCTGTATAGAGATCGGGTTTAGAAATCAACATGTTGAACTCTTGGATGAGCAATATGCTATTGACGGTAGGCGTTGTGATGCTGCTGCTGTCTGGCCTGTTCCAGGTTACGGGCAACACGATTGACCCACTGCTGCCGGCAGTAGCGGCCTTTTTTATCGGCTGCACAGCCGTCATTGACCGCATCGGCTCACGCCAACTGAACTAGCCCCGCTTTGAAAACAACAGACAAATTAGAATAGACAAAATAAAACGAGAGCCGCAGTTAACTGCGGCTCTCGTTTTTTGTCGCAAACTTTCTGTATCCTGCTATGGCTGGACTTCCCCCTCCGGCAGCGAGGGGCCGCAGGCGGCAGCGTCCGCACCCGGCTCCACATCGGCCTGCCCCAGCGCCGCCACCCGCAGGCTGTAGACGATCAGCCCATCATCGGCCATCCACAATTGAATCCGCTGTACGCCCGGCTCCGCTGCCTGCAGGGTGACTGCACCTGATTCACCGGCCGCCGGATCAACCCAGCGGCTTTGCCAGGTGTAGCCGGACCAGCCGTCAAAGCCGCCGATCGCCAGCATCTGGCCGGTGGCATCGACAACAGCGGGAGCACCGTTAAAGCCGGCGTAGACCGTGGCGTTGTTCTCCGCAGCGCCGGCTGGTGCATCGCCGGCCACCTCCTCGGTCCCTTCTCCGGTCCCTTCCGGGAGCGTCAATTGGGGGGCGCAGCCGCAGACGGAGAGAACATACTCTCCGGCGGCGGGCAAATTGACTGAATACTCCAGCTCCGGCGCGCCGGCGATAGCCAACGCACGCGCATCTTGCGCAGATGCGGCTCCATCAGCGTCCGAGGACTGCGCCGCCAATGCGTCGGGGGTGACTGGGCAGTCGCCAAAGGCAAGCGGCCGCCCCCAACTATATCCTTCCAGCGGGCCACTGCCCGGCGTGGCGTTGGCGTAGGCTGTCGCCGGGATCGCCGGAATCACAACCGGTTCGCTCACGTCGCCCGTCGCATCGCCGGTCGCGTCAGGCGCGGTGAGTTCGTCCGGCAGGTCGAGCGGGCTGTCCGGCTGCTCCTCAACCGGCGGCAGCCCATCCTCACCAGGCAGCGTCTCGTCACCAGGAAGTTCGGCAGCCGCTAGCGTCCACTCCACAGCGGCAGTCGCCACACCGCCATCGTTGTCATCGGCGCTGAATTGGCTGACGAGAACACCGCCTTCCTCGCCGCCGCCTTCCGCCACTATCCCCATGACCATGCCGTCGAGCAATTCCAGCCCGGCCGGCAGCACATCAACGCTCACCGTCACCGCATCTGAATCTGGGTCGAGCACCACCACAGGCAGAGAGACTTCTTCCCCCCGCGTGAGAGTGATGACAGGCGACAGATCGATTTGGGGCGTATCGTTGACAGCCTGCACCGTGATAGTCACCGGCACAGTCACGGTAAAGCCGCTGCTGTCGCTGACGGCGAAGGCAAAGCTGTCTTCGCCGGCAAAATCGGGGGCAGGCAGATAGAGAAACAACCCCGGCAGATCAGCGGCGCTTGCCAGTTCCGGCGCTTGTCCCGCAATAAACACATGAAACGAATACGGCACCGGACGCAGATCAGCGGCGCTTGCCAGTTCCGGCGCTTGTCCCGCAGCTTGCAGATCGGCGCCCGTCTCCATCATGCTCTCGTCGTCGACAAGCCCGGCTGTCTGCAGCAGCGGTTCGCCGCTCACTTCATCTATGGCCGTCGCGAGGGTTACAGTGCCGGAGGTGGGCGAGATTTCCACCGTATAGGTCAACACGTCCCCCAGTGTGGAAGTCGCCGCCACACGGGCTACCAGCGGCGTATCCTCGTCAGTGGTCAGTTCGAGGGGAGCCGCCTCCAGGGGGGGCGCAGCCACACTGACCGTAAAGCTTTGCGTGATCACAATACCGCCCGCGTCAGCCACCTCGATTTCGACGGCGTGCTCCCCCAGGTCGCCCAAACCGGGTGTGCCCGTCAACAGCTCTATGTCATCCACTGTCTTCTCAAGCGCCAGCCATTCCGGCAGCAGCGGCGCGCTGACGGTGAACAGATCGGAGGCGACAAGGAGCGAATCCGCATCCGCCGAACGCACCGTCACCGTATATAGATAAATAGAGCCGAGATCGGCGGTGGTGATGGGTTCGCTATCGATCACCAGCGGCAGGGAGGTTGCCGTCGGTGTGGCGGTTGCCGTCGGTGTGGCGGTTGCCGTCGGTGTGACAGTTGCCGTGGGCGTGAAAGTAGCCGTTGATGTGACTGTTGCTGTCGGTGTGACTTCTTCTGTTGGCGTGACAGTCTCCGTTGGCATGACAGTCTCCGTCGGCGTGACAGTAGCCGTCGAAGTGACTTCTTCCGTCGGCATGACAGTCTCCGTCGAAGTGACTTCTTCCGTCGGCATGACAGTCTCCGTCGGTGTGACAGTCTCCGTCGGTGTGACTGTTGCTGTCGGTGTGACTTCTTCTGTTGGCGTGACAGTCTCCGTTGGCATGATAGTCTCCGTCGGCGTGACAGTAGCCGTCGAAGTGACTTCTTCCGTCGGCGTGACAGTCTCCGTTGATGTGACTGTTGCCGTCGGCGTAACTTCTTCCGTCGGTGTGACAGTCTCCGTCGGTGTGATGGTGGCCGTCGGTGTGACTTCTTCTGTTGGCGTGACAGTCTCCATTGGCATGATAGTCTCCGTCGGCGTGACAGTAGCCGTCGAAGTGACTTCTTCCGTCGGCGTGACAGTCTCCGTCGGTGTGATGGTGGCCGTCGGCGTACCTGTTGCCGTGGGTGCAGTTGTTTCCGTCGCCGTGACGGTGGCTGTTGCGGTGGCCGCCGGTGTTGGCGTCAGCGTTGCAGTTGCTGTCGGGGGCGCTGTGCTCGTCGCCGTCGGCAGCGGCGTCACCGTCGCCGAGGCGGTGCTGGTGGCGGTCGGGATAAAGGTGGCCGTCGCGGTGGCAGTGCCTGTCGCCGTGCTGGTGGGCAGCGGCGTCCAGGTGGCCGTCGCAATAAAAGTCGCAGTCGGCTGGGGCGTCCAGGTGGCTGTAGCCAACGGCGTCCAGGTCGGCGTCGCATTCAAGCCGCCCACCTCAATGGGCGCCGGCGTCCAGGTGGCGGTCGCCGCAGCAGGCGCAGAGGTGCTGGTCGGCGGCGGCGTCCACGTGGGTGGCGGCACATAGGTCGGCGTGTCGGTGGCGGGCGGCAGCGGCGTGTTGGTTGCCACGACGCCCGGCGCCACAACTGGTGGATTTACGGCAGTGGTGCTCGTGGCAGCCGGCAAGGGGGTATTGGTGGGAGGCAGGGTGGGGGTAAAGGTCGGACGCAGGGCGATGGTGGCGGCCGGCGTCAAGATGGAAACTTGCGCAGGCTCCGGCGCGCCGAACAAGGCCAGCCCCACCCAATAGCCACCTACCAACGCGCCAATGATGCTGGCGCCGATAATTGCCCAACGCGCCCAGGTTCGGTTCCCCGGGCCTGGCCCACTGTTATTGATGCTCATGCCGCTTTTCTCCTAGTCTGGCCATAGCTGGCTGTAGCTGACTGCCGCTGCTTTCCGATCCTGCTCTTTGTTTGACGCCGCAGCGCCGCTTCTGGTTCCGATCCGCCAGGTGCGACGCGGCAAGTAAACGGAGGGTAAATGTAGGAAAAGACAACAAAATGTGTCAAAGCACTTTACACAATGGCTGCTTGCGCGCTATACTACGGAAGCCATGCATGAGCCGCGCGTGCAGACAACCCATTTTGTTTTTGAATTCGTCCATCTACAAGGGAATTATAGGAGCTTTGCATGAGTGCTGCAACCACAACTTTAGACAAGCCACTGCACATGCCATGGTGGATCCCGCTGATCCAAGGCATCGCGGCCGTGATTATCGGTGTCCTCCTTTGGACCAACCCCTTGGGCACGGCCAACTTCCTGGTCACCTTTATTGCCATCTACTGGCTGATCAGCGGTATACTTTCCCTCTTGCGCCTTTTTGTGGATCGGTCGCACTGGGGCTGGAATGTGTTTAACGGCATCATCGGCATCCTGGCCGGTTGGTTCCTACTGGGGGCCAACGGTGCGGCGGGTACGTTGCTCTTCGGCTGGACGATTGTGATTATTCTGGCCATCCAGGGCATTATCATGGGCATTATCGAGTTGATCGAGGCGTTCCAAGGCGGCGGCTGGGGCCCCGGCATCATCGGCGCGCTGAGCATCATCTTTGGTATTCTGCTCTGGACCAACAGCTTAGCCGCGACGGTCATGCTGCCGTGGGTGATTGGCATCTTTATGATTGTCGGTGGCATCGTGGCCATCATTCTGGCCTTCCGGCTGCGCGGGGCCGCCGCCTGATCGCCTGGCCGGCTGGATTATCTTGGCGGAGCAGGCAATAAGGCTGCAGCGCCATAGCATCTGCACCCAAAGGGGGCGAGCGACAAGTTCGCTCCTTTTGTATTGGCTTGGGTGGGGACTGCCGGCAGTGGTTTGGGGGTGCAAGCATTGATGGGCAAACCAGACACCTATCGCGTTACCTATGTCGGCCATGCGACCACGCTGATCGAGATTGGCGGCGTTCGTCTGTTGACCGACCCCGTGCTGCGCCAGCGCGTCTATCATCTCCGGCGGCGCAGCGTGCCGGCGCCCGCGCACGCCTTTGCAAATCTGGATGCCGTTTTGATCTCGCACCTGCACCATGACCATCTGGACCTGCCCTCGCTGCGACGGCTGGACGCGCTGACGCGCTTGATTGTGCCGAACGGAGCGGGCGCCCTGCTGCGCAAGCAGGGCTTTCGCCGCATCGAAGAGCTGCGCAAAGGCGAACGAACGAGCGTCGGCGGCGTGACGGTGACTGCCACCTATGCTCTGCACAGCGGCGGGCGCGGCCCTTTTGGCGCTGTAGCCGATACGTTGGGCTATATTGTCGGCGACCCGCTGACCGATGGCCACCCCAGCATCTATTTTGCCGGCGACACCGACGTATTTCCCGGCATGGCTGCTATGGCCGGCACGCTGGACCTGGCGCTGCTGCCCGTCTGGGGGTGGGGGCCAACGCTGGGGGCAGGCCATATGGACCCCCAACGGGCTGCGGAGGCGTGCAGCTTGCTTGCCCCGCGCCTGGCCATTCCTATCCACTGGGGGACGCTGTACCCACTCGCCATGCATCACTTTTCGCCTGTCTTTCTGACGCAGCCGCCGCAGTTGTTTGCGCAGTTTATGCTGCGCATGGCGCCAAGTGTCGAGGTGCGTGTTCTGCAGCCGGGCCAGCAGTACAGCACAGCGGCAGATGGTGGGCCAGAGTAAATTGAGCCAGCGTAAAGCAGGCACAGTAGAGCAAGCGGGGTGTGAGGAGATAAAGAAACAATGTTTGGCGTTGGGCAGTTGACGTAGAACACATGTATACTACTTCTTTAATAAGAAAAACAGCGTGGGGCTTTTGCAAGCCGAATTTAGGAAAGCGTAGCAGCCATGAACGAGCAGCAAATTCAGATCGTGTTGATTGACGATGACGATGTGGATAGTGAAGCTGTAGCGCGCCTGTTGCGCACGCACCGGCTGCCTTATCGGTTGGTGACCTTCAGCAACGGCAGCGAAGCCAAGAGCGCCCTGGGCGGCAGCTTTGGCCACGAGTTGATGCAGCGGCCCTACCTGATTCTGCTTGATCTCAACATGCCGCGTATGAACGGAATCGAACTGCTGGACTGGCTGCGCACGCAGCCCCATTTGTGCCGCTCGATTGTTTTTGCCTTCACCACCTCAGAGGCCCAGCAAGACTGCACTGCCGCCTATGACCGCCAGGTAGCCGGCTACCTGGTGAAATCGCATCTTGGCTCCGGCTATACGGGGCTGGCCAAAGTGCTCGACACCTACACCCACAGCATTCTCTTCCCACCGTCAGTTCCTGCGGCTGTCTGAAGCAAGGGCAAAAAGGACAGCCGATTCTGCTGCTTCGCCACGCGGCGTGGTACAATGCGACAATTGGGTCGTGAGGAGCAGTGGTAAGGTATGGCAGAAGGCAACGGAACGGGCAGCGAGAACCCGCTGAGTGAACGCGAAATGGATGTGGCTCGCCTGCTTTCAACAGGGGCCAGCAACGCCGAAATTGCGCGCGACCTTGTGATCAGCCCGCACACCGTCAAGGTGCATCTGCGCAACATCTTTGAAAAACTGCAGGTCAACAGCCGCACCGAAGCTTCCATGCTGCTGGTGCAGCGCGGTTGGGTCATCGTCCCCGGCGTCGAGATTCCCGCCGCAGAGTATGCCCCACCTGAACCACCGCCGCCACCGGAGCCGCAAGCGCTGGACAACCTGCCGCTGCCGGCGACCCGCTGGCAGGCGCTTTATCTGCTGGGGGCGCTGGCGTTCAGCCTGGCGCTCGTGCTGCTGCCCAACCTGGTCAGCCTGGCGCAAGCGCCGGTGGACCTGCTGACGGATGCAGGACAGCCGCTGCGGGCGCCCGCGTCCGCACGCCTGGAGCCGCGCTGGGAAATGCGCACACCGCTGCAACTGCCGCTAAGCCGCCTGGCTATGGTTGCGCTGGACAACCACTTGTATGTTGCCGGCGGCGAAAGCGCTGGCGGCCAGCCAGTGGACAGCGTGGCTATCTATGATCTGGACAGCAACGAGTGGCGCCAGGCCGAGCCGCTGCCGCAACCGCTGGCCAACATAGCCATGACGGCGGCCAATGGGCGCATCTTTGCCGCCGGCGGCTCCCGTGCAGCCAGTGACGCCGGTCAGGAAGAGACGAGTTCCGACCTCGTAGCCAGCCTCTACGCCTTTGACCCGCAAACAAGCGTCTGGACGGAAGCAGCCGCACTGCCCTATTCCGTTGCGGGCGCGGCGCTGGTGAGCGACGGCCAGTCGCTTTATCTGCTGGGGGGATGGGATGGCCGCGCCATGCGCGATGAAATCTGGCGTCTGCCTGTGCCGCAGGCTAAAACAGTGGCAGCGTCTACGGCAGCGGCGGCAGAAACCACCTGGCAACTGCTCGGCCATCTCTCCAGCCCGCGCGCCTTTATGGGCGCAGCCATGGTGGGAGGCGAAATTTACATCGCAGGCGGCTATGATGGCCAGCGGGAACTGGACCTGGCCGAGGTTTTTACGCCCGCCAGCGGGGAGCGGCGGCAGCTGCCCTCCATGGGCAGCGCACGCGGCGGATTGGCGCTGGTCTACGATGGGCTGGCGCTCTATGCGCTGGGCGGCGGCTGGACGCACAGCGTCTCCACGCATGAGCGTTATGATACGACGACCAGCGCCTGGAGCAATTTCCCGTCACCAATCCAAAACGAGTGGCGCAACCTGGGCGCGGCGGCGGTGGATGGCCATCTCTATCTGGTAGGCGGCTGGAGTGGCGCGCCGCTCGACACCCATCTGGAGTATCAAAGCTCCTTCCGGGCGCTGCTGCCGGTGATCAGCAATCCCTAGCGCACGCTTGCGCCCGCGCCGGCTGCCGCCGCTGAGGCGACTGCCGTCCCAACGCCGGCTGCCCAGCCTTGACGATAGCTATGATAGCGCTGCAGCAGCGCCAGCGCTTCATCGGCGCTGTGCACTTGCAGCAGATCGCGGCGCAGCGTGGCTGCGCCAGGGAGCCGGCGCACATACCAGGCGAGATGCTTGCGCATGGGCAGGAAAAAATAGTTGGGCAGATGGCCAAAGGCGGCAGCATAGAACTGGGCGTGTTCGGCGGCGATGTGCAGCCCGCCATACGGATCGGCAGCGGCCTGTTGGGGCATAAAGACATACGGGTTGCCGCAGGCGGCGCGCCCGATCAAGACACCGTCCAGCCCGTACTCCTGGCTGCGGCGCTGCGCCTCGGCCCACGACGACACGTCGCCATTGCCCAAGATGGCCACGCCGGAGCCGCGGGCAAGGGCGGCGGCCTGGCCGATCTCGTCCCAATCAGCCAGGCCGCCATAGGCCTGGCGCAGGGTGCGGCCATGAATGGCGATGGCTGCTGGCTGCATGGCAAGCAGCTGCGGGATCCACGCAGCCACCTGCGGAGTATCATAGCCGATGCGCGTCTTGATGCTGAGGGGGATGGGCCGCCGCACCTGGCAGGCAGGCGGCAGTTGCGCTGCGCGCGCTTCGACGGCACGCGCAATAAACGCCGGGACGCCGGGGCAGTCACCCAACGTCGCGCCGCTGCACCAATCAGCGATCCCACGCTGAACGGCTTGCACAATCTCCTGCGCCAGCTGCGGGGTCTTAATCAGGCCGGCGCCCGCCCCGCCGTGGGCCACACTGCGGGTGGGGCAGCCCATATTGATGTCGATGCCGTCAAAACCCAGCTGGCAGAGCAGGATCGCCATCTGGCGAAATTGTTCAGGCGAGCGGCCAAAAATCTGCCCCAGGATGGGGCGCTGTGTTTCGTCGTAGCGAAAGTTCTGCAGGATGCGGCAGTCGCGCGTAAATGCGCCGTTGACGGCAGTGAATTCCGTGTACAGAACGGCAGGCCGGCCATACTTTTTCTGGATATGGCGAAAGGGATAGTCGGTGATCCCGTCCATAGGGGCCAGCCCCAGGATTGGGCGGGGAAGTGTGGCCCAAAAATTGTGCATGTTTGCCATACGCTGAGCGTAACACGTATCACGATTTGGGTGCAATTGCGAACAGCGCTGCCGCTGCTTGAGGGTGCGTAGACAGTTTCCAGGGATTGAAACCTTTCCAGCAGCGAAACGTAGCACCTTCTAGAACGATCTCCCGTCATTGCAGACAAGAGGGCGGCGTATCAAGATGGCGCAACGACAAGCAGCAGATAAGGATAATTTCTTGCAGACGAAACTCGCTCCACCACGGCTGCACGCCCGTCTGGTGGAACGAGCAGATCTCCTGGCGAAACTGGACGAAGGATTGGAGCGCAAACTCACCTTGCTTTCCGCCCCGGCTGGTTTCGGCAAAACAACGCTCGTGCTCCGCTGGCTTACGAGCGTTCCACTGGACTCCCGATCCCAGCTTGTTAATGCCCAAGGCCGCTCGCAGCCATTCTGCAAACGTATAGCCTGGCTCTCGCTCGACAGTGGGGACAACGACCCGGTGCGCTTCTGGGGCTACGCCCTCACCAGTTGCCAGCGCTTCGCCGCCGATCTGGGGGCAGCCTCTCTGGCGCAGCTGCGCACACTGCAGCCCCCCAGCTTTGAGTCGTTGCTCACAATATTTATCAACGAGTTGGCTGAATTGCCGGTTTCCAGCATATCGCCAAAGATTCTTGTGCTGGAGGATTATCACGTCATCACCAATCCTCAGCTTCACGCCGCTATGACCTTTCTGCTCGATCATCTTCCGCCGGCGCTGCACCTGGTGATAACGACCCGCCACGACCCGCCGCTGCCGCTGGCGCGGCTGCGTGCTCATCAGGAGATCAACGAACTGACCGCGAATGATCTGCGCTTTTCTACTACTGAGACCGAGATATTCGTGCAGCAGACCCTGGCGCTTCCGTTAGCGCCGGAAACAATTGCCCGCTTGAGTGCACGCACCGAAGGTTGGGTCACCGGGCTGCGCCTGGCGACCCTGGCCCTGCAAAACCGGCAAACGCCGGAAGAAGTTGACTGCTTTCTGAATACCTTTGCCGGCAACCATCGCCACATTTTGGACTATTTGGTTGACGAAGTGCTGGCGGTGCAGCCAGTGGCTGTCCAGGAATTTCTGTTGCGCACGACCTTGCTCAGCCGCTTGACGGGATCACTCTGTGATGCCGTCACCGGGCGGGACGACAGCGCGCTGCTGCTCGAACAATTGGCGCGCGCCAATTTGTTTTTGATTCCCCTTGACGACAACGCAGCGTGGTATCGCTACCATGCCCTCTTTGCCGAGGCCATGCAGCATCTCGCCCAGCAGCAGTTGGGGGCAGCGCAGCTGCGTATATTGTCCAACCAGGCAAGTCTTTGGCATGCAGAGCAGGGCTTCCTACCCGAGGCGGTGGAGACGGCGCTGGCCGCCGAAGCGTTTAACCGCGCCGCTGATCTTATCACCCAACTGATTGAGCCGCGCCTGATCAACAACGAGTATAACACGCTGCGCCGTTGGCTGGCCCAACTGCCGGAAGCAGTCCTGCGCACCCAGCCGGCGCTCAGTTTCACCTATGCGCTGGCAATCCAGTTCACTTCAGATCGTCGCGCTGCGGAGACGATGATGCTGCTGGAAACGCCTTTACGCCTTGCCGAGGAACAATGGCAAGCGCAGGACAATCAACGCCAACTAGGTGCGGTGCAGACAGTAAGGGCGATGGCAGCCTGGTGGCAGGGCGACCTCGCTTTGACCTATCATTCTGCCCACGCCGCATTGGCGTCGCTGCCGGAGGATGAAATCCAATGGCGCAGCATCAGCCTGCTCTTTATCGCTTCGCAGGAGATGTTTGCCGGCCAACTCGGCGCCGCCCGACAAACCGTCGTAACGGCACGAGCATTGTGTGAGTTAGCCGGCAATATCTATGGTCTGCTCTCTGCCACCAATGTTCTGGCCGATGTCATCACCGGACAAGGCGAACTGCACCAGGCGGCTGGACTTTATCGTCAGGTGATTGTGTTGATCGAGGAGCAACGTCTGCAGACCGATCAGGCGCGCTTTGATCATGCGCGGGCGCTCACCGGTCTTGCGGCTATCCACCTTGCCTGGAACGATCTGGATGCAGCGCAAGCAGCGGCAGAAGCCGCGTGTCATCTTGGCCGGCAAATTGGCGAAGAATTTCTGTACGCATCGGCTACGCTCATCCTGGCTGACGTGCTGCAAGCACGGAGACAATACGCCGAAGCGCAACAGTTGCTGTACACTCTGATTGCCCAGACACCCCAGCGCCGCTGGCACTTTCTTGGGCGCATGCTCACAATGCAGCAAGCGCGATTGGCGTTGGTGGCCGGTGACCTGGCCGCGGCTCAGCATTGGTCTATGAATTTGAAGCCGCCACCCGTGCACCTGCCGTTGCAGCAACAAGAGGCCGAAGCTTTGCTCTGTGCTCGTTTGCACACTATGCAAGGAGAGCCAGAAGAAGCTCTCGGCTTGCTTAAACAGTGGCAGTATAGCGCACAAACCGGGGGCCGCATCCGCAGCCAAATGGAGATTCACCTGCTCACATCTCTGGTCTATTTCAGCCAGGAGAAACTGCCTCAGGCCAAGACAACGCTGCACACTGCGCTGATATTGGCCCAGCCGCAGGGCGAGCAACAACTCTTTTTACGTGAAGGCGAATTGCTCGCTGCCTTGCTGCGCACGCTGCTGCCGGAGCTAAAAGAAGAACCGTTATTTACCCATGCACGCACCTTGCTGCTCGCGTTTGCCAAAGAACTAGTGGCCGTGGGAGGTGCATCTGCGCCAGGCTCCGGACTGCCCTTTGAAGCCCTTAGCCCGCAGGAAAAGCGCGTTCTCCGCCTGCTGGCCGTCGGCCTGTCCAACCCGGAGATTGCCCATGAGTTAATTGTTTCGCTCAACACGATAAAGAGCCAGGTGCAGAGCATCTTCCGCAAGCTTAACGTCAATAACCGCCAGGAAGCTCAGGCTGTTGCGCGCCAGTTGAAACTGTACTGAATAATTTTACCCGCCAACACCGGCATCTTCCCTTTTACACACGCTAACCACCCCATAATCACCCGCCAAATCACCCGCGCTGGGTGATGCGCGTTCACCCACTTGCTCCGCATCCTATACAGCAGTGAACAAATCACAACCAAACGGCGCCAACGTAGATGCTGCCACGCAAAGCGGCGCGACGATAGCCGCATCGGATTGGCGTGTACAGAATTATCACAAGACAAAAAGGAGTAAATTATGAAGATGCCACAAATTACATCTGTTATCCTGTTGATCTACCTCTGGGTGATGATCATCTTGCTGGGAAGTCTCATGCTGGAGACGTTTATGATCTATCCTAATATTTTCTATAAGGCGCCCGAACGATTTGATCTCGCCCTGCAATTTTTCTCAGTCACTGGCCCAGCCCAATACTTCCGCCCGTTTGGCATGGCCAGCGTGTTGCTTGGCGTCGTCGCGGTGCTTGTGAGCTGGCGCATCCAGTCTGTCCGTTGGTGGGTCGTGGCCAGCTTGCTGATGATCACGTGTGAAGGGGTCGCTTCGATGCTTTTTTTCTGGCCACGCAACACTGTCTTATTTGTCGAAGGTGCGACAGTGCATTCGGTTGAGGTTCTGCGACAAACTGCTCAAGAATTTCAACTATGGCATTGGTCTCGAGTGGCGTTCAACGCTGCCAGCGCCTTGTTTATTTTCATTGGGTTTTTGAAGTTTTACCGCAGCACCCTCCTGTCTCAAGCTACGCCACATGAACTGCGCCAGGAATGAATCGCACTCAGGTAGCCAAATAGGATATATTTGCATCGTGTTGTACAAACCACTTTGGAGAAATGACTTATAGAGAGTAGACCAAAAGCAGGAAACCAGGAGAGGTATCTGCGTGGATAATCTGTTTGCCGTCACCGCACCCGGCGCGTCGGCCTTTGCGGCGCAAGAGCTGCGCCGGCTGGAACTGCCGGCGGCAGCCGATGATCGAGCGGGCGGCGTAGCTTTCAGCGGGGAGCAGGCGGCGATCTATCGCGCCAACCTGCATCTGCGCAGCGTCAATCGCGTCTTGATGCGGCTGGGCAGCTTTCAGGCGACGAGCTTCGCCGAGCTGCGCCGGCGCGCGGCGCGCCTGCCGTGGGAGCGCTGCCTGGCCCCTGGCCAGGCGGTGGCGCTGCGCGTCACCTGTCATAAATCCAAGCTGTACCATTCGGATGGCGTCGCCGAGCGCGTGGCGGGGGCAATCGGCGACCGGCTGGGCAGCCCGCCGGCTGTGGGCAAATTTGATGAGGAAAGCGAAGGCGCGCAGTCGCTCACCCCGCAGTTGATCATCGTGCGCCTGCAGCATGACCAATGCACGATCAGCATCGACTCGTCCGGCGCGCTGCTGCACCGCCGCGGCTACCGTCTGGCCACCGCCAAGGCGCCGCTGCGGGAGACGTTGGCCGCCACCATGCTGCTGGCAGCAGGCTGGGAGTTAGGGGAAAACGCCGCGCCGCCGCTGCTCGACCCTTTCTGCGGGTCGGGCACGATTGCCATCGAGGCTGCTCTGCTGGCGCTGGACATCGCGCCTGGCCTGGCGGCGGCGACCCAGCGGCGCTTTGCCTTTATGGAGTGGCCGGATTTTGACGCCGGCCTGTGGCAGCGGTTGGTTGCTGAGGCGCAGGCGCAGGCGCAGCGGCAGGCCGAGCGCAGAGCCGGCAAGCTGCACATTGTGGCGTCGGACCGTGATGCGGGGGCGATTGCCGGTGCACAGGCCAATGCGGTGCGGGCGGGGGTGGCGGAGTGGATCGAATTTGTACAGCGGCCCGTGTCGGCGCTCACAGCCCCGGAGGCAGGTCGCGGGGCAGGCTGGATCGTCACCAACCCGCCTTATGGGCTGCGAGTAAGCGCCAACCGGGACGTGCGCAACCTGTATGCGCAGTTCGGCCACGTGCTGCGCGCCGGCTTTGTGAGCTGGCATGTGGCCGTGCTGAGCAGCGAACGCCGGCTGCTGGGCCAATTGGGGCTGCGGCTGGACACCAGCCTCGGCCTTGTCAATGGGGGCACTGCGGTGCTTCTGGCGCGTGGGGTGGTATAGCCCTACGGTCGGTTGGTGGCGGCCCCGCAGCTACCCCTGCTGCACATGGACGACCGATGCGGCCACCAACCGGCGCAGGACATCCAAGTCCACATCTTGCAGCTTGTTGATATAGAGACAGCCTTTGCCCAGCTTGTGCTTGCCCAACTGATTCAACAGTTCGGCGTGCGGCTCAAACCCGTTCATGATGTAGAGCGTCAGGTTCTGTTTGCGCGGCGAAAAACCGGTGACAAACCAGTCGCCCTCGCGCCCGCTGGCGTAGACGTAATGGTAGTCGCCAAAGCCGATAATACTCGCTCCCCACAGTTTGGCCTCGGCCCCGGTCAGTTCACGCATCATCTCCACAAGGGTGTAACTATCGCGGCGCTTTGTGTCGTCGGGGAGTGACAGCAGAAATTCGTCCACGCTGCCGTCATTGGGTTTTGTCTTCAGTTCAGCCATCGGTCAACTCCAAGGAACATATCTATAGAACTTCTCCAGAGAACAGGGGAAATAAGGCGAGCGCTCACGTAGGCGTCTTTTGGGCGATGGCGACCACCTCGCCGCCGGTCATGGTCACCAGCTCGGCCCCCGTCAGGGCAAAGATCGCATTGGCGTGGCCGGCTGCCGCCCAAATTTGGGGATAGGCCAGCAGATCCTGGTCGATATAGGTGATAAGCGGCTGGGCATGGCCCAACGGCGGCACGCCGCCGATGGCGTAGCCGGTAAAGCTGCGCACGGCGTCGGCGTCGGCCTTGCGCACCTTTTCGCCCATCTGCTGCTGCAGCGCCTTCTCGTCAATGCGGTTGGCGCCGCTGGCGATGACGAGCACCGCACGCCCGCTCTGTTTGCCGACAAAAAGGATGGATTTGGCGATCTGGCCGGCGCTGCAGCCGATGGCAGCGGCGGCGGCGGCAGCCGTATGGGTGGAGTCGGGGAGTTCGACCACCTGGTTGGTAAAGCCGCGCGCAGCCAGCGCATCCTGTACACGCTGGGCGCTGGGCTTTAAGGAAGAGGGCATAGACATGCTGGGTGACGCTGACCCTTTCGCGACTGGCTCTTTTACAAGGCTTTACAAAGGTTTACAAGGGCAGATGACGGCTACAAACGCCAGTTTTTGGGCCAGGTAAAGCGAAAGGTGGCGCCTTGCCCAACCACAGACTCGACGCTGATGGCGCCCCCCATGCTCTCCACTGTCTTTTTGACGATAGCCAGCCCCATGCCGCTGCCTTCGACCGAGTCGCGCGGCTGCAGCGTTTGAAACAGCTCGAAAATGCGTTCATGAAAATTGGGCGCAATACCGGGACCATCATCGGTGACGCTGAACTCCACCATCTCGCCCATCTCCTTGGCCGTCACTCGGATGCAGCCATCAGGCCGATTGTGGTGCTTGATAGCATTGCCGAGCAGGTTGCGCAGCACCGTCTCCAGCGGCACACGCTGGGTCACCAGCGGCGGCAGATCGCCGTTCACCTCCAGACGGAAGGCGGGCGGCGGCGCCAGCATATCAAAGATACTGCGCACCAGGGCTGCGCTCTCCACTTTGGTCGCCGCATGTTGGACGCGTCCGGCACGCGAGAAAGCGAGCAGGTCATCCAGCAGCCGCTCCATGCGCTGCACGCGGCTGAGCAGCTTGGCGAGGTGCGCCTGCGAAGGGGGCGGTAGGAGTGCGGCGGCGTCCGCTTCGATCCACTTGGCTAAGTTGTCGATCGCCCGCAGCGGCGCCTTAAGATCATGCGAGGCCACATAGGCGAAGCGATCCAGCTCGCGGTTGCTGCGCTCCAACTCGGCGGTGCGGGCGACCACGCGCTCCTCCAACGTTTCGTTCACCTGGAGCAAAGTGCGTTCAGCGACGCGTGCGGCATAGAAAAGCCGTTCGTTCTCCAGCGCCAGCGCCTTGCGTTCACTGATATCTTCGATGACGCCGATGAAATATTGCGGCGCACCGCTTTCCAGATCAGAGGCGAGGGAGCCGGTCACCTGCACCCAGACCACAGAACCGCCGGCGCGCAAATAGCGCTTTTCAAAGCAGATGCCGCTTACTTCACCTGCTAACAGCCTGCGCCGCTGCTCGCGGTCGATGGCCAAATCATCGGAATGGGTAAAACTTTCATACGATTTGCCGATCAACTGCTCGCGCGTGTAGCCCAGAATATCGCAGGTGCGCTGGTTGACACGCAGATATTGGCCATCCAGCGAGACATGAGCAATGCCGACCGCAGCTTGCTCAAAGGTGGAACGAAAGCGTTCTTCACTCTCGCGCAGCGCCACCTCCTGCCGCAGCCGCAGCTTGGTCTGCAGCAGATTCTCGGCCTGGCGTTTTTGCTGGCTGAGGTCGGTGGCGACAACGCACACCCCTTGCACACCGTCGAGCGGCAACGGGCTGCAGGAGAGCAGCACGTACGTTTCTTTGCCATCTGCGCGTTGCAAAGCAATTTCGCCTTTGGTGCGCTCGCTGACGCCCTGTGCAATCAACGCCTGGTAACGTTTTCCATCACCGGGCATCACAAAATCATGCAGGCTGCTGCCAATGACCTGCGCCAGGGGGTGACCCAATAAAGCCGCCAGCGCCTGGTTGCAGTAGAAGATTGTGCCGTCAGGCGCCAGCGTGGCGGCGCCTTCATTCATACTCTCCACAATCACGCGGTAGGGTTCATCTGCGCCTTTGAGCGTAAACACCTGCTCACCGCTGCGGCTTTGCACCACAAACGCATCCACCTCGCTGTGGGCGATGGCGTGCAGGATCGATTCCGTCTCCGCTAACCGTTGGCGCAGCTCTTCCACCGTCAACTGATCATCCACTGTTACCATCCGCTCCTTAGCTGCCGGCCTGATCGCTGTTTACATCCAGCAGGCGCAGCACATCCTCTTTGTTGGCAAGGGTGCCAATCAAGCGGCGCGTGGGCAGGGGGAACATTTTCACCAATGTCGGGGCTACTACCAGCTTCTCCTGCGCAGCAAGCTCCGGCTGCTGATAGAGATCGATCACCTCCAACTCATAGCGGCCGTGCAAATATTGGCGGCATAGCTGCTTGAGATTGGCCAGCGCCTGCAGTGAACTGCGCGAGGCGCCGGTGATATACAGGCGCAGGCGGTAGACCTGCTGCGATTTGTGCAGCAGCGCCTGCTCGTATTCTACAGACAAATCTTTTGGTTCGCCCATATATGGCTGTCCCTCACTGGACAGCTTGCCGGCCTCTGCCCTTGTCACAGGGGGCGCACGTCCAACCCCATCAGCACACGCTCTTGGTTGGAAAGATCGCCGATAATCTTGCGCAGCGGCTGCGGCAGCTTGCGCACCAGCGTAGGAATCGCCAGAATCTGATCCTCGCGCGCCAGGTGCGGGTTCTCCAGCAGGTCGATCACCTCAATGCGATACTGGCCCAGGAGATGTTCTTCGCAGATGCGCTTGAGATTGGCGAAGGCCGCCAGCGATTTCGGCGTCTGCCCAGCGACATACAAACGCAGCTCCCAGGTTTTGCCGGAGGATTCTCCGGAGGATTCTCTAGAGAATTCCTCGTTCGCCGGCGGCGCAAGCTCCTCTTCCAGGCAGAGATTGAGCGCCTTTTGCGGCAGTGATTGGTCAACCACCATTTTCCCTCCCATCCCGCCCGCGCTGGCGGGCAACCTTGCCGTCTGCCGCCAGCGCGGGAATATCAAAGCCGAGTGAAACCATATTGGCGACCAGTTCGACCGGGGCCTCTTCAAACGACACGAACACACCCGGCTCGCCATAGTCACGCGCGCCGCGCACCAGGAACTCCATTGAGAGCAGCGTCTTGCCGCAGCCGGCGCGCCCGGCGATTACCGTAGGCCGCCCGCGCGGCAGCCCACCATCCAAGACCTGATCCAGTCCATGAATACCGGTTGGCGCCTTTGCGATCCCTTTCTCGGCGGACGCAGCAGGCAGCGATTGCAGATCCAAAGAATACTCCCATCAATAGCCCAGGCGCAGTTTGCGCCGAATGAATCAGACTCTTCCAGCAGCCATTATACCGTAAGTGCCGATGAACTCAATGCACGACTAAAAGTCTCACCATGAATTTCGTTGTCTAGAGTCCAGAGAACCTTGTTAAAAATAGGTAAGACGATTCAACGAAAAGTAAGTTGGTTCAATCTATTGGATTGGGATCGATTATTTCAAAAGGCAACGTAGCCAGCAGTTCCTCTATTCCCTGCTCATTATTGACTATGTCGCTCCTGTAGTAAATCAGGTCGATCTCTTCACGCCGCTGCTCAGATGCAATGCGCCAGTTGCGCAAAATCGACGCTTTGGAAATGGGCTTGCGAATTTCTTTCTGCTGCACCAGGTTGATCGTCTCTTCCAGGTCGATTTGATGCTCCTGGGTCACGAGGTAGAAGTCGTAAAAGTCCCGGTACCGTGCCCGCTGGCTCATGGCGCGGATTTTCTCGGCATAGATCTCGCGAATGTCCATTACGTTGACGGTCACGTCAATGCCCCACACGTTGGTGTAAGAAAGTTGTATTGCCGGCAGCACAACACCTTGCAGACGGTCCACCTCAAACTTGAGTGAGTTGGGCAGGTCTAACACACCCGAATACTTTAGTCGCTCGATCTTGATGGTGGCATTCGAGGTGTAGAGCTTTTTGACCTCAAAAAATGGATACTCTGAAAAGAGACCAGCAACTGCCTCCCCTGATATAGATTTATCAAGTGAGGTAAAATCCAGATCTTCCGAAAACCGGCTTTGCAGCAGGTAACAGTGATATAGCGCCGTACCACCCTTAAAGACTAGGGTCGTAAACAGAGGCGATTCGCTTAGAATCTTGAGTGCGAGGGTAAGAAAGTAGTCTTTCTCAGCCGCAACCAGCGTATACCTGAGCGTGCGCCGGTTGATGAGTTGGAGGGCCTGTTTATCTAACAAGGTGGGGATCATAGTACAGTCGCCATTTGGCGTTAAATTGATCGGCGTTTTGGCTGAGCTTATTATAACTGCTTTTCTTAACTTCAGCAGTCAGTAAATCTGCCGTATCCACACCCAGGTGATCAAGGAGAAAGCCGGCCTTGCGCACCATCCCTACCGAGTATCGCTTGCTGTAGGCTTTGAGCCTCTCAAAATTAAACTCTTCCTGATAGGTTTGCAGCTTTTCCAGCACGAGACTGATGGAGTAGGCCGACGATCGGAAATAGAGCATGTCAAGGATTGCTTTTTCCTTTTCGGCGATGTTGACCGTTTGGCCGTTTACGGTTTCCTGGATAAAGCCAAAATAGAGTTCCTGCTTGATGTGGGAAAACGCATATGTAGTATTGAGCACTGTGTAGCTCTTGGTCTTGCCTGTCGTCACAGAGTCGATGCGTGCGAGCAGTTGGTCAAAATGGCCATAGTACTGCAAGGCACGCTCAAACGAAACATAAGACTCCTGATTAAGGGCCTGCGCAATGACGAGGTCCGCAACATCAACAAAGCCCAATGTGCTGATATCCGTAACCACCAGGTAGAAACCGCGCTTGAGACGGATGAGCCAGCCGGCTTTGCTCATATGGGCCACCTGCTGGCGCACCGCCCCAGGGGTAACGCTATCCCCTGCGCTTGCTTGAATTTGCGCAAACGTCACGATCTTGCCGTAACGCAAAACAACTGCTTCAAGCAGCTCGAGGTCGCTTTGAGAGAGAATTGTATTTTTAGACACCATATAATCTATTTTTAGAAGATTAACTGAAAACAAAATACACTATATGTTGATAATACGCAACCGCCTCGCCTGCGCATGGAAAAGATGGCTTTATTCTCTTGCCGGCTTCCTCTGTTCCTCACTCCTTTTGTTGCGCCTACTGCGCCGCGGTGATGCGTTCAAGCCCTCCCATATAGGGACGCAGCACGGGCGGCACCACCACCGAGCCATCCGCCTGCTGATAGTTCTCCAGGATAGCGATGATGATGCGCGGCAGCGCCAGCCCGGAGCCGTTGAGCGTGTGCACAAATTCGGGCTTTTCGCCCTCCGCCGGGCGATAGCGGATGTTGGCGCGGCGGGCCTGGAAATCGCGAAAATAGGAGCAGGAACTGCATTCCAACCACTCTTCGCAGCCGGCGGCCCAGACCTCGATGTCGTACTTGATGCAGGCGACAAACGAAAGGTCGCCCGTGGCGATCAGCAGCCGGCGGTACGGGAGACCCAACTGCTCGCAAAGCGCCTCGGCGTCGCTGGTGAGCATCTCCAATTCGGCGCGCCCCGCCTGCGGCTCCACGAACTTCACCATCTCCACCTTTTGGAATTGGTGCACGCGCTTGATGCCGCGCACATCTTTGCCGGCGGAAACTTTTTCGCGGCGAAAGCAAGGGGTGGCGGCTACATAGCGGATGGGCAGAACCCCCGGCCCGATGATCTCATCGCGGTAGATATTGGTCAGCGGCACTTCAGCGGTCGGGATAAACCAGAAATCCTCTTCGGCGTCGCGATAGAGATTTTCGCCAAACTTGGGCAGGTTGCCCGTGCCGACCATGCAGTCGCTGCGCACCATAAACGGCGGGTAGATTTCTTCATACCCATGCTCATTGACATGCACATCGATAAACCAGTCGGTCAGGGCGCGCTGCAGGCGCGCCCCCGCGCCTTTGAGCAGATAGAAGCGGCTGCCGGAGAGCTTGACCCCCCGCTCAAAATCGAGAATGCCCAGCGCCTCGCCCAGCTCCCAGTGCGGCTTGGGGGCAAAGTCAAACTGCGGGCGCTGGCCGCACTCCTTGACCACCATGTTGCCGGATTCGTCGGGCGCAACCGGCACATCACTCTCCGGAATATTGGGGATGCGCAGCATGGCGGCGCTGAAGGCCGTCTCCACCTCCCGCAGTTCGCCGTCGAGGCGGGTGATTTTTTCGCCCACAGCGCTCATCTGCGTCTTGAGCGCCTGAGCCTCTTCCGTCTTCTTTTGACCCAGCAGCTTGCCGATGTCCTTGGAACGGGTGTTGCGTTCGGCGCGTAGTTGTTCGACCTCCGTCAGAATCTGGCGGCGGCGCTCGTCCAGCGCCAGCGCCTGCTCCCAGGGGGCGTCAAGATCGTTCAAGTTGCGCATGGCCTCAGCCAGCGCCGTACGGTTTTCGCGCATCCAGCGAATGTCGAGCATACAATTTCCTCCCTGTTCAAACGGAAAACGCCCTTGCATCCGGTTCAGGACGAAGGGCGTTCGTGGTGCCACCTGAGTTTGCCGGGCGCACGCGCAGCGCGTCCGGCCTCATTGCCCGCATAACGGTGGGAAACCGCCCGGCTATTGCCTGCCGGGGACTCAGGAGGAGCTGACCTGTGCGCGTCTGCTGCCTCGCACCAACCGGCAGCTCTCTGTAAGACGGCCGCAGCAGGCAATGGCCTCCGTCAGCGTCGGGAACGTATTATACGAATGATGGTAAGATAGCACAGGGTGCGCGTGGCTGTCAACGAACTGCCCCGCCATGCGATCAGGCTCCTGGCAAAAGGGACAACGAATGAACGAACACGACGAGAATGAACACAAGGAAAAGGCGTGGGCCATCTTTACACACCTGTGCGAGCGCTATGGGACGCCGCTTTTTACGGGCTGTGACGAGCCGCTGGAGACGCTGCTGGGCACGATCCTGAGCGCCAATACCAACGACAGCAACAGCGGGCGCGCCTTTGACCAGCTCAAGGCGGCCTTTGACGGCGACTGGGACGCCGTGCGCACGGCCCCGCTGGATACTATCAAGCAGGCCATCTGGCCGGCAGGCATGTACAACCAGAAGGCGCCGGCGATTGTGGGTGCGCTGGAAGGGATTCTGCGCACGCGCGGCGACTATGATCTGCATTTTCTAGCCGATTTGCCGATGGACGAAGCATTGGTCTATCTCACGGCGCTGCGGGGGGTGGGCTTCAAGACGGCCAGCATCGTGCTGCTCTTCTGCTTTGGCGGCGCCGCCTTCCCTGTGGACACCCATATCCAGCGTATCTCGCAGCGCACTGGGATCAGCGGGCGCAAGGCGACACCGGACAAAATTCGGCTGCTGTGGCAGGCGCTGCTGCCGCCGGAGCATTACTATCCCCTGCACATCAACCTGATCAGCCACGGGCGGCGCGTCTGCCGGGCGCAGCAGCCGCGCTGCGAAGTCTGCCCGCTGCAAACCGTCTGCGACTACTATCAGGACGCAGGCGCGTGGGCAGCCGATGCCGGCGCGACTTGAGCATTGCTTGATAAGTCGAGGGTCTGATGCACAATAGTGCTGTATAATACCCTTAGAAAAGAGATTTGTTCTTGCAGCAGGGAGGAATCAGTGACAACACTCGAAAAGGTGCGCCAATTGCTTGACGGATTATCGCCAGGCGAAAAAGCACAAACGCTGCAATGGCTCGTGCGCGACTTGAGCATTGCTTTTCCTGGAATTGAACATTCTCCTGCTGTGGCGGGAGGGGAAGCCTGTCTGGTGCGCACACGTATACCTATTTGGGTTGTAGTGCAGGCGCGCAAACTCGGCAGCAGTGAAGCCGATATTCTGCGCGCCTACCCGTCGCTGCGGGCGGAAGACTTGATGAACGCATGGATCTATTACGATGCCCACAAATCTGAAATTGAACAACAAATTCGGGAGAATGAAGCTGCTTGAGCTATTGCCGAGGCTGGCCAAGCAAATCAACGTTATCCTGACACTGCCGTGCTGCAAGACGCAACAAAAAGGGGAAGAGCCGTTTTGACGCTCAATCGCAAACATTTTGCACGCCTGCATGAGCAGATGCCGGTTCACTCCGGCATAATTCTATGTACTTACGACCCTGACTTTGTGGGCCAGGCACAACGAATTGACCAGCAAATTTCTGTACTTGACAGCCTAAACGAACAGATGATTCGCGTTAATCGTCCGGCTTCCTAACCGGGCGCGCCGGTGCGCGGCTGCAGTTCCTCGTCCAACACATCCTGCATGGCTTCTTCTACGTAGGGGTAGGCAAACCAGACGGAGGCAAAGCCAAAGAGCGCGCCGGTGAGGGTGCGCAGCCACCAGTTGCTTTCGCGCCAGCCGAACAACTGCGTCACACCGTCAATCCCGATAGGGATCAAGAACAAGAGATAGATTTTGAAGGGCAGCGGGCGCACACGGCTGCGCAGCAGCGCATAAAGTAGACCAGTGGCAAAGACGGTGGCATAGATGGCAACGTCCCGCTCGCACAGCGCCACCTTCCAGCCCACCTCAGCATTGCCGATAAATTCGCGCAGTTCGAACAGGTTGCCGCTTGTCGTCATACCGCCGGCAACCAGTTCCGGTGTCTGCGGGGCTAACTGCGCACCAAAGAGAAAATAGCTGTGCGTCGGCAGTTGATGGCACAGGAACGAGTAGACCGTATAAATCACCTGGGCCGCACCCGGCATCCCCGCGCGCATCAAAAGGGGCGCCAAAAAGGGCGTGATGACATACAGCGCCCAGGCCGTGTTGAATAGCGCCAGCCAGTGACGCGCCACCCAGACCACAATGCCATTGGCCGTGCGCGAAAAGGAAGTGGGGGCTGCCGGTTGCCCTGCCGGCGTGCGCGGCACAGTCGTCGCCGTCACCGGCGCTGGCGGCTCTGTGGGGTGGGAAGCAGGTGGTGGATTGGTCATAAAATACTTTCTCCTGCCGCGCGCAGCGCCGCCAGCAAGACATTCCGTTCATGCGGCGGATAGAGCAGCGGGCCGCCTTCAATGTCCAGCACGGGGATTAGATAGCGATAACGCTCCAGGTCGCCCGCTTCATCTTCGATGTTGCGCTCCAGCAGCGTGATGTCGATATCCGGCGGCAGGGCGGCAAGCTCACCCTTGAGATCCTCGCACAGATGACAGCCGGGCCGTGAGTACAGCGTAACGCGCATCGCCACGCGCTAGGCCTGCGGACGAGCGCCGACCACGGCCCCGCTCAAGTAGCCGATGTAGGCCGGAACGAGCGGCAGCACGCACGGACTCAGAAAACTGAGCAGACCGGCGCTGAAAGCCAGGAAACCGCCCACCAGGAAGCTGGCCGCCAGCGGGTTGCCGCCGGTGCCGGTCACGCTGCCCAGCCACTTTTCCCCCACCAGCACCACATCGTTGAGCTGCAGAAACAGGTTGTTGATGGCGGGATATTGGGTCGTCAAACTGCCCAACTGCCCGCTCCAGAGCAGAAAAGCTACATAAAGCATAAAGAAGCCGCTGATCAGGCTGACGATGCCGGCATAGCGGTTGAGCTTGCGCAGCCAGCGGCTCATGCTGCCGAAAGCGGCGCCGGTCAGCAGAAAAGGAATGCCCAACCCGGCGCAGTAGACCAGCAGCAGCGCTACACTCTGCCAGACCGTCTGGCTGGACATGCCCAAAAAGAGGATGCTGCCCAAGATGGGGCCGATGCAGGGCGTCCAGCCGGCGGCAAAGGCCACGCCCATGGTGAGGCTGCTGAGATAGCCCCAGCCGCGCTTGACTTCGCTCATGCCCGTCACGCGCTTTTCGGTGTAGAGCAGCTTGTTGGGAAAATCCAGAATCGAGACCAGCGCGGCGGCGGCAGGATTGGCGCCCGCATCAAAGCGCTCTGAAAGCTGCCGCACCAGCCAGCGAAAGACGCCGAGCGTGGCAAGTGCAAAAATGGTCAGCACAATCGCCCCCACCTGCATCAAAAGATGCTGGTTGATGGTGCTGCCAAAGAGGCCGACGGCGGCGCCGGTGAGCGTAAAAACGAGTGTAAAACCCAGCACGAAAAAGAGCGAATGCAGAAAAACGACATGGCGCGCCACATCGTCGCGCACTGGGGGTCCGGTGAAGGTGGCGGCTGCTACCGTTTCTGGGGCCAATCCGGCCATAACAATACTCCTCGCAGACCTATTTACGCTTGGCCTGCACTTCTTCTTGCAACAATTGCATATCCGCCTCGATCTGACGTTGGCGCAGACCAAGATAAACGACATAGCCGGTGACAAAAAGCCAGACGGCCGCAAATGCCATAAACAGATAAAACATCAGGCCAGTTCCTCCCGTAATTCAGCCAGGTTGTCTTCCATGCGCAACTGGCGCCAGCGCAAAATCACAAGGACGCTAAAGAGCACACAAAAGCTGACAATCGTAAAAATAAGGGTCTGCTGCATCGTATCCGCACCAATGGCAAAGCTGCCCTGCGCATCCGGGTTCTCACTGCCGAAAACAACGGGATGGATTGAGCGGAACAGGCGGGCGCTGAAAAACGTAAGCGGCACACTAAGAAACGCCAATACAGCGTAGATGCTGCCGAAACGTGCGCGCGTGCGGCGGTTGTCGATGCCGTTGCGAAACAGCAGATAGGCGATGTAGACCAGCACCGTAATGGTGGAGGTCGTCAGGCGCGGATCCCACGTCCAATAGGTGTTCCAGGTAGGTTTGGCCCAGAACATGCCGGTGACCACCGTCCCCATGCCGAAGATCAGCCCCGCCTCGATGGCCGCCTGCGACACGCGATCCCAATCCAGATCACGCTTGATCAAATAGACCACGCTGCCGACAACCGAAAGCAGAAAACCGGCAAAGGCGCCGATGTTGCAGCCCATATGGATGTAAAAAATGCGCTGGGCCAACTGCTCGTCGCCCGCCAGGTTGGAGGCAGGGCGGGCATAGACCAGCGCAGCCCACATCACCGCCGCCGTCATCAGCAGGGCAAAAATGCCAAAGCCCAACTGCAGCCAGTCGATGCCGCGCAGACGCACCTTGCCAGGTTTTTGTACAGCCGTAGCAGCCATCACTACACCTCTTCCAGAATCAGGTCGAACAACAGATAAGCGACCAGTAAGAACAGAACATCAAAGCTGACCAGCACCCAAAGCCAGGTGACGATTTTCTCCAGCCCGCCGCCGTCCAGGATGCCGGCCGTACAGGCCACGCCCGCCATAAAGACGGGCACCATCACCGGCAGCAGCAGGACAGGCAGCAGGCTTTCGCGCGCCCGCACACTGGCGGTGAGCGCAGCAAAAATAGTGCCAACCGCAACAAAGCCCACTATGCCCAGTGCGGTGCTGAGCAAAATCCAGCCCTGCAGCAGAGGCGTGTCAAAAATAAAAAACATCACCACCAGAATGACGGCCGCCGCGCCCAGGGTAAACAGCAGATTGGCGATCACTTTGCCGAAATAGATGGCGCTGCGGTCGACCGGCGCCAGCAGCAGCGCCGGCAGCGTCGCGCGGTCCATTTCGGCGCCAAAGCTGCGGTTGAGGCCCAAAACCCCGGCAAAGAGGATGATCACCCACAGCACACCCGGGACAACCATCTCGGCCTGCGGCACGCGCAGATCAAAGGCCATGCCAAAAATGAGTACAGCCAGCCCGCTGAAGACCGTCATCGTGCTGAACACTTCCCGGCCGCGCAGTTCGGCGCGCAGATCTTTGGCGGCCACGGCCCACACCTTGCGCATATAGGCTGCAAAACCACCGCCCGTGCGCATCTGTACGGCAGGCATGGGGGCCGGCGGGAGATGTTCGGCCTTGCGGTCAGGCTCTTGTATGGCAGTTTGTACAGCAGCTTGATTCGCCGCCTGGCTCGCAACAGGATTCATGCCGGTAGACTCGGTTCCAACACCAGCCGGCGCAGATCAGCCTCGCGCAGCCCGGCGGACGGTTTGTTGAAAACGATTTTACCATCTTCCAGAAAGGCGACGGAATCCGCCCAGGTGCGCGCCCGCTCCAAATTATGCGTTGTGAGCAGAATGGCGCGGTTGGCGGCGCCAAAGGTGCGGATCAGGGCGGCGAGCTTTTCGGCGCTGGCCGGGTCAAGCCCTGTGTCCGGCTCGTCGAGCAGGAGGACGGGCGGGTCGTGCAGGATCGAGCGCGCAATGGCCAGCCGCTGGATCATGCCGCGGCTGAAGGTGCGCACGGGGTCGCGGCGGCGTGGCCAGAGATCGACGGCTTGCAGCACCGCTTCAATCCGTGCGGCAGGTTCCTGCATGTCGTAGAGGCGCGCAAAAAAGTGCAGGTTGTCCAGCGCATTGAGGTTGTCATACAGCAGTGGGGCATGCGTCACCAGCCCGATGTAGCGGCGCAGTTCATGGCCGGCCTGGCGCAGCGAGACGCCGCCCAAGACCACATCGCCGCGGTCGGGTTTGGCCAACCCGGAAATGATGCGCATCAGCGTCGATTTGCCGGCGCCGTTGGCCCCCAGCAGGGCAACCACCTGCCCCTGCTCAACAGTCAACTGCACGCCGCTGAGCACCCGCTTGCGCCCAAATCGCTTATGCACCGCATCCACTGCAATCAACTGCTCGCCCACAGACGCCCGCTTCTTCCCACCAAACTAGTAACGAACATGTACTAGCGCGTTGACTCGACAAAAACCTCTTCCGGCTCTTCCTCATAGCGGCTGGGGCACTTGAGCAGCAGCGTTTCCGCCAGGAACGAGCCATCCGGCTGCAGTTGCCCTTCGACAATGGCCGAGGCGGCGCGCTGGAAGTTGTCGGGGCGCGGCCCATAGAAGACGATCGGCAGCTGCTCGCCGCTTTCATCATGAATGGCGAACTTGAGGGTGATGGCCTGAGCATTCCAATCTTCGCTGTCCGCCACCACCTCGCCGCTGACCCGCACACGCTGCCCGGCCAGTGTGGCGGCCTGGTTCTGCACCTCCGCCACGGTCAGATAATAGGCGCCGGTCGTGATCGTGGCATGGATCATTTGAAAGGCCAAAAAGCCGACAAAGAGCAGCAGCAAGCCGCCACCGATCAAATACTTGGTGGTGAAAGAGCGCCTGCGGGCGCCGATCGTGCTCGGAATTGCTACGGGGTTGGAAATCGGTTGAACTTGTTGTGTCATGGTCTCACCAAAGACGTCTCACCAAAGACAAAAACGAACGAAAACAGCGGCAAAGCAGCAAACGTACGCCGGCTACGCCCCAGGCTGCTCGTCACTGGATGGGCTACCAGAGTCATCAGCAAACTCCGCACCAGCCTCTACACCGGATTCAGCAGCGGAGGGAGGACCGAACAGCAAATCCGTCGCCTGATCCGCCAGCGGCCCCGGCACCAGCACGTCCGCGCGCGCCAGATTGCCGGCGGTGATGCCATAGATGATGCCGGCGGCCTCACTGCGGATAAAAGCGGGGATGCCTTCACTCTCCAGACGCCCCTTGACGACCTGGGCCTCCATCAGATTGGCCGCTTCCCATACCACCACCGGCTCCTGGCTGAGACCGCCGCCGGTCGTGGTCGAGGCTGTCGTCCCATTGCCGTCCATCTGATCAGCCGCACCAGCGTCCGCTGCGGCGAGGCGGCGTTTGAACCAGCCGGGCATATTGTCGCTAAAGGTTGTCATGCAAAATCCTCGGGCAAATGATAACCGCCATCGATGCTGCGGGGGAAAGACACAACGTTGACCACAGCTTCGCGATCAATCGGGCCGTAAACATGGGGGAAGAGTTGGCCGTCCGCCGCCTCCCAACGCACAGGCGCCGTCAGTTTATCGACAGCCAGCACCAGAATCAACCACGCCCCCGGCTCCT
This sequence comes from Caldilineales bacterium, assembly GCA_038205395.1. GTDB lineage: Bacteria > Chloroflexota > Anaerolineae > Caldilineales > Caldilineaceae > Fredericiella. Next base: position 43,529 of record JBBRBX010000016.1, read on the forward strand.
GCCGATAGAAGCGGTTTGCCACCGTCTCCAACAGCGACGGCTCGCCGGTGCAGTGCACAAAGCCTTCATCCGCTAGGGTGCCGGCCGCGTACGGACTGCCGGCGGGCAGCGCTTCCCACGCCGTCTGCGGCAGCATATGATAGATCAGGGCCGTGGGGCTGTCCAAGACAAGCTGGCTGCTCAAGACAATTCACCCTCGCCGGTTTCGGCGCTTGCTTCGGCGTGTGCATTCTCGCCCACATACGGGTTGTGACGCCGTTCAAAGCCGATCGTTGTCGCAGGGCCGTGGCCGGGATGAACCGTATAGTCATCGGGCAGCGTCAGCAGTTGTTGGCGAATGCTCTGCAGCAGCGTGGGGCCGTCGGCGCCCGGCAGGTCAAACCGGCCAATACTGCCTTGAAACAGCGTATCGCCGGCAAAAACCTGGTTGCCCGCATGATGGACAAAAACGACATGGCCGGGGGCGTGGCCGGGCGTAAAACGCACTTCCAGCTCCTCCTCACCCACCTGGATAATCTCGCCATGCTCCAGATAGCTATCCGGGTCGGCGATGGGATCTACATCCATATCCAGCCACAGCCGCACACGCTCCGGCAGTTCGTGCAGCACAGGCAGGTCGGCGCGGTGCAGATAGAAGGGGGCGCCGGTGGCGGCCTTAATGCCGGGGATGGCCATGACATGGTCAAAATGAGCGTGCGTGTTGATGATTTTTTCGACGGTGATGGCCTGCTGGTCAACGACGCGCAGGATGGCGCGGGCGTTGTCGCCGGGATCAATGATGACGCCCTTGCGCGTGCGGCTGCAAGCAAAAATATAACAATTTTCCTGCAGCAAACCAACCGTCAACCCTTTGACAATCATATGTTTTCTTCTTTGCTTTCGACAGCTTTTCTTGTCAGTCTGCCCTACGCCTTATTCGCAGCGGTCGCCCAGCCAGACGTTGCTCCAGCGGATCACTTCCAGAATGACCGGTTTGAGATGGCAGCCCATTTCGGTGAGGCTGTACTCGACATGCGGCGGAATGGCGCTGATCTGCCGGCGGCGCACAATGCCCTCTTCCTCCAGCATCTTGAGGCGGCTGCTCAGCGTGCTGGGATTGACGCCGCCCAGCTCGTCCTGCAGCTCACAAAAGCGCACGGACTTGCCGTCGAGCAGATAGTAAACGATTTGCAGCGTCCACTTTTGCCCGATGATGCGGGCCGCGGGCGCAACAGGGCAGAGGGGCAAATTGGCGAGTGACGCCTCGCGCAGATCGACAGCTAACTCCATAACAGACCTCATCTCGATCCAAGTTTCACAGTCTGTATACTACAATAAATATAGCGAACGGTCAAAAAAAGAGAAATGCACCTTGCCGGCCACACCGTCAATGCGGCAGCGGCGCCAGAGGGAATGAACTGCCCGCCACTTCAATCTGCGGCTGGGCGCTGCTGCCGTCATAGGGGATGCTGACCTGCCCGCGCACGATCTCGCCGGGCTGCCATTCGCTGGTGGGATAGCCGCTCGCTGCCCCCGCCAGGGGTGCGCTGATGCTTTGATCCCCCAGCCGCAGCGTGCCGGCCAGTTCCGCCGGCCAGCCGGCAGGCAGCGGGTCGGGCGCTTGCCAGTAGAAGACGAATTGAACCATGTCGCCGGGCTGCAAAGGGGTCTGCGGCGCGTGGGCAAATCCCTGGCGGTAGGCGTCGTAGCCCAGCAGGGTGACGGGGCCGAAGGGCTGGTTGAGCCGCTGCGCCATCGGAATCAAGGCGGCTGGCGCGGCCTGCTGCGGGCGATCGATGCGGACACTGCCCAGCGCAATGGCGTCGCCGCCGCTGTGGGTCAGCCGCTCGCCGCTGACGGCATCATAAACGGCAGCCTGCAAGCGGTACTCGCCCGGCGGCGTACCCCAGCCAATCGGCAGCGCATAGTTGTCGAGAATCTGTTCACCTGCCCGCCAGCCGTCGGTGGGCCGCGAGCCGCCGGCGGGTTCACTGTCGCGCTGCGCCACCACCTGGCCGGCGGCATCCAGGAGCTGCACGCTCACCTTGTAACGCTGCCGCACATCCTGCAGGACCTGCCAGCGCAACTGCACCAGGGCGGCGTCACCGGGGACGACATGCGGCGGCGAGTCCGGCTGCGCCTGCCCCGCCAGCACGAAGGCATCGCCCAGGGGAACAGGCGTCATGGGCAGCGGCTGCAAGTCGCCTGCCAGGGTGTAGGCGGCCAGACGCAAATTGCCCTGCCAGACGTCGAGTGACTTAAACGCATTGCGGTCGAGCCAGCTTTCCACCAGCCGGCCAGCGTCGGCTTCATCCGTGGCCCAGAACAAGGCGTAGATGCGGCGGCGGCCCTCGGCGGCAGCGGATAAGGCTGCGTCCACCGCCTCAGCCGCCGGCGGACGGGTGGTGGGCAGCGCCAGAAACGGCAGCCCTGGATCATAGTAGCGCCACACCTCCTGCTGCCCCGGCGCATCCAGAATGACCAGATCGCGTGCAGGGTCGCCGGCAGCCGCCAGGTAAGCGGCCACACCCTGGTAATTGTCGCGCGCGACTGCGTCCTGGTAGTAGGCGGGCAGCGTCAAGAGCGCCAGAACGGCGGCGAAGAGCGCCACCCCCAACGCCAAAGCGCGGCGCACGCCGGCACGGCCCACCACAAGGGGCGTGCAGGCGACCAGCAGACACCAGGCGGGGGAGGCCGTGAGCAGAAACTTGAGAAAGGCATCCGTAAACAGGCCGAGCGCGCCCATCAGCAGGATCGGCAGCCCCAGCCACAGCGCCAGCGGCAGGGCAAAGCGGCGCTGCGTGAGCACAAGTCCCGCCACGCCCGCCGCTGGCAACAGTGCGGCGGCGGCCAGCCACGGCCACAGCGGCAGCGGCGTGCTGTGCAGCGGCCCCAGCAGCAGCGCGCGCAGGATGAGTTCCAGCCCTTCTGCCGGCCCGACCGCCACGCCCCCCTTGGGCCAGTGCAGCACACTGTTCACAGCCACAGGCAGCCAGGACAGAAACGCCGCCAAAGCCAGCGCGTTCAGCCCCAGCCAGCCCCACAAGCTGCGCCGGCCGGTCGGCGGCAAAGGTTGGCGGCGCACAGTCAGCCAACGCGCCAGCCATGCCAGGTTGGCGGCTGCCAATACAATGGCAAAGCTGTAATGCGTCCACAGCCCCACAGCGGCGCAAAGCACATAGCCGGCGGCGGCAAGCCAGGTGCGGCGCGCGCGGCTGAAACTGCCGCCGCTTCCCTCCGCAGATGCTTGCCAGAGCGGTTGGGCGAGGAGCGCCCAAAACAGCCCAGCGGCGGCCAGCGCCAGCAGCATGTACATGCGCGCTTCTTGACTGTAATAGATTTGCAGCGGATTGGTGGCGGCGACCAATGCGGCGAGCAGCGGCAGCCACAGCCGCGGCTCGCCGGCGGGCGCTAAGAGGCGGGCGATGCGCTCGACCACCAGCACCAGCAGGACGCCGGCAGCCGCCGAGAAGCTGCGCATTGCCCAGGCGCTTGCGCCGAAGAGCGACGACCAGAGCTTGAGCAGCCAATAGTAGCCGGGCGGGTGAATGTCGGCGGCGGCGGCCTGGGCGATCGCACCATAGGAGCGGCTGAGCATTGCCCAACTGTTGCCTTCGTCGCTCCACAGCGAGGAAGCATCCAGTCGGTAAAAGCGCAGGGCGGCGGCCAGCAGCAGGATGGCAAGCAGCGCAAGCAGATAGAGCCGCCGGCGCTCACTCGCCACTGCCGCGCTCCTGCTGCTGCAAGGCGGCGGTGTAAGCCTGCATACTCAGATAGACCGGCTGCGGTGTAAAATCGGGCGCCAGCAGGCGGAAATAGGCTTCGGGCTGGCGGTTGCTCTCCCACTGGTCGGTAGCGCGCTTGAGATACCAGGTGGCGGCCACCCCGATCCAGGGCCAATCGTTGACGACACGGCCATACGCCAGCGGCAGATAGCGCGCCTGCTGTTCCAATGTGACGCGGCCGTAGCGCGGATCGACATCGCCGGGCGCGGCGTTCCAGTTCATTTCGGCAATCCAGATAGGTTTGGCGGCGTCCCCATTTTTGACCATGAGGTCGCGCACAAATTTATGGCGGCTGATGTTGATCACGCGCGGGTGGAGGCGGTCATCGGTTGGCCCGCTGTACAGCCCATAGCCCTGCATGGCGACAATATCGAAATAGGGGGCTGCGCCCGCGTCATACATGCGCTGCAGGAAAAGCAGATCGTTGAGGCTGTTGCCCGGCGGCGGATCGGCAGGCTGGAGGTTGATGGTGGAGGCCAGCGCGCCCATGATGATCTTGACGTTGGGGTCAGCGGCGCGCGCCGCCTCGGCCCCCGCCTTGAGCAGCGCCACATAGGCCTCCGGGTCAATGGCGGCGCTGCCCCACTCCGGGTAAATATTGGGTTCGTTCCAGATTTGATAATAATGGACGCGCCCCGCATAGCGGCGGACAACGGCCGCGACAAAGTCGGCGTAGTCCTGCAGGTCATCAGGCGGGGCGAAGCTGTTGGCGTCGTTTTCCCCCTCCCCGCCGGCGCGGCTCCAGCCGGGCGGATTGCTGAGGCGGATGATCAACTCCATGCCGTTTTGTTCCGCCAGCTCTACGATCTGGTCATACTTCTCCCAGGCCAAACGGTGCGGCTCATGGCGGCGGTCCTCAAAATCACCCTTGGCGTGAATCTCAATATCTTCCCAGGGAAACTCCTGGCGCAGCCAATGATAGCCGGCCTGCGCGGCCATCGCCACAGCCTGGGCGCGTTTGGCCGGCTCAGCCTCCTGCTCCAAGAAAACATTAATGCCAAACGGATTGACATCGGCATCTTGAATTGCGGCGTTCGGCTCCAGCGTCAGAGGCGGGCGCAGCCGGTCGGAGGCCAGGTCAGTCAGCCCCTTGACTTGCGCCAGCAGTTCTTCCTCCCCGGTGTGGTTCCACAGCCAGGCGCGGGCGGGCGGCAGCTGGAGCAACAAAAAGCCCAGCCCACTCACGAGGAGCAGGCTGAGCCAAAGAAGCAGCGTTTGCCGCAGGGCATTCTTCATGCGGGCAGGCACTATGCTATGCCGGATTCGATGCCGGATTCGATACCGGCTGGCTTACTTTTTGTAAAAGGTAATGCCTTCACACTGTTCACTATCGTTGATCGTGCGCGTCCATTTGGGAGACTGCGGCACCAGTTCGCCAAAGCCATCATTCTGGCCGCCCTTGGGCAGGTTGCTGGGACACTCGACGACAAAGATTTCGACTGCCGTGCCGCGCGGCGCCGGGCTGCTGCCGAAAGGCGCAAAGCCCCAGTTGCCGTCACCGACGCCATCACAGCCGGAGCACTTGGTGGTGCGGGGACCAAAAAAGGCCATGTGGACGCACACAGCATTAATGGGATTGTTATTGGCGTCACGGGTAAACCCCTTGAAGTAGGTGATGCCCGGATTCGGCTGGCAGTTGACGCTGCCACCCAAGATATACGGGAAATTGCCCTCATTGTTGGGGTCGGGCTGCTGTTCGGCAGGTGGCTGCTCAGCGGGTGGCTGTTCGGCGGGCGGCGCCTCCACCACTGGTGCAGGCGTATTGGTGGGCGGAACCGGCGCGGCGGTGGGGGCCGCCGGAATATTTTGCGCCACGGCCACCCCTTCCGTGCCGCTGGCCGTCACCAACTGGGCAAAAATCCAACCCGGCTGGCCTTTATAGTCGATCTGCCACCAGTCGCCGGCGGCATTTTTGCCGGTGGCGCGGAAGCTTTCCCCAACCTGCGCCGAGCCGACCAGCCCATAGCTGGTGCCGGGGCCGGAGCGAATATTGACAATGTCATTGGTTGTCACCTGGGCGGCCGCCGCAGTAGGGCTGACTGCCGCCGTCGGCGTCTGCGCCGGCGCGGGTGTATTGACGACCACCTGGTCGGGATCGACTGTGGCTTGGGCGTCCGGGGCCTGAGCATCCGTGGCCTGAGCATCTGCCGCCGGCGTCTGCACAGCGGCATCGGCAGCCGGGGTGTCAACAGCCGGTTGCTCGGCGGCGGGTGCAGCCGGTTCCACGGGTGCGGCGGGCTGGCCGCCTTCGACGGTCGGTGTAAAGGTAGGCAGCGGTGTGCGTGTGGGGATGGGCGTCGCTTCCGCCCCGCCAATCCCGCCACAGCCCGCCAGCAGCAGCAAGGCAGTCAGCCCAGCCAATGCCACCAGCCGGTGTGCCGCGCGGTTCAAGTGTATAGCCATGATTTCATTCCTGTGCATCAGCAATAGTGTATTCCATTTAGACAAGACTTTGCACGGTGGATGCTTCACCAACTTACGAGTATAGCATACCGTAGAGAGGACGACGAAACGGGGGCGTGTGGTTCCTCAAGGCCCCAGCGCAAACCACCGAAGTACGATGAAACAGCAGGCAAACTCGGCCCCCCGGCCCTGAACGCTTGACCGCCCTATAACCTATGCGTTATAATCAACCCAATGCCGTCACAAGAACAAACCCCCTGGGTCATCCAGTTCTATCGCGACCGCCGCGGACGCAAACCCGCCGAAGAGTTTCTCGACTCCCTCAGCGCCGAGGAAAATGCCGAAGCCCTGCGCCTGATCCGGCTGCTGCGCGAATACGGCATAGCGCTGGGCATGCCCCACGCCCGCCCCGTCGCCGGCCTGTGGGAGTTGCGACCCGGCCCCAACCGCTTCTTCTACGTCGCTGTCACGGGCCGCCGCTTCGTCGTTCTGCACGGCTATCGCAAACAGAGCCAGACCGCCCCGCAGCGTGAAATCGAAACCGCTAAGCGCCGCTGGGCCGAACTGCTGGAAAGAGAGAAAGGACAACGCAACCCATGAACGCCACCCTTGCCCCCGGCGCAAACAGCGCCGGCGCCGACACCATGACCCAACCCGACGCCTACATCTCCCCCACCGTCCCCTTTGAGGAGATTGAGGCTCGGCTGCTCGCCGACCCTGCCGTGCGTGCCGCCTACGACGCCCTCGAACCTGCCTACCAGATCGCCCGCCTGCGCATCGGAGCCGGTCTCACCCAGGCCCAACTCGCCGCACTCGTCGGCGCCAAACAGCCTAGCATCGCCCGCCTCGAAAGCGGCCGCACCCAGCCTACCATCGAATTCCTGCGCAAGCTGGGGGCTGCGTTGGGCTATCGCCTGGAACTGAACTTCGTGCCCGTCGAACCGTAAAAAATGGGCCGGTCGCATTGACTGGCCCTCCTCATCTCCGCGCCCCCTCCGCCCCTCTGCGTTGAATCCTTCCTCTCCCTCCCCCTACACCGGCAAATTATCCTCATGATAGAATAAAGGAAGAGAAAGTTGCGGTTGCCAGCGAAAGGGAATGCCATGCAAGCGGAAGCAAACACTACGGCACAACGTTTGTCCATCTTGGCGGATTTATACAAACAAGGGCAGGCCAGCCAACTGATGGATCGCACCCTCGATAAGCTGTTGGCGCATGAAGCAGAGCAAGCGCGAGCAGAGCTTGCGGTTTTACAGGCTGACCTGGCGTTATTCGAACAGCAATATGGGCTGGACTCCGCCGAATTTTTACGCCGCTACCAAGCAGGCGAAACCAGCGATCGCATGGATTTTGTTGACTGGGCCCTCCCTGGTGCGCATGCAGAACAATCTCCTGCATCGTTTACACCTTCTCACTGGTGGAAGCGCAACATGAGTCCAACTGAGTATAATTCTTACCCCACCACCCGCCCCAGCCACGCAACAAACTGGTTCCAGGCCTCGCCCGGCGCGCCGCCTTGGCGAACGGCTTCCATGCTGCTGACAAAGGCGTGGCCGACGCCGTCGTAGATGGTGATCTCGTGGTCGATGCCGGCGGCCTGCAGGCCGGCCTCGAAGTGCGCAACCTGCTCCGGGGAAGGGGCCTGGTCCTCGGCCCCAAAGATGCCCAGCACCGGGCCGGGCAGCCGGCGTAAAAGCGCGGGATCGCTCTCCAAGCTGCCGTAAAACACACCGGTTCCCGCCAGGTCAGGGCTGCGCAGGCTGTACTGCAGCGCCTTGCCGCCGCCATAGCAGAAGCCCATGACGACGATGCGGTCAGGGTCCACGTCCGGCTGCTCCTGCAGCCAGCGCAAGACAGGGTCGAGATCGCCCAGCACTTGGGCTTCGGGAATGGTCAACGTGAGATAGATGGCGCGCGGCAGCCAGCCGGTGGCGCGGCCGCGATACATGTCCGGCGCCACAACCACATACCCCTCCGCCGCCAGCGCATCGGCCTTGTCCACGATCTCCGACTTCAATCCCCAGAATTCGTGCAGCATGATCACCGCCGGGAAAGGGCCTGCCCCCGCCGGGCGCGCCACGTAGGCGCCCACCGGCTGCTCCGTACTGCCGGCAATCTCCGTATTGGTCAAAGCAGCGACGCGCCCGCCGCCCACCAGCGCGTCCACGGCCACCGATGCAACCACGAAGACGACGAACACGACAATGAGAAGCAAGAGGCCCAGCAGGATGCGCTTGAGTAGTTTCATGTCATCACCAGTTCGGTACGCTTGACTTGACTGAGCCGCGCTGCGTAAGCCAGCACAGCAAAAATATCCTCCCGCTCAAGATCCTCATAGTCGGCGAGAATTTCGTCAATTGTCATGCCGGCGCTTAGCCACTCCAGCACGGTTTCGACGGGATAGCGCAGACCGCGCACGACCGGTTTGCCATGGCAAATCTGTGGATCGATGACAATGCGCCCCAATAGAGGTTGCATCTGATCTCCTTCTTCAAATCATGTCCCACTGATCGCTTATTGCACCTGAGCAAACTGCACGCTGTGACTGTCTTGCTGTCACGACCCCTCCCCGCGCCGCGCCGCCGCCCGCTTGCTCACCTGCGCCTGCTGGCTGCGGCTGCCGCGGTAGCCGGGGGCGGTAATGCCCAGCCAGCGGCAGCGGTTGATGTCCAACATGCGCGTGCGCAGCCACGGCTCGATCTGCTTGGGGTCGGCACTGGTGGTGATGACGGTGGGCAGCAGCGCGTTGTAGCGGAAGTTGAGCAGCTGGAAGAGCTTCTCGCGCGCCCAGGGGGTGGCGCTTTCGGTGCCTAAATCGTCCAGAATCAGCAGCGGGGAGCGCTTGATCTCGTCAAAGCGGCGGTCATAGGAGGTGGTCGCCTGCGGGCTGAAGGCGGCGCGCAAATGGTCGAGCAGGTCGGGCACCACCACAAACATGGCGTCGGTGCGCATCCGCTCTACATAGTCGTTGGCGATCGCGGCGGCCAGATGGGTTTTGCCGCAGCCATTGGTGCCGGCTAAAACCAACCAGCCCTGCGGCGCAGCGGCATAGTCGGCGCAAATCTGCACCGTCTCACGCAGGTTGCCGCGTTCGCTCGCCGAGAGATCGCTGCGCTGCGCGTCAAAGGCGGCAAAGCGCTGCTCCTCATGCAGCGCCAGCGTGCTCAGATCGCTCTGCCCGCTGTTCTTGCCGGTGCGGAAATCGGGTGCCAAAATTGCTACATTATTCACCAGCACCGCATCCATCAAGCGGCTGCGCAGGCGCGGGTCCAGCTCGTCCAGCCGCTGATTGGTCGTGATGACCGTGGGCAGTTGGCTGTTGTAGCGATGGTTGAGCAGTTGGAAGAGCTTTTCCTGCGCCCAGGGTGTGCTGGACTGGGCGCCCAGATCGTCCAGCACCAGCAGCGGGGTGTTGCGCACTTGCTCAAACAGCGCATCATAGCCGGTCTCGCTCTGCGGGCTGAAGGCGGCGCGCAGGTGGTCGAGCAGGTCGGGCACAGTCATAAAGATGGCGGAGCAACCTTCAGCCACGCACGCATTGGCGATAGCCGCCGCCAGATGGGTTTTGCCGCAGCCGTAGGCGCCGGTCAGCAGCAGCCAACCTTCCGGCTGCTGGGCATAGACGATACAGGTTTCAAAGGCGCGGCGCAAATTGCCGGCGCGGTCGTGCGCCAGGTGGCTGGGTTCGGGGATAAAGGAGCCAAAGGTCAGCCGTTCGAGCGCGCCCAGCGAACTCAGCGCCTGCAGCGAACGCAGCCGCCGCTGCTGCCGCTCGGCGGTGCGACATTGGCAGGGCACAGCCTTGCCGAAATCAGGGTGGCCAAAGGGCAGATCGGGCACGACAAAGCCCAGCCCCCGGCAGAGCGGGCAGGTGGCCAGGTCTACATGCACGGCAGCCGCGTGTTCAGCCGCGCGTTCCGCCCCTGGTTCAGCCGAGAATGATGTCGGAGTATTCATCGGGTATATATTTGCGGCGGCGTTCTTCTTCAGTATCTCGCCCAGATTGCCCAGCGACTCGCTCATCTTTGCCTTCCGTTTCCCAGCGCTTGAGGATGGCCTGGATATAGCGCAGGCTGCGCTTGTTGTTGGCCACGGCCAGGGTGAAGCCCTCATCGATCCAGTCAGGCGGGTAACTTTTTTCCATATCGCGCAGTTGATCGGCGATCAGTGGGGTCATCATGCCGATGTTTTGTTCGTAGAGAATAAAGATATTGGGCCGGTTGACCTTGAGCCGCGCTTCGTCGGGCATAACGGCCTGCAGTTCGCCCAGCCGCCCTTCGCGCACCAGGGCCAAGGTCTGGCGCCCCTTGGGTGTGTTGATAAAGTACCAGTCTTCGCTTTTGACGCCGCCGCGCTCGTCATCGCTTTCGATCTCCAGCTTGAGCAGCGTATTGCGCGCCACGCAGCGTTCGAGAGCGTCCTCCAGCGCCTGGTGGGGCGTGCGCAGGTTGTTGTTGAGATGCAGACTGCGCAGCAGCGTATTGTCATCGCGCAGGTCGGCCCCGCGCAAAAATTTGGCCGCCCCACCCTGTTCGTTGAGCAGCCAGAAGCAGTGCAGCGTCAGCTTCAGCTCGCCCAAGTCTTCAATCTGGGGCAGCAGGTCACTGAAGAAGATATCCGGCACGATCACCGGTTTCATTTTGGTGTCGGGGAAGCCGACAAAGCCTAGTGCAGCCATAATCTCCAGTAAAGCAGAATCAGTAATCCAATTCTGTCCGCTGAATCTCCAAATCACGAAACTGAGTCAATTCCTTGCGAAAAAAGAGGCTGACGGTGCCGGTCGAGCCGTGGCGATGCTTGGCCACAATCACGTCGGCAATGTTCTGCTGCTCGGAATCCTCATTGTAGTAATCATCGCGGTAGATAAAGAGAACCACATCGGCATCCTGTTCGATGGAGCCGGATTCGCGCAAGTCCGACAGCATGGGCCGCTTGTCGGAACGGCTTTCGACAGCGCGGCTGAGCTGGCTGAGCGCAATCACCGGCACGTTCAACTCGCGCGCCAGCGACTTGAGCGAACGGCTGATATAGCTGATCTCCTGCTGGCGGTTCTCGTTGCGCCCACCGCCGCTCTGGCCCGACATCAACTGCATATAGTCGATCAGCACCATGTCCAAGCCGTGTTCGGCATACAGCCGGCGGCACTTGGTGCGGATCTCGTTGACGCTGGCGGCAGGCGTATCGTCGATAAAAATATTGGTGCCCGCCAGCACATTGGCCGCCTCCAGCAGGATCGGCCACTCTTCCTCGTGCAGTTGGCCCAAGCGCAGGCGGTGGCTGTCGATCCCGGTCTCCATCGACAGCAGTCGCTGGGCAAGCTGCTCGTTGCTCATCTCCAAGCTGAAGATCGCCACGCGCGCGCTGTAGCGTTTGGCCGCGTTCTGGGCCAGATTTATACCCAGGCTGGTTTTTCCCATCGCCGGCCGGGCGGCCAGGATGATCAGGTCGCTCTTCTGCATCCCGCCCAGCAGCCGGTCGAGCATGGTGAAGCCGGTGGGCACGCCCATCAGCGTGTCTTTGTTGCGCGTGAGAAAGTCAATGCGATCCACCACGTTGCCCATAATGGCGCGGATAGGCATCAGGTCGCGGTGGATGCGTGCTTCGCTGACGCCGAAGATCAGCGTCTCGGCGCGGTCGATGACCTCTTCCACCTCCTGGCTCTCGTCGTAGGCCAATTCGGCGATCTGGCCCGCAGCGGAGATCAGCCGCCGCAGCAGCGCCGTGCGCTCAACGATGCGGGCGTAGAAGTCCACATTGATCGATGTAGGCGTGCCGCCGATCAGGTCGGTGATGTAGGCCGGGCCGCCGATCTCTTCCAACTGCCCACGGCGCTCCAACTCATCGACCACCGTCACAAAGTCGAGCGGCTCGCGACGCTCCTGCAGCGTCAACATCACGTCATAGAGCCAGCCATGCCGCTCGCGGAAGAAATCTTCCACCCGCAAAAAATTAGCCACCTTGATAATGGCGTCGGGGTCAATAAGCAGCGAGCCAAGCACGGCGCGCTCGGCCTCCAGATTGGCAGGAATACTTTTGAGTGGGGCTTCATTTTCCATAAATAAATGCGCAATCTGTTAGGTGCAGTCCAGCGACAAAAACGGCGAAGCTGCCGGTGCGCAGCCTCGCCGTCTTACATGATAGATTGGAGACGGATCGGGTCAGTTGCCGAGCAGGCTGTCCAGATCCAAACCTTCGACAAAATCCTTGAACGCGCCCAGGTCTTCCGGGTTGCTTTCGCCCAGTTCCGCCTGTGCGCCTTCTTCGGTCAGATTCATTTCTTCTTCCGGCAGCATCCCCGCCTGATCCATCACCTCTTCGGCCACATAGATAGGGGCGCTGACACGCACGGCCAGCGCAATGGCGTCGCTGGGCCGGCTGTCGATTTCGACCGTGTCGCCGTTGAACTCCAGCACGATGCGGGCAAAGTAGGTGTTGCGTTCGAGGCTGCTGATCAGAATATGCACCACCTCCGCACCCAGTGTCTCGATGACCGACTTGAGCAGGTCATGCGTCAGCGGGCGCGGCGCTTCCATCCCCTGAAGCTGAAGCGTGATGGCATCCGCCTCGAACGGCCCAATCCAGATGGGCAGAAACCGTTCGCTGCTTTCCTCTTTCAATACGACGATACGATTCTGCGACAACAAGCTGACTCGGATGCTGTCGATGGTGACTTCGATCATGAATCCTCCCTGCTTCAGACCAACTGGCAGTGCGGTTTGAGGCAGTGACCTGGGCAACGAATTGGCCGGCAGTGATTCCGGCTTTCTTTTATTTCCGGTGATGTTCCGGCTGCTTTCCGGGCGCAGTGCTTTGCGTATGCGCAGTGTATCACTATTTAGCTGCGAAGCGCACATCCATACAGTGCAAGCAGCGGGGAGTATAGCATACTTGGCAGCGGCTGCAAAGTAATTTTTTCTTCCCGAAATTTGCTTTTTTGCCCAGGCAGCACTATACTATCGTCTTGTGATCGGGGAGTAGCGCAGCTTGGTAGCGCGCTTCGTTCGGGTCGAAGAGGTCGGAGGTTCAAATCCTCTCTCCCCGACTGCAAAGCAAGCCTTGCCCCAATGGGGCAAGGCTTTTTTGTTGGGCTACCCTGGCTGCTGTGCGCCCGCTTCCGCCCCATCCTCTTCTGCCCGCGCAGTCGCCGGATCATTCTCCAGCTCATCCTCTGCATCTCGCACCGTGCGCAGGTGGGGGAAGAGGATCACTTCGCGAATGGTGTCCTTATCGGTGAAAAGCATGGTCAGGCGGTCGACGCCCATGCCGAAGCCGCCGGTGGGCGGCATACCGTAAGCAAGCGCTTCGATAAAGTCTTCGTCGATGGGGTGCGCCTCATCGTCGCCGTGGCGCGCCCGGTAATTCTCATCGACAAACCGCTGTAACTGGTCGACCGGGTCGTTCAATTCGCTGAAGGCATTGCACACTTCCATGCCGCCGATAAAGCCTTCAAAGCGCTCCACCTGGCGCGGGTCATCCGGCGAGCCTTTGGCCAGCGGGCTGACATCGCGCGGGTAGTCGGTCAGGAAGGTTGGCTGAATCAGATGCGGCTCGACATATTCCGCCATCAGGCTGTCCACCAGCTTGCCCCAGTTGCTGTTGGGGTCCGGCTCATGGCCCTGGCGGCGCATTTCCGCGGCCAGCGACTCACCATCCGGAAACGCTTCGTAGTCAATATCGGTGGCGTCAAGAATGGCCTGGCGCAGCGAGATGCGCCGCCAGGGCGGGCGCAGGTCAATATCGTTGCCCTGCCAGGTCAGCATATAGCCGCCTGTTACCTGCTGCGCCACATGCGCGACCATCTCCTCCGTGCGGCGCATCACAGCCTGGTAGTCGGCATACGCTTCGTAAAACTCAAGCTGCGTAAACTCAGGGTTGTGTTTGAAGCTGACGCCCTCGTTGCGGAAATCTCGCCCGATCTCGTAGACGCGGTCAAAACCGCCCACAATCAGCCGCTTGAGATAGAGTTCAAACGAGATGCGCAGATAGAGATCCTGGTGCAGTTGGTTGTGATGGGTGACAAAGGGACGCGCCGCGGCCCCACCATAAATCGGCTGCAGAATCGGCGTCTCCACTTCCAGAAAGCCTTCGCCGTCCAGATAGCCCCGCAGCGCGCGAATGATGGCGGCGCGCGTGCGAAAAATCTCGCGCACCGGCGGATTCGCCAACAGGTCCACGTAGCGGCGGCGGTAGCGTTTTTCGCGGTCACGCAGACCGTGCCACTTGTCGGGCATCGGCTTGAGCGTCTTGCTCAAAAACTGGAGATCATGCACCTCGACGCTCAACTCATTGGTCTTGGTCACAAAGAGCGGGCCGCTGACGCCGACGAAATCCCCCAGATCGACTGCCTTGCGCCAGACATTCTCATAGACGTCCGGCGGCAGGTTATCTTTGCGCAGCACAATCTGGATAATGCCGGAGCCGTCTTCCAGGTCGGCAAAGCTCATCTTGCCCATGATGCGCATACGCTTGATCCGCCCCGTCACTGTGACCTGCAGATCATCCGCCTCGCCGTTGTCATACAGCGCGCGCGCCTCGGCGATGAGATGGGTGCGGCGCACACGTGCCGGATAGGGGTCGATCCCTTGTGCAGTCAACGCACGTGTACCGGCGAGGCGCGCGGCTTCCTGGTCGCTGAGCGTGGCCGGGTCAAACATGGGATGAATGGGTTCGTTCACAAGCTGGTCCTTACTGGTCCTTGCTGTTTCTTGCTGTTGGGCGTGAAACGCCCGGCGCTTGACAAGCGCCGGGCAGATTGTCAAAGATCGGTTGGGGCGCAAGCTTTACTTCACGCGCACGATCTCAAAGATGATTTCCCCGCCCGGCGAGTCGACGACAGCCTGCTGACCGATGCGCCGGCCCAGCAATGACTTGCCCAGCGGGCTTTCGTTGCTGATGCGCCCAGCGGTCGGGTCAGCTTCGGGCGGGCCGACAATGGTGTATTCTTCTTCGCTGTCGGAGCCGCTCTCGCGCACCACCACCGTGCGGCCCAGGCTGACCACATCGGGCGCGGCGGAATCGTCGGAGATCACCTTGGCATTCTTCAGGATGATTTCCAACTCGCGAATGCGTCCCTCCAGAAAGCCCTGCGCCGTTTTGGCTTCGTCATAGCCGGCGTTTTCGCTGATATCACCCTCGGCCTTGGCCTCGGCAATCATCTGCGCAACCTCACGGCGGCGTGTCGCGGTCAAGTACTCCAGTTCTTCCTTGACCTTGCGCATCCCTTCGGCTGTCAGGTAAATCGGTTGATTGTTTGCCATAGTTACACTCTCAAGCTGCTGTCACTCATCAAAAAAACTTCATCATGCACAGGTTGGGCCGTTCTGCACCCTCCCCGCCTTTTGCCATGCGGGAGCTTCCGGCCAATACGAAGTCGGGGGCTTCTGTGTGCAGAACACGCCCCTCATCGACGATTTCAATTGTCACTTGCGGAATTCATCTGCCCCTGCTGACTCTATAACGCACAATCATGAGGCCTTGTTTCAACCGCTCCGGCTGTTCCCAGCCGGAACCGGATAAGGCTGCCGTACGCTGTAGAGCATTCCGCCTGCCTGCCAATAGCAACACAAGAGGCATATGAAAACACCGCCCCCGCTGGGGCGGCGCAGCCTCTCGTGTCCTGTTTGACAAAGCAAGCGCCGACCTGCAGTGAGGTCGGCCCAATGACTCCTGTATTATAGCCTATACAGCTTCCAGTGTAAAATTCACTTCTCGACCAAACAACAGCTTTTGAGCGGAGAATCCGTCATGTCCGACCACGCAGCGCAGCCCACCCCTTTTGATGGCTTTGCGCGCTATTATGATGCCGACTATCGGGACTATACGGACGATCTCGACCTCATCCTCACGCTGGCCGCCGAAGCGGGCGACCCCATCCTGGAACTGGGCTGCGGCACTGGCCGCCTGCTAGCGCCGCTGGCGGTCAACGGCCATACGGTGACGGGGGTGGACATCAGCCCGGCCCTGCTGGCGGTTGCCGCCGACAAGATCAGCGCGCTGGCCGCAAGCGGCAGCGTTGACCTGGTGCGGGCCGATATGCGCAGCCTCGATCTGCCCTGCCGGGACTATGCCTTCGCTTTCTGCACCAGCAACACGCTCATGCACCTGACCAGTGCGCAGGAGCAGCTGCAGGCGCTGCGCAGCGTCCACCGCCATCTGCGCCCGCAGGGAACGCTGCTGATCGATCTCTTCAACCCCGATGTCGCGCGTCTGACCGCCGCCAACGGGCTGCAGGAACTGGCCGACCACTGGACGGACGCCGCCGGCGCCCAGGTGGTCAAGTGGGTCGTGCGCACGGTGGACTGGGCCGAGCAGCTTCAGGAGACGGTTTTCACCTATGAGGAGACACTGCCCGACGGCAGCAGCCGCCGCACCGTCTGCCCCTTTGTGCTGCGCTTCCTGTGGCGCAATGAGGCGGAATTGATGCTGGAGGCGGCCGGTTTTAGCGTGGAAGCGGTGTGGGGCGATTTTGAAGGCGGCGACTATGATGCCGCCGGCGACCATCTGATTCTCCTGGCCAGAAAAGAAGCGGCCACAGCAGCCGGAAGAGAGTAAACCCTTATGTTTGATGCACCCAGATTGGCGCGCGAGAGCCAACGCACGTTGGAGCGCCTGCTGCCCCGCCTGCAGATGGAATTTGCCGGCGCCGATGTCGAGGCGTGGGACGCTTTCCGGCAGCGGCTGCAAATCCATTTCCCCACCCTTTTCCCGCTGCTGCTGGAATTGTATGGCGACCAGTACGACTTCTTTTACCAGGTGGAGCGCATCCTGGCGCTGGCTGCCGCTTCCTGGCTGGAGCGGCCCGCCGCACTGAAGGCGCTCGACCGCCAACGCGAGCAGGAGCCGGCCTGGTTCCAGTCGGAGAAAATGCTGGGCGGCGTCTGTTATGTCGATCTGTTCGCCGGCGACCTGCAGCAACTGCGCCAACAAATTTCCTATTTTCAAGAGTTGGGGCTGACCTATCTGCACCTGATGCCGCTGTTTGACGCCCCCCAAGGCGACAGCGACGGCGGCTATGCCGTGAGCGACTACCGCACGGTCGATGCACGGCTGGGCACGATGGCGGATCTCAAGGCGCTGGCCGCCGACCTGCGCGCCGCCGGCATGAGCCTGGTGCTCGACTTTATCTTCAACCACACCTCCGACGAGCACCGCTGGGCCAAGGCTGCGCTGGCGGGTGATGCCGACCATCGCGACTACTATTTCCTCTTCCCCAACCGCACCATGCCCGACGCCTACGAGCGCACGCTGCGCGAGATTTTTCCGGAGAAACATCCGGGCGCCTTCACCTGGCGTGCGGAGATTGACCGCTGGGTGTGGACAACCTTTAACGTCTTCCAGTGGGACCTCAACTATCGCAACCCGGTGGTTTTCCGCGAGATGGCGGGCGAGATGCTCTATCTGGCCAACGCCGGGGCGGAGGTGCTGCGGCTGGATGCGCTGGCCTTCACCTGGAAGGAGATAGGCACGGTGTGCGAGAGCCTGCCCAAGGCGCATACCCTGGTGCGCGCCTTCAACGCTCTGCTGCGCATCGCTGCGCCCAGCCTGCTCTTCAAGTCGGAGGCGATCGTGCATCCCGACGAGGTGGCCCGCTATATCGGCGAGGAGGAGTGCCAGCTGTCGTACAACCCGCTGCTAATGGCGCTGCTGTGGAACAGCCTGGCCACGCGCGAGGTGAAGATGCTGCAGCGGTCGATGAGCTACCGCTTTCAGATTGCGCCGGGCTGCGCCTGGGTCAACTATGTGCGCGTCCACGACGACATCGGCTGGACCTTTGACGACGGCGACGCCGCTGCCCTGGGCATCAACGGCTATGACCACCGCCGCTTTCTCAACGCCTTCTACAGCGGGCGCTTCCCTGGTTCCTTTGCGCGCGGGCTGCCCTTTCAAGAGAACCCGCGCACCGGCGACGCCCGCATCTCCGGCACACTGGCTTCGCTGGCGGGGCTGGAAAGTGCGCTGCGCAGCGGGGACAGGGGCGAGATCGACCTGGCGGTGCGCCGCATCTGCCTGCTGCATGCCATCATCCTCAGCATCGGCGGCATCCCGCTGATCTATTTAGGCGACGAAGTGGGCACGCGCAACGACTACAGCTATGCCAACAACCCGGCCAAGGCGGACGACAGCCGCTGGGTGCACCGTCCCGCCACCGATTGGCAGAAGATGGAGCGCCGCCACGACCCTACCACCATTGAGGGGCGGATTTACGGCGCGCTGCGCCATCTGATTGCGCTGCGCAAGGCGACGCCGGCGCTGGCCGGCCAGCAGATGAGCGTCATCAACTTCGGCAACGAGCATGTCTTCGCCTACGTGCGCACGGCCTCGGAAGATAACGTCGCAGAGGCAGGCAAGCAAGGCCTGGAGCACAGCCCAGAGCAGACGCCCAGCCGGCGTGTGCTGGTGGCGGCCAACTTCAGCGAGCAGCTGCAGCCGATTGCCGCCAACGAAGTACGCCTGTACGGGCTGGACTACCGCTTTCACGACCTGATCAGCGGCCAGACGATTGTCCTGGGCGACGAACCGCTGCTGCTGGAGCCGTATCAGGTGCTGTGGCTGACCGGCGCCGCCTGATATACAAAGTTTATACAATGCGTAGAGGATGCGAAACGAACGTCCAGGCGCAAGAACAAAAGGCCGACGAAGGGCAGGCGGCGCTGGATCAAGCCGCGCTAGGCACATGTGAAAGATTGCACAAAGCCGCCGCATCGCAACCGGCGTCGCGACAATAGATGGACAGGAAGCGGTAGAGCGTCAAGAAGATGCCCGGCCGGCTGCGGCACCGGGTCCTAAAATCGGTTATGGGCTTTGAATTATAACAGCAGAAACAGTGGCCGAGCTTGGCCTCCAGCCGGTTACGATTCTGCGAAGTCATCTTTGCGCAAGCGCAATGATTGATACCTGCATTCACGGTAGAGTGAGGGGCAAACGCATTGAACAGCAGGGGAGCGGACGCTTGGTGCTTCTGTCTGATAGACAAAGCGAAATCCGCTCAACGGATCAATGAAAGGCAATCTCACATGGAACCTAGGATTTTGTATACAGACGTCGCACCAGGTGCAGGGCAGGCTATGATGGCGCTGGAACACTACGTGCATCAGAGTGATCTTGAACCGCGCCTGATTGAACTGGTGAAGCTGCGCGCTTCGCAAATCAATGGTTGTGCATACTGTATTGATATGCACACAAAGGACGCCCGGGCTGCCGGTGAGAGCGAACAGCGGCTGTACGCACTCACCGCTTGGCAAGAGACGCCATTCTACAGCGCACGCGAACGAGTTGCGTTGGCTTGGACCGAGGCGGTGACACGCATTGCCGATGGACATGTCCCCGATGAGGTCTATGCGCAGACACGCGCGCAGTTTGGCGAGAAGGAACTCGTCGATTTGACGATGGCGGTGATTGCCATCAATGGGTGGAATCGCTTGGCGATCAGCTTTCGATCTGTCCCAGGCGTCTACCAACCCCCGCAAAGACACAATGAGACAGAAAGAAAGAGGGGTCAGACGCCTAAGGCCCTGACTGATGAGCAGTACGTCGATAGGCAGCGTTAAGCTTCACCAGCAATCCTTCCACATCTTCCAGTTTGCAGTGCGCAGGCGCTTCGTCTAGCCGGATAATTTGCACCGTCGGGCCACAGTAGCTGGCAGGATCGAAGGAATGCTCCTGGAAGATCGCTCTCGCCCCCGGCACGGCGGCCAGCACCTCGGCAATCGTCATTTCATCACGAATCGGCTCCTCAGCCTCCACCGAAGACGGTGTACGCGAATCATGCATAATTTTGTTCTCCTTTCAGAAGTCAGTTTCCCATCAGGGCTGGATGCACACAAGCCACCACTTGTGCCATTACTATACTCGTCGCGGGGCAGCGGCTCTTTGCGCTGGCACAAAGAGCCGCTAAATGCATCCAGCATCGTGAAGATATACTAAAGCATGGGGCCTGCCGTCCAGAGCAAGAAGCCGATCAGCCACGGCGAGATGGCGAGATAAAACATCCAAATCTCGCGCTTTTTCCACTGCTCCAGCCAGCCCACCGTCTGCCGCGAGCGTGTGCTAGTTTCCATATAGCGTCTCCTCTGTGGACAGCATGATTCTGTGGAGAGTCTGGACCCGCGCCGCGCAAGGAGTGCGGCAGAGGCATAAGATGCGTCGTAGAAGAATTGTGCTCATCATGATCTCTTCTGCGCCGTATCTTGCGCCCTCTACACCGTCTTACTAATCCTGGGCACGCAGTTTGTCCAGTTCAGTTTGCGCCTTCTGGGCGGCGTCGTCAAGAGCGGCTTGGACGTCGCCATCGTCAGCCAGCAGTTTATCGAGCGCCTCGCCTAGATATTTGGCGACCGAATCGTTGTACCAGCGTGTGCGCATGTCGGGCAGCGGCTTGAAGTACTGCACCTCATTGAGCACGGGAGGCGCCTGGCGCCAGGGGATACAATTTATAGTTGACGCTGCGCCAGAGGCTCTTAATAAAGCTGGTAGATCAGACAACAAAAAACTCGTGTGCGAAGTAGCAACTCCACACACGAGTTAAACCGTGGGATTCGTTATAGTCGAGACATTTATTGGCGAGTGTGGTCAACGACCCAGGCAATGAAGTTTGTGGTGCTGTCGCCGGTGCGTTCGGCCATGGTGTCACCCAAGCCCCAGACCGTCGTGAACGCAACATCTTCTACACCTGTGCACTTGCCAACGGCGGTGTCAAATGCTGGGGGGTAACCTTTTCGGCTAGGGAATCGCGCCCATGATTTCGTCTCGCTGTGTGCGTGAACCAGCTCGGACTAGTTCAGCCATCCGAAGCCAGCCGCGATTCCAGCTGCGCCGGCCGTAGCCAGCAAGCCGCCCACCCACTTGCGCTTTCGCAATATGCCCAACAGCACACCCAAACCGACAGCAGTTGTGCCCAGGCTCAGGCTTGTCTTGCGTACCGTTTGTTCGGCTTGTTCCGGGGATTGCCCCGTTTCTACGAGTCTCCATTTCAGCATGATTCCGCCATCGATCATTGGCAGCGGCGTGACACTTCCGAACAGGATCACACTGTGTCCAAACAGGGAGACCTCGGCAAGATCATGGTTGATCGATCCGTATGGCGCAGTGCGCCACCAAAGCAGACTGAGCAGGAATCCGACGAGACTAAAGATGGGGCCACCGAGCGAGCGTTGGATATGTGTATGCGGTGGAACGTCGTTGTTTAGGTAAAGCGTGCGGGCCATCCCAGCGGAGAGCAGGATTTCATCCATCGGGGCCCCGGCCGCGCGGGCGCTGATGGTATGCGCCATGGCGTGACCAATTTCGGCGAACAGTGCGACCGGCAGCGCCAACATCCCCAAGCCGACGCACTGGAGCCAAGAGCGTTTGCGGTTGCGTCGCCCGGCGTCCCAGACCAGAAAGCCGGTGACCAGGATGAGCAACGGCCAGAAGCTGGGTTGTGCCACGACAGGGACGCCGTTGAAATGATAGAGAGTAGTTCCCGCTGGCAGAGATGGCGAAGCTGGATCTTTTGGCTTCATGGTGTAACTCCAGAAGACTGAGCGTGTGACCGCTACTAGAATACAAGTAGAGCAATTCCGATGATGAGTTGCTCTGCGCTTCGTGTCATGCACGCAATACCAATCGCGAGCAAACGCAGGGAAGAGAGCAAGTCTGGGAGGACACAGCGACTTCTCTATGCACACAATCTCCCCTGGGCACTCTATAGATGTTCAGATAATGATTCTTGACGCTTGAACGAGTAGCTCACCAGAGCAGAAGCACGGATCTTTATCTGACTGTCTATAGCATGTGCCAACGAACGGTGCAACCATAGGTTCGGGAGGGATAGATCTTTAGTTTCCGGTAAATCAGGGGTCAAGGGCCCGTTTGGTGCGGCGATGGGCATGAATGCCTTTGGGCAAATGGGTGGTGACGG
>JBBRBX010000017.1:0-62906 GCA_038205395.1 Caldilineales bacterium
CAATGACCAGCCCCGTCAGCAGCCAGCCCGCCACCATCCAGCCGGCCCAAAAGGCAAAGGCGGCGAGCAGCAGACACAGCCCGCCGACCGCCTGGGCAAACAGATGCGGCTGCGGTTCATCCGCCACGACGTTGGGCTTGAGCAGCCCGGCAGGCCGCAGCACGCGGCTGTAAAACAGCTTAAGCAGCCCCGCCTCAGGCATGGCCGACCCGACCAGCATCACCACCGCCACCAGCGCCACCAGCCACGGCCAGTCAAAGAGAAAGGCCCACGCCAGCAGAACGATAATGCACGACTGGTTGAACTTGAGGGCGCTCTGATCCACTTGCGATCGCATACAGGCTCCTATGCAAAAATTCCCAGGCTCACATATTTGCTGCCGTCATCCGGCAGGATGGTGACGATGACGCCCTGCTCGATTTCTTTGGCCAGGGCGATGCTTGCCGCCACAGCGGCGCCGCCGCTGACGCCTACAAACAGCCCTGCCTGCCGCGCCAGGTCGCGCACACTGCGCCAGGCTTCTTCGGGCGCCACGTTCCACGTGCGGTCGGGCAGCCCCGCAGCATAGATTCCCGGCGTCCGGCTGGTGGCCAGATGTTTCAGCCCCTCGATCACCGCCAGCTCATCCTCGGGCTGCACCGCCACCAACACCACGTCCCGGCGGCGTTCTTTGAGATAGCGGCCCGTGCCGGTGAAGGTGCCGGTCGTGCCCAGCCCTGCCACAAAGTGCGTGACCTGGCCGTCCGTCTGCCGCCAGATTTCCGGCCCTGTCGTCGCGTAGTGCGCCTGCCAGTTGGCCGGGTTGTTGTATTGGTTGCTGTAAAAATAGCGCTCCGGGTCGGCGGCGACGATGGCGCAGACTTGATCCTGCGCCCCATCCGACCCTTCCAGCGGGTCCGATTCGACTAGCTGTGCGCCATAGGCTTTGACCAGCGCTTTGCGCTCAATGCTGACATTGGCCGGCATCACAAGCTGCACCGGATAGCCCTTGACCGCGCCAATCAGCGCCAGAGCAATACCGGTGTTGCCCGAACTGCTGTCGATGATGGTCTTGCCCGGCCGCAGCGCACCGCTGCGCTCCGCTTCCTCCACCATGCGCAGGGCGGCGCGCGCCTTGACCGAACCGCCGGGATTGCACCACTCGGCCTTGGCGTAGACGCCCACTGCGGACGGCGCACCCTGCGCGTGCGCAAACGCACGCAAGTCGAGCAGCGGCGTCTCCCCGATCTGATCCAGGATCGTGGCGGATTCAATTTGCGCTGCAGCTTGCGTTCCAGCTTGCAGCGGTGCGAGCACATCCATCAGCATACAGCCTCCTACGCCAACGCCAGACTGTCCTCTTTCACATGCGTTTCTGCATGAGCCTCACTGGAGCCGCCGGGGAAGCCACAGAACTGCTCATAATCGATCAATTCGCTGACGGTGGGATGGTCGCCGCACAGCGGGCAGGCTGGGTTGCGCTGCACCTTGAGCGTGCGGAAGCTCATATCGAGCGTGTCGATCAACAGCAGCCGCCCCACCAGCGACTCCCCGATCCCCAGGATCAGCTTGATCGCCTCAATCGCCTGCAGCGAACCGACGATGCCGGGCAGGACGCCCAGCACACCGGCCTCGGCGCAGCTTGGCACTTCGCCGGGCGGAGGCGGGTCGGGATACAGGCAGCGATAGCAGGGGCCGCCCTCAATCCCCATTTCGGGCTGCGCCGGCTGATAGACGGTGACTTGACCCTCAAACATAAAGATGCTGCCATCCACCAAGGGCTTGCCCAGCATATGGCAGGCGTCGTTCACTAGATAGCGAGTAGGAAAGTTGTCCGAGCCGTTGAGCACAATGTCATAGCCGCGGATGATCTCCAGAGCGTTGGCGCTGGTGATCGGCTCCTGGTAGGCAACTACCCGCACTTCTGGGTTGATGTCGTGGATGCGGTCCGCCGCCGAATCGACTTTGGGACGGCCCACATCCTTGGTGCCGTGCAGCAGTTGGCGCTGCAGGTTGGAGACATCCACCACATCGTAATCAACGATGCCCAGCGTACCCACACCCGCCGCCGCCAGATACATGGCGGCTGGGCTGCCCAGGCCGCCCGCTCCGATCAGCAGCACTTTGCTTTCCAGCAGCTTGATCTGGCCGGCCTCGCCCACCTCTTTGAGCAGCGTGTGGCGGCTGTAGCGCAGCCGCTGCGCTTCGCTCAGCACCGTGGGAATCTTGAAATCCAGACCGGCATTCTTCCAGCCGTTAAAGCCGCCGATCAGCGAATAGACTTGTTCATAGCCCATTTCCTTGAGGTTGCGGGCGGCCAGCGCCGAGCGCACGCCGCCGGCGCAGTAGAGCACGATGGGCGCCTGGCGGTCGGGCTGGTGCTGCTCGATCTGCAGTTCCAGATAGCCGCGCGGGATAAAAACGGCATTGGGCACATGGCCTTGCACAAACTCCTCGCGCTCGCGCACATCGACCACCGTCAGAGGCTCCCCTTGATCCTGCCGGCTTTTGAGATCGCGCGCCGTTATCTCCGTAATTGCATCCTTGGCAAGCTGCACCAACTGGTCGCGATTGAGAAGTGACATAGCTTACTCCTGGCCGCCGGCCATGGCCGGTACGATTGAGACCTTGTCCGCCATCTCCACCGGGGTCTGCAGTCCCTGCAGGCTGCGCACCTCGTCATCGTTGACAAACACATTGATAAAGCGCTTGATATTGCCGTCATCATCCAGCAGTTTATCGGCTACGCCCGGATATTGGGCGTCGATCGCCTGGATCAAGGCGCCGACATCCTGCCCTTCAATTTCCACTTTGGCCTGCCCGCCGGTCAACCGCCGCAGCGGGGTAGGCATCAATACTGTTGCCATCTCTGCATCTTCTCCTATTCATCTCTTTGCACACTACAGCGAATCCAAAAACGCCAATTAAAAACGCCGAGTCCATCAGGCGATGAACTCGGCGCAGCTCCCGTATCAGCTTGGGATGTGCGGAGGACGGCGCACCATTTTCCGGCTCCGTACCCCCATCCCTTATCGAGTTTTGCCGCATGGCTCATCACTTGCCTGTCGCTGTACAGCGGGAACAACCAGCTTCGTGCTGGCCGCGCCCGCTATCGACACAAGCAAGTCAGATGATGGATGCTGCGGCAAATCCCGAATTTCATAAAAGGCGTATTCCTGCGTTTTCTTTCCAACTCCAAGCCGTGCTGCTTGGAGGCGACAGTATACTGGCGCACCTACCCCTTGTCAAACAGCCCAGCCACAAAATCATTTAATGCTGAACCATTTATCGCACAGCTGCGCCGGGCCATCTGTCAGCCTTTTCACATTGTGGGCATAGGAGCAGGAACATCCTGCGCCTGATCAGCCAACTGGATGGGGTGCTCCACCAGCGAGACGATGCGCGTGTCAACGACGGCGCCCTGCTCGTCCGCCCTATAAGCAAGATAAAACGGGACGGGCAGATCGGCGGCAAACGACGCCAGGGCCGCGGGCAGCGGCGCGTCCACCGGTTGATAGTAAGCGAACAACTGCGGGCGCGTCTCGTAGAAGGGCAGCGCAAGCCGCAAACGGTCAAGGGCGAGATCAAGCCAGTGGGTCGTCATGCGAAAGGCGCGCAGCACAGGGGCGTCGTCAAATTCCAAAGAACAGATAAAGTAGATACAATCAGGGTAATAGGCGTTCCAAGCATCGGTCGCCGACGGGTAGGCCACCGAAACCGGATGCGAATGATAGATACCCATCATCTCTGCGCCGGCATCCTCAAAGGCAAACTGCAGCAGCAGCGTCTGGGGGTCCACCTCATAATTCTCGATGCGTTCCGCCGCAATGTTGCGCCCGCGCACGGCGGCATGAGCCTGCAGCCCGCGCCCGCGCACGACGCCGCAGATTTCCTCCGGCTTGCCTTCCTGCGCATGGGCCACGATGGCGGCATAGACGGCATGGAGCACAAGGACGGCTTGCGGGGCGGCTTGTGGGGCGGTTGGTGGAAGGGGGGCTTGTGACGGTGCGGCCATAAATCCTCTCGATTTCACGACGGGTATGGTAGAATCCTAGTACAAACGTTCGGACACAGGCCGTTTACAATTTAACGGCTCAGGGCTATGATTGCAGACGGAGAACAGGCGGAGAAACGGAATGCTGGACCGCGGCAAAGTTGTAAACGCGCTGCAAACAAAGCGTGAGCAGTTTACCATATTTTTAAGCGAGCAGCGTCGCCAATCCTCGCAGCTCAGCGAGAAGCTCGCGCAATTCAACAGTTTGTCCGCCGCGGCCGTGATGCAGGCCGTAGAGGCGAGCGACAGCGAATGGCCGGGCGCCGAGCCGACTGCCGAACTCGACCAGGCCCAGCAACTGCGGCTGCCGTTTGCCCAGCGCTGGCAGTCGCACCGGGATGCGCGCGCCTGGGCAATGGCTGTCCTGGCGGACTGCCCGGTGGCGGCGGTGGACGGCAGCCAGATCATGCCCAGCAAGGAGATGTCGCCGCCGGTGGCGGCGGTGCAGGTGGGCTGGTACATCAACTATCATGCGCAGGGGGGCCGCTATGAGAAAGATGTACGCTTTGAGGTGCTGGCCCCCAATGAACTGGCGACCGATGAGGCGGGCGGAGAATTTGCCGACTGGCGGGTCAACCAGCGTCGTTTTGTGCTGGAGTGCGAACAGTTGTGTGTCTTGATGGAGCGCTTTGCCGCCGAGCCGGAGGAGCGCCGCCCGCTCTGCCTGTTTGACGGCTCGTTTATCATCAGCTTTGCCGGCCAACTGCGCCCGGAGCGCAGCGGCGACTATGTGCGGGCCGTGCAGAAGCTGCTGGACACCTCGCAGCGGCGGCGTGTGCCGCTGGCCGGTTTTGTGGACAGCTCTTCGAGCAAAGATTTTTTGACGCTGCTCAATATTGTGACCGGCGAGCCGTATCTGTCGTTGACCGATGGCCCGCTGTTGAGCCAGTCGCTGCCCGATTGGGGCGACCGCAGCCCGCTGTTTGTCTGCGCACGCCGCGATGGGCTGAGCACCCAGGGCCGCGCCGGATTCTACCGCGACGTCGTATTCAGTTATATACGGCTGGCGCAAAACCGGCCGCCGGCGCGTGTGGAAATGCCGCGCTGGCTGTGGGAAGAAGGACGTTCGCAGCAGGTGCTGGACTTAGTGCGCGCCGAGTGCGTTGTGGGGGCCAATGGCTATCCCTATGCCGCCGAAACAGCCGACGCTGCAGCCGTGCTGCAGATGATCGATCGGGAGCGGTTCTATGCCTTGTTCCAGCAATTTGCCGAAGCGGAGGGGCTGGTTGTCAACCAGAGCCGCAAGTCGTTGAGCAAGAGTGCGCGCCGTGCGTAGCCGGTTTTGGCCTGCCGGTTTTTACCTGCCTATCTTCGTTTATCCATTTTTTGCATTGATATTGCGAGGCGATTCTCATGTCAACCAATCCAGCACAAGAACTCCATTTCGACGCCATCGTCATTGATGGCCACTGCGACAGCATCGGCGACCAGTTGGAGCGCGACCGCTGGCTGGGAGAGCGATCAGGCCAGGGGCATATCGATCTGCCGCGTCTGCGCGACGGCGGCATCAGCGCGCAATTTTTTGCCTGTTATGTGCCCGTGCCCTACCAACGGCACGCCGCTACGTCACACGCACTGGAGCGGCTTGACCAACTGCTGCGGCTTGCCGACCAACTGCCGGATCAGTTGACCCTGGCGCGCAAGGGGGGCGACATCAAGCGCGCAAAGGCGGAATCGCGGGTGGCGGCCATTGCCGGTCTGGAAGGGGCCGAGGCGCTGGACGGCAGCATTGGGGTGCTGCGCCAGTTTTATCGGCTGGGCGTGCGCAACCTGGGGCTGGCCTGGAACCATCGCAATGCCGCCTGCGATGGCGTGGCCGAGAGCCGCAGCAACGGCGGCCTGACGCAGTTTGGCGTCAAGGTTGTGGAGGAATGCAACCGGCTGGGGATGCTGCTGGATCTCAGCCACCTTTCGCCCGCCGGTGTTGACGATGTGCTCAACACCAGCCAGCAGCCGGTGATCGCCAGCCACAGCAACGCGCGTGCGCTCTGCGACCACCCGCGCAACCTGACCGACGCGCAGATGGAAGCGATCGCCATGCGCGGCGGTGTGGTGGGCGTTACCTTTGTGGATGCCTTCCTGAATGTCAGGAACCCCAGCCGCGCTTCGTTGGACGACGTCATCGCCCACATCGAATATATGCTGGCGCGCATCGGCCCCGACAGCGTCGCCATCGGCAGCGATTTTGACGGCTGCACGCCGCCGGCGGATCTGTCCGACGTGACGGCCTATCCGCTCATCACCGCCAAACTGCTGGAGCGTGGGCATGACGCGGGGGTGATTCGCAAAGTTCTGGGCGGCAATCTGCTGCGGGTTTTCACTTCCGTTTGTGGAGAATAGCCGGGTTGCCAAGCATAGAAGGTTTGCACAAAAAAAAGAATGTGTGCAAGAGCAGGAGAGGCGCGGGCGCCGCCGGCGCGACGAAAGTGCCGGCGTAGGGTTTATCTAGTAGGAGCAAACAGAGATCGTATGGCCGACGCCAGCCAGTTGCCGGAAATAGACGTGCCGAAAATAGACGACGCGGGTGCACCGCCGCCCGCAGAGAATTTACAAGAACACACTCCATTGGTCGCCGTCATCGAGCGCGTCGCTGACCCGGAGGGCGGCTCGCGCTGGGACCGCTCCACCAAGCGCACGGTGCTGGTGATTATGCTGGTGGCGCTGGTGTTTATTTTCTACATCAGCCGCCCCATTGTGCCGATGGTGTTGATTGGGGCTATATTGGCGTACTTGCTCAACCCGATCGTGAATTTAGCGGAGCGCATCCGCATTCCGCGTGTGGTCAGTACGCTGCTGATTTTCCTGTTTTTGATCGCGCTGCTGCTGCTGGTGCCGATTATCTTTATCCCGACGCTGATCGACCAGCTGCGCGCGCTGGCCTCGTTTGATGTGCCGAGGACGGCGCGCGAGGTGATTACGTGGGTCAACAACGGCTTGTTGGGTTTGCCGGAAACCGTCACGGTGATCGGCTACCAACTGCCGGTGGGCACATTTGCCCGCCAGGTGCAGACCAACTCGCAGCAGACGCAGTTTGTGCCTTCCGTCAACGACATCCTCAACTACATCCAGCAGCTTCTCAGCGCCACCACCAACGTCGTCAGCAGCACAGCCAGCTTTGGCATCAATGTGGTGGGGACTGTCTTCTCCACCTTTTTGGCCGTGCTGGTCACATTCTTTGTCAGCCTGTATATGACGATGGATGCGCCGCGCATCCAGGCCTATTTTCACAGTCTCTTTCCCCGCTCCTACCGTTCCGAGCTGGCCGATCTGCTGCGCCGCATTGGTGTAGTCTGGCAGTCGTTTCTGCGCGGCCAGTTGATCCTGAGTATCGTCGTCGGCACGGCCACAGGGCTGGCGCTGGCGGCGGTGGGCATGCCGGGCGCGTTGATCTTCGGCATCCTGGCCGGTCTGCTGGAGGTGGTGCCAAACCTGGGGCCGATCCTGTCCATGATCCCGGCGGTGATCACGGCTTTGATTCAAGGCAGCAGCGTGTTGGAGCCGATGGGCATCAACAACGTGGGCTTCGCCTTGATCACAATCGGCATCTTTTTCTTGGTGCAGCAGTTGGAGAACAACATTCTGGTGCCGCGCATCATTGGCGACAGCATCAATCTGCATCCGATCATCGTCATTTGCGCCGTGGCCGTGGGGCTGAGCAGCGGCGGCATTTTGGGTGCGCTGCTGGCCCCGCCGATTGTGGCCACCTTCCGCGTAATCGGCAGCTACATCCACGCCAAGCTGCTCGATTACCCTCCCTTTGCCGGGCGCCCGCTCCCCAGCCAGCAGCCCCGATCCTACCGGCGCAAGGTGACGGGCAAAAAACTGGTGGCGCAGCAGGAAGCGGCGGCCGGCGTACAGCTTTCTGCGTCTGCGGAGACGCAAGCGACGGCAGCCGACGGTGCGCAGCCGCCTGCGTCTGCCGGGCAGCAGCCGCTGCCGCCAACCATCTCGACTGAGCCGCAGAGATAAGCAGATCCAGCAGTCACAACAACCAAAAAGGGTGGGCCAGGAACAGTGTTCCTGGCCCACCCTTTTTTTCCGAAAAAACTGTTTACCGCCTACCGCCGCGGGCCGCGGTCATCGCGGCGGGGGCCACGGTCGTCACGGCGGGGGCCACGGTCGCCGTCGCGGCGGGGGCCGCGATCACCGCCACGATCACCGCCGCCGCTGCTGCGCCCGCCACGGTCACGCGACTGCGCCTCGTCCACCGACCAACCTTCGAGTACGGCCTGGCGGCTCATGCGCACCTTGCCGCCCGGATCGACGTCGATGACCATCGCCGTCAACTCGTCGCCCAGCTTGGCAATGTCTTCCACCTTGTCCACGCGGTAGTCGGCCAGTTGGCTGATGTGCACCATGCCATCCACACCCGGCATGATGTTGAGGAACGCGCCATACGGCTCCACGCGCACCACGGTGCCGGTGTAGATTTTGCCGACCTCAATGTCTTCGGTCATGCGCTGCACTTCCTGCAGGGCCTGCTCGGCGCTCTCCCCTTCACCGGAGATATAAACAGTGCCGTTCTCTTCGATGTCAATCTTGACGCCATAGTTTTCCTGCAAACCGCGCACCGTCTTGCCGCCCGGCCCGATCAGCTTGCCGATCTTTTCCGGGTCGATGTGCAGCGTCATAATGCGCGGGGCAAACTCGCTCAGCGCCGCGCGCGGTTCCGGCAGCACGGCGAGCATCTTGCCCATAATGTGCATCCGTCCCTCACGCGCCTGCTCCAGCGCCTTGCGCAGGATGGCGAAATCCAAACCCTTGATTTTCAGATCCATCTGCAAAGCGGTGATGCCATGCTCGGAGCCGGCCACCTTGAAGTCCATGTCGCCCAGCGCATCTTCCATACCCTGGATGTCGCTCAGCACCTGGTACTCGCCGCTGTCAGGGTCTTGGATCAGCCCCATGGCAATGCCGGAGACAGGGGCCGTGATCGGCACACCGGCATCCATCAGCGCCAGCGTGCTGCCGCAGACGGAACCCATGCTGGTCGAGCCGTTGCTGCTCAGCGCTTCAGAGACCAGGCGCAGCGTGTAGGGGAAGTCCTGCGGGATGACGGGCGCCAGCGCCCGTTCGGCCAGGGCGCCATGACCAATTTCGCGGCGCTTGGGGCCTCGCATGGGCGTCGCCTCGCCGGTGCTGAAGGGCGGGAAGTTGTAATGATGCATGTAGCGCTTCTCGTCGCCCGGCTGCAGCGTATCGAGCCGCTGCGCGTCGCCCGGCGTGCCGAGCGTGGCAACCGTCAGCACATGCGTCTCGCCGCGCATAAAGAGGCCTGAGCCATGCACGCGCGGCAGGCGGCCCACCTGCACGCTGATCGGGCGGATCGTCGTAGTGGTGCGGCCATCGGGGCGCAGCCCCTTCTCGAGGATGCGGCGGCGCGTGGCCTTCTTGACCACAGAGTCAAACGCATCCGACATATCGCCGGCTGTAACCTCGCCTACCGTCATACGGTCGGCAAGGGCGGCCTGCACATCGCTGCGGATGGCGTCGAGGCCATTGTTGAGCGGAACCTTGCCCAGACCCTCCTCCAGCAGCTCGCTGATGCGCGCTTGCGCCAGCGCAGAGACCTCTGCAACCAGCTCCGGCGCGGGCAGGACATAGGTACCTTCGGTCTTCTGCTTGCCGAACTCGGCCTGCATAGCCGTAATCAGCCCAATTATGGCCTGGTTGGAATCATGCGCCAGCTTGAGCGCCTCCAGCATCAGGTCTTCCGGCAGTTCATTGGCGCCGGCTTCGACCATCAGAATATTGTCGCTCGTGCCGGCGGCGACCAGGTTGAGGCTGCTGTTCAGCATCTGGTCGGCGGTGGGGTTGACGATGAATTCGCCGTCGACAAAGCCGACCGTCGTGGCGGCAATCGGGCCGTTCCAGGGAATGTCGCTGATCGCCAGCGCAGACGAGGCGGCGATAATGGCCAGCGCGTCCATCAAATTCTGGCCGTCGGTGGCCAGCGCCGTGACGATGACCTGCACCTCGTTGCGCATCCCCTTGGGGAAGAGCGGGCGCAGCGGGCGGTCCACCAGGCGCGCCACCAGAATGGCCTGCTCGCTGGGCCGGCCCTCGCGCCGGAAGAAGCTGCCCGGAATCCGGCCAGCCGCATAGAGACGCTCTTCAAATTCGACCGTCATGGGGAAGAAATTGATCCCCTGGCGCACATCCTTGCTCATCGTAGCCGTAGCCAGGAGCACGGTGTCGCCATAGCGCACGGTCACGGCGCCGCCGGCTTGCGGGGCCAGCAGACCGGTTTCAATAGACAATGTGCGGCCGCCGATCTCGGCGCTGAATACTTTGGTTCCGTCAAACATTTGCATAGATCCTACCTTTACACGAAAACAGATTCACCACAGGCAGCGCAGCGCGACCATAAGCCGGCAGGAGAAGCGAACCCGCTTCCCGCCAACTGTACGCCGGCGCCGTGCGCACTGTGGTTCCTCTACCATGATGGAGACATTGTGGCCGAACAGGTGGGTAGGAACAACCAGCGAGGTGCGGAACTGGAGACCGCATCCAAGATTGCTTGGGTGCGCTCTCCAATGCCGGACCTCGCGCCAGGGTCACTCAGACCTGGCTCTTCCTTCCCAGGCAGACCGGCTACGCCGTCACGTCAATCAAACCAAACGATATACCAAACGATATATTGTCCAGAAAACTGTCTGGAAAACAGGGGCTGAAAAAGTAAAAAAGGGGCGTGAGTCGTGGCTCTCTTGACTCGTGCGCCCCTTGCTTTTCTGCCCTTACTTGCGTAGTCCCAGCCGCTGAATCAACTCTTGATAGCGCTGCGTATCCTTGCGCTTGAGATACGCCAGATGACGACGCCGCTGTCCCACCAACTTGAGCAGCCCGCGTCGCGAGCCTTCGTCATGCTTGTGGGTGTTGAGATGCTCGATCAGACCGTTGATGCGATTGGTCAACAACGCCACTTGTACTTCCGGCGAGCCGGTGTCGGTCTCGTTGATCCGGTACTCTTCAATCACATGCGACTTCTGCACACTGGTAATAGTCATCGGTACTCCCGTCATTTCCACTTGGTCAAGCGCCAAAACACGATTCCGCCGGAATCCGGTGCAGCCACCCTGTTCAGGTTACGCACCCGCTCAGGTTACACTGCACAGAACCTTCCTATGGCCGGAACACCGCTGTACCGGGCGTGTGATCCCGCACAATAGTTCGACACAGTATAGCACCCCTCGCCAGTTTTGACAAAATTTCCAAATCTCCTCTTCGTAAACAGTTCATGCAATCTTGTGATTAAATCTTGGTAACTTGCCAGTGTACATCCAATCTGCTACCCTCACGCGCATGGACACGCTGCGGGGGGTGATCGAACGCATCACCTACCATAATGAAGAAAACGGCTACACCGTCGCCAAGTTGACGCCGGAATTTGCACAGCGTATGTCGATGGGCGCCGAGCGCGAAACAGCCATTATCGGCAATATGTTGGGCGTCCATGTCGGCGAAAGCGTCGAATTGACCGGGCGCTGGACGGTGCACCCCGAATACGGCAAGCAATTTGCCGTCGAGCAGATGAAGCAGGTGCTGCCGGCTACCATTGCCGGCATGGAAAAGTATTTAGGCAGCGGCTTGATTCGCGGTGTCGGTCCAAAAACAGCCAAACGCATTGTCGCTCACTTTGGTGTGGAAACGCTCAACGTCATAGAACAAACGCCGGAGCGGCTGCTGGAAGTTCCCAACGTGGGCCGCCTGCGCACACAGACGATCCGGCAGGCCTGGAGCGAACAGCGCGCCATCAAAGAAGTGATGCTCTTCTTGCAGAGCTATGGCGTCAGCACCAGCCTGGCGACCAAAATCTACAAAACATACGGCGACGAAGCGGTGGCGATCGTCAAGGGCAACCCTTACCGCCTGGCGCGCGATATCTATGGCATCGGCTTTTTGACGGCCGACAAAATCGCCCAGGCGATGGGGCTGCCGCCCGACGCGCCGCAGCGCGTGGCCGCCGGCGTCGCCTATGCGCTCAACGGCGCCAGCGAGGATGGCCATCTCTTTCTGCCGGTGGAGAAGCTGGTCGAAGCCGCCGCCGAACTGCTGCATGTCGCCCCCACGCAGGTCAGCCTGGGCATCACCGCCCTGTGGAGCGATGCGCAGGTGAAGATCGCCGCGCAGCCGGGGGGCGAAGCGCTGGAAGTCAACGCCTGGATTGGCCCAGTCAAGCCGCTGCCTGCTGCGGACGAGGGCATCCCGCGCCTGGTTGCGGAGCAGGGCCAACTGTACGCCGCCGGCACCGTGCAGCAGGCGCAGATGCTTTTGCAGCAAGAGGCCGCCGTCTACCTCACCCCGCTCTACTACAGCGAAGCCGGCGTCGCCAACCGCTTTCTGCGGCTCAGCCGCATCGAAACCAGCTTTTTAGCCGCCTTTCAGCGCTATACGCCCGCCGACTGGGCCGCGGCGCTGGCGCAACAGGAGGCCGCCAATGGCTTCCCGCTGGCCGAGCAGCAGCGCCAGGCCGTGCGCACGGCGCTCACCACGCGGCTCACCGTCCTCACCGGCGGCCCCGGCACGGGCAAAACGACCACCGTGCGCACAGTTTTGCAGCTTTGCGCGCGCGAGCGCTGCCGCGTGCTGCTGGCTGCGCCCACCGGGCGCGCAGCCAAACGGCTGAGCGAAACCACGGGGCAGGAAGCCAAGACGCTGCACCGGCTGCTCGAATTCAAACCCGCCGACGGCATGGCCTTTCAGCGCAACGACGAAAACCCGCTGGAAGCCGATCTGATCATCGTGGACGAAGCCTCCATGCTGGATGTCGTGCTGGCCAACCACCTGCTCAAGGCGGTGCCGCTGGGGGCGCATCTGCTGTTGGTGGGCGATGTGGACCAACTGCCCAGCGTCGGCCCCGGCAATGTGCTGCGCGACATCATCGATGCCGAACAGGGCGGCGCGCTGGCGGGCGCCGCCGTCGTGCGTTTGCAGACGATCTTCCGCCAAGAAGCCGGCTCCTATATTATTGCCAACGCCCACCGCATCAACCGCGGTGAAATGCCGCTGGTCGACAACGACAGCGCCGCTGATTTTTTCCTGTTCAAGACCGAAGAGCCGGAACGAGCGGCGCAGTTGTGCGTGGAGTTGGTGACGGATCGCATCCCGCGCCGCTTCGGCATTCCTTCAGAGGAGATTCAGGTGCTCAGCCCCATGCATCGCGGCGTGATCGGCGTCAGCGCGCTCAACGAACAACTGCAGGCTGCCCTCAACCCACCGGCTGCCAACAAGCCCGAACGGCGCATCGGCAGCCGGGCCTACCGCAGCGGCGACCGCATTATGCAGATTCGCAACAACTACGAGAAAGAGGTCTACAACGGTGACATGGGGCGCATCACCGGAATCGATCTGGAGATGCACCAGGTGCAGACAAATTTTGATGGGCGCACAGTCGTCTATGACTTTTTGGAACTGGACGAACTGGTGCACGCCTACGCCGTCAGCGTGCACAAAAGCCAGGGCAGCGAATTCACCGCCGTGGTCATCCCCGTCCTCACCACGCACTACATGATGCTGCAGCGCAACCTGCTCTACACGGCGGTTACGCGCGCCCGCCGGCTGGCGGTGCTCGTAGGGCAACCCAGGGCCATCTCCATCGCCGTGCGCAATGGGAAGGTGGCCGAACGCTATACTGGGCTGAAAGAGCGGCTTATCGGCCTATAGGTAATGAGCGAAGGCCGCCGGCTGCATCTCCTCCTCGCTCGGCGACGAACGGCTCTCATTTGGCGACTGTAAACTGGCTGCGAATTTCTTCCATGCGCTTGCGGTTGGCGCCCATGTCACCCTGCCCCATGCGCGAGGCGGAGCGGAAATGGACGGTCTGGCTGGCGTCGTCAAAGACAAATTCCACGTCATCGACAAAACGGAAAATCTGCGACGTGAACTCCGCGCGCAGATAGTTGTCTTCATCGGCAACGATTTTGGTGCGCGGCATGGACTCCACAATCTGGCGGATGCGGGCTTTGGCATCGGCGGCTGCACCCGTATAGGTCAGCGGTGCGATGGCATGGGTCGCGTCATCGGCGGGGGCCTGGCTGTTGACGCAGTTGGGCGAATTGGGGCAGGGGGCCAGTGTGCCCGCCGCGCCGGGGCTGCCGACATTGGCCGGGGCCGCTGCCGCACAACTACTGAGCGTCAGAACCATAAGGCTGAGCGGGACGATGGCGAATCGGGAAAAGTTGCGCATAGGCTTACTCGCTTTCTGCAATATGCTTGCAAGATTGATAAAGTCAGTAAACAACAACAAGCATAACGCAGCCCACCGCCGCGGTCTGTAGGCCAGCGAGGAAAGAGCGCCGGCAAGTTTGCCGGCGCTCCCTGTTGATCAAATACTGGTCTTTCAGATGCCGGTCTACCAAATCCCGTTCATGGGCCACACATCCAGGTTGAAAATGTGCGCCGCTCCCTGCTCGGCAAAGACCTCCACCGCCATATCCTCCGCCGGCGCCTGGACGATGCGCGTCATGGCGACGCGCCCGCCGTCCGCAAAGACTTCCAGAATACATTTGTCCAGATAGACCTGCAGACTCAGTTCGCGGTCAGCGTTCGCCGCCAGCGCCACAGAGATGCCGGCCACCGTCAGATTCACGCCATCCCAGCGAATCTCCACCCCGCGCTGGCCGTCACCCGAACTGCGCACCCGCAGACCGGCGGCCACGGCGCGCCCTAAGCGCAAGGTCGTCTGGATTTCCAATGCATTCCCCGACGCCTCCGGCACGACCATGCTGCCGCGTTCGAGGGTGAAGGCGCCCAGGCTGTGCTGCGCCCCGCGCAGCGTCTGCAGCGCCGGCAGCGGCTGCTGGCGTGGGACGCCGTCGGCATCCAGCGTGAGCAGCCGCGGCAGCGCCAGCGCGCCGTTCCAGCCCCGCTCTTTGGCAAAGCCGCGCACCCAGCCCAACAGCACCCAGCCGCCGGCGGCGTCGGTCAGCAGGTTGGTGGCATAAAAATTGGGCGAGTCGTTGTGGCCCGCGTCCAAAATGCCATGCTTCTGCGCTGTAAACGTAAAGGTGTCCAGGTCAAATGCGCCGGTCGTGTACTCGACCAGGTTGTAGGGCGAGGTCAGCAGCAGCCACTGGCCGGCGTCGGCTGCCGCAGCGGCCGGGATGCGCACAAAGTTGGGACATTCCAGAAAACGGCCTTCGCGGCGCTCTTCGCGCACCAGCGGGCCGCAGTAGCGCCAGCGCAGCAAGGACCCATCCACAGCTTCGTATAAAGCCACTTCGGCGGACGCGTCCGTCATCGCGCCCAGCACTAGAAAGTTGCGCCCCGCCGCCTCAAATAGAAACGGGTCGCGCCAGTCGCCCCGAAACGGCGGCCCCCCATGCGTCTCCAGCGCCAGCACCGGGTTGGCGGGGTGCTTCTCCCAGGCCAGCCACTGCGCATCCAGCGGGCGCGCCGCCCACTGTTCGTTGCTGGGGCGATCCTCGCGCGTGCCGTGCTTGACGGAGGTGTAGAGCAGCAGCGTCTCACCATCCGGGCTGACGCCGGCGCAGCCGGAGAAGACATGCTCCTCCCCCGCTTCCAGCGAGGGGGCCAGCGCAATGGGCAGATGCTCCCAGTGCACCAGGTCGCGGCTGCGGGCGTGGCCCCAGTGCATGTGCCCCCATTCATCGCCATAGGGGTTGTGTTGATAAAAAAGGTGATACCAGCCGTCATGATAGATCGGCCCGTTGGGGTCATTCATCCAATACGCCGGCGGCAAAAAATGAAAGATGGGGCGATCCGCATCCGCTTGCGCCCGTTGCGTGGCGGCTTTTACGCTTTGCATTGCCTGCGCAATCTGCGCATTGGCATAGGTGGCTTCAGTTTCAGTGTTCACGAAAATTCCTTTGCGTTTCCAGGTCTGGCCTGCCGGCAAAACAACTGCCCGCTGCACAGGCGCAGCTTATGCCAGCAGCGGCTCAATTTGGATATTGTGCAGGGTGACATCGGCATTGTGCGCAAAGAAAAACAGCTGCGCACCCTGCTGCTGCGGACAGCGGTTGACAATACAGCGGCGGTTGTCGATACACACGTCGATAATATCGCCATACGTGACAATCTCCACGCCAAACGGCTGGTCAAGGCCGCTGACGGCGCCGATTGCCTCATGCTGCAGCGTCACCCGCTCTTCCGCCAGATAGAACGTGAGCACACAGCCGGTGGTAAAACTTTCGCTGCGCAGACGCAGACCAAAACTGCCCCTTGAAAATATCGGAGCGGGCACCGACGCAGACACCGGAGCCGGCGACGGCGTAACGTCGAAACGGATGCGCAGATCTTGCGGCAGCCCGCCGATCAGGGCGGCTTCCAGCCCCTCCTGCGCCTGCAGATGCAGCGACGTCTCCTGCTGCACGGCATGGGCGGTCAGCGGCTGCAAGACAAGCGGCAGCGGCGGCGCACAGGCGGGCGTCAACTCGACAGGGAATTTCGCGCCCAGCGTGCCATCGGCCAACTGCACAATCTCACGCAAGAGCAGGTTGCCGCCCCACTGTGGCTTCCCCTCGTCCAAATCTCCGCTGCGCGTGCCCAGCCAGGCGGCGCCGATGCGGCGGTCGTCGCCAAAGGCGGCCGTCTTCATCACGCGCGCCAGCGCGCCGTCAAAGCTGTCCACCGCCGGGCGCAGCCACGGCCCCATGGGGTGGCGCGCCATCCGGTAGTGGGTGGCAAGGTGATTGCT
Organism: Caldilineales bacterium; assembly: GCA_038205395.1. GTDB lineage: Bacteria > Chloroflexota > Anaerolineae > Caldilineales > Caldilineaceae > Fredericiella. Next base: position 16,692 of record JBBRBX010000017.1, read on the forward strand.
GAAGAGCAGATAATGCCAGCCGTTCCAGACAAAATAGTCCGGGCATTCGGGCGCGTCGTCAAAGCCGGGAACCAGCAGCGGCTCCTGCATCTGCCAGCTCTGCAGATCGGGCGAGGTCAGGTGCGCCAGGCAGCCGCCATACCCCGGCAACGGCCACTCCTCCAGCATGCTGGTGACGATCATGTGGTAGCCGCCGTTTTCCTCATCCGCAAAGACAACCGGGTCGCGGAAATGGAGCGGCGAGTAGCCGGGGGGCGGCTCGGCAAACGGATTGGGCTGCAGCTTGGTAAAGTGGATGCAGTCGTCGCTCACGGCGCGGCTCAATTTTTGCTGCCAGTCCGGCATACGCGTGGCATAGAAGATATGATACTGTCCCCCCTGGTAAAAGAGGGAGCCGGTACAGATCGCCCTTTCAAACGGCTGATCGATGGGCAAGGCCAGCGGCTGGTGCTCCCAATGCACCAGATCACGGGTCGTCATCTGCGCCCACTTGTGGCCGCCCATGCCGCCGAGCGCCTGATGATGCATCTCATCCAACAGGTAAAACAGGTGAAAGACACCCTCATGCCAAAAAGGGATGCAGTCTCCCACAAAGAAAGCGCCATCCGGTTTCCAGTACTGCATTGCTCGACCTTTCCTGACTAGCCCTTGAGACCGCCCATCATAATGCCTTCCATGAGATAGCGCTGACCAAAAAGATAAACAATGACTACTGGAATCAGGGAGAGAACAACACCTGCCAGCACCACCGAGATCGAGCCGGTCATCATATAGCCCTTGAGGTCATTCAGACCCAGCGGGATCGTAAAGTTTGTGTCGGTGATCAGAAAAACCAGCGGGCGATAGAACTCGTTCCAGGTGCCATTAAAAGCCAGCACAGCCAGCACGGCCAGGCCGGGCGCCACCAGCGGCAGATAGACGCGCAGGAAGATGATAAACTGGTTGGCGCCATCCACCAGCGCGACTTCCTCAAACTCTTTAGGAATTTGCATGAAATACTGGCGCAGCAGAAAGGTGCCGAAGGCTGTGGGCAACGCGGGCAGAATCAGCGAAGCCAGCGTATCCGACAGCCCAAAGCGGCTGATCAGGATAAAGACAGGGATGATAGTGGCCTGCAGCGGGATCATCAGCGTCGCCATCACCAGCCAGAAAAGCGCATTCTTGCCGGGGAAAGATAAGCGGGCAAAGGCATAGCCGGCCATCGACGCCGTAATCAACTGCCCCACGACCGTACTGATGGTCACGATAAAGCTGTTGAGAATCTCGCGAAAGAACGGGATCTGCTCAAAGACCTGGCTGTAGTTTTCAAACGCCCAGTCGGTCGGCAGCCATTTGGGGGGCAGGCTAAAGGATTGGGCGGGCGTGCGCAGCGAAGTAGAGATCGTCCACACAAGGGGCGCCACCATCAACACGCTGAAGGCGAACAGCCCCAGGATCAGCAGCCAGCGGCCGCTGTTATAGCGGATATACCTGCCGAGCGTACCTTTGTCCGACAGCGAAGTGCTGCCGGCGCTAGAAACAGTTGTGGTTGCCATCATAACTCCTACAAAATTCTATACAAGTCTGCACCCATCTCGCAGCGCACCGGTTCAGCAGCGCACCGGTTCAATTGTAGAAAACCCACTTCTTGCTCAATATAAACTGCGTGGCGGTCACGATCATGATGATGATAAAGAGCAGGACGGCGATCGCCGAGGCGTAGCCGATCTCCTGATTCTTGAAGGCGGTTTCATACAGCGTCATAACCACGGTGCGGCTGGCATCGCCGGGGCCGCCGCGCGTCATCACATAGGGCTGGTCAAAAATTTGCAGGCCACCGATAACACCTATCACCGCGGCAAACAGGATGGTGGGGCTGAGCATCGGCAGCACGATGTTCCAAAGCCAGGTCCAACCGCGCGCGCCGTCCACCTCAGCCGCATCAAGCACTTCCGGCGAGATGTTGCTCAAGCCGCCCATCATAATAACCATAGTAAAGCCGACAGACTGCCAGAGGCTCACCAGGACAATGGTGTAGAGCACGGTGCCGGACGAATTGAGCCAGGCCACGGTGGGCAGCCCAATCATGCGCAAGTAATAATTGACAACGCCAAATTCGGTGTGCAGCATATAGGCCAGCACGATGCCGGTGGCCGCACCGGAGAGCAGAAAGGGCAATAAGAAGGCGGTGCGGAAGTAGTAGCGCATCCAAGTTGCCATCTTCTGGCGCAGCGCCAGCGCCAGCAGCAGCGCAATAATGATCTGCAAGCTGATCGCCATCACCACAAAGCGGGCCGAATTCCAGAAGCCGACCGCCACACGTCCATCGTTGAACATCCGCACATAATTCTCAAGCCCCAGAAAAGCCGGTGGGCGGAAGACATTCCAGCGAAAAAAGCTGAGACCAAACGAGGCCAGTACCGGGCCGGCGGTAAAGATAACAATCCCTAGAATGGTCGGCAGCACAAAAAGATAGCCCATCAACGCCCGGCGGCGCGCCATTCCGGTCAACGTATCCTGCATAAGCCAGGCGACCGGGCCGGATCGCTTGGGCGCAGGCACAGCAGTTGCTTGCATAATGCACCTCCTTGTTCAAGAAACGGTCTAACGGCAGAAGAGACTGCCGGTCTGCAAAAGACCGGCAGTCTCTTCTGCAAGCTGGCGAGCGCCTAGCTCTGCGGGTACATAATATCCTGCGAGCGTTCGACCAGGTCCACCAACTCCTGCTGTAGCGCATCCATTGCCTGCTGCGGGCTCATCTCACCGGCCATGGCGCGTCCGGTATAGTTGGTGAAGAGCGTCGTCATCGGGTTGGAAATGGGCGGCGCCGGAATCGGTGCGGTGTCAGGATGATCGTCCAACGTGGAATAGAAGACCTCCCAGTGCTCCGGCCCTGTCTCCGCAAAGGCTTCAGCGGTCAGCATGGAGCGGCGGGACGGCGTGGTGATGATGCCGTTGGCCCCGTACCACAGACCCATGCCTTCCTTGGAAATGCGGTACTTGCTGTACTTCCAAGCCTCTTCCTGATGTTCGCTGGCCGCCGCAATCCACTGGCCGCCCGTGCCGAACTGGTGGCGCTGGTTCTTCCAGGCCGGGAAGAGCTGCACATCAAACGAGCCGTTGGGGAACCCGGCATTGGCCAGGCCGCCGGCCCAGAAGCCGCCGGCAGGCGTCATACCCAGCTTGTTATCAGCAAAGAAGCCCTGCAGTGACTGTCCACCGCCCAAATCAATCGTCGGCGCGATGCCATTGGCGGTCAGATCGTAGACAAACTGCAAGGCCTCGACCACCTCAGGCGCATTGGCCGTCGGCGTCTGCCAGCGGTAGCCGCCGCCGCGTCCCTGCGCCGCCGGGTCGTCCTTATAGAAGGTGCCCCACAGCCACTCGCCGCCCGGCGCTTCTTCTTGATTAAAGAGATTGCCGCCGTTGACGAAAATCCACGGCATCCAGCTTCCCCACAGGCGGTTAGTCCAGCCATAGCCGAAGACTGTAGTCCGGCCGGTGTCATCTTTTTTGGTGATGGCCGTGGCATTGGACAAGAAGTCATCCTTGGTCCAGCCGGGAGCCGGATGCTCCAGCCCATTCTCTTGGTAGAGCTGGGTGTTGTAGTACATGTTGGCGGCGTTGAAGTCAAAGGGCAGTTCATAGATGCTGCCCTCGTACATCATGGCCTGGATCAGCGAAGGGTGTACATCGCTGAAATATTCAGCCAGTTCCGCCGAATCGCGCTGCACCCACTCGTCCAGCGGAGCAGCCAACCCTTGCCCGGCGTACAACTGCAGCGCTTCAGTAGCCGAATAGCCGAAGTCAATGGTCTGGCCGGCGGCGATCATGGAGAGAAGCTTGGCGGCCGTTTCTTCATGGTCGATGCCGGTGACGGCGATGAACTCCAACTCGATGTTCGGGTTTTGTTCCTGGAAGGGGCCGGCAATCGGCGCCTCATTGTCGGGGTCGCCCTGCACGCGCAATGTCACCTTTCCCTGTGCGGGTGCAGCGCCTTCTGCGGGTGCGGCTGCACCTGGGGCCGCCGGTGCGGCCGGAGCACAGGCAACCACTACGAGGCCGGCAGCGCCGGCGCCGGCGATGCGCAAGAAATCGCGCCGGTTAATGCGGTTGATCTCCATACTGAATCCTCCATACATTTGTTCTATAACAGCCATTTGAAACAACCTACGTGGGCGAACCATCCGTTAATCCGACTCGGTGCGTGCGACCACCTCCTCTCGCAACCATGCATGTGACGCGCGCAATACGATAGGACAGGTCAGCTTGATCTGCGGGGGCGGAACTGCCGGACCAGGTGAAGACAAAGAAGGAGCTTCATGCAGCAAGTAGTTGACGGCCCAGGCGCCCATGGCATAGTGCGGAAGCTGCAGCGTCGTCAACCCCGGACGCAGATGGGCGGCAATAATCTCTTGATTGTCAAAGCCGACAACCGCCACATCTTGGGGAATGGCCAGCCCAAGCTCGCGCAGCGCATCGTAGACGCCCATCGCGGCGCGGTCGTTAAAACAGAAAAGGGCCGTGGGTGGGTGGGGCAGCCGCATCAGGAGATACACACCCGCGTAGCCGCCTTCGGCGGCGCCGAACTGGCAGGTGACCAGTTCGGGGTCGAAGGGTATATCCCAAGCCGCCAGCGCCTGCCGATAGCCCTGCTCGCGTCCCTCATGCGCCGGCTGCGACTGCTCATTATTGATAAAGCCGATGCGCCGGTGACCCTGGCGCAGCAGCAGTTCGGTGGCGGCATAGCCGCCCTGCACCTCGTCGGGAACTACGGACGGCAGCGAGCGCTCTTCGACAAAACAGTCGGCTAACACCGCCGGCAGCCGGTGGATGATCGCAGGCAGTTTGGCCATGCGGTGATACCAGGTGGCAAAGATCACACCTTCCACCTGGCGGTCGAGCATAGACGCAATCGCTGCTTCCAAAAGCTGCTGGTTGTTGTTGGTATTAACCAGCAGCAGGATAAAATTCTGCTGCCAGGCGGCATCCTGTGCGCCGCGAATGGTGTCGACTGCATAGGGGGTGGAGGCAATTTCGTCGGTGATAAAAGCCAGCGCGCTGGAGCGGCGGGTGCGCAGCGTTTTGGCCGCCGCCTTGGGGCGGTAGTTCACCTCCGCCATCACCCGGTGCACCTGGGCGCGCGTGGCAGGGCTGACGTTGGGGCTGTCGTTGAGCACACGGGAGACGGTGCCCACCCCGACGCCGGCGCGGCGCGCAATATCTTGGATGGTAATGTCATGGCTGCTTCCCACGCCACGCACCTTTTTTCCATTTGCCGTTGGTGACCAAGCCGTTTTGGAATCGATTCCAGTCTTTTTACGCAACAACAAAGAGCACAAATGGCTGCTCTTGGGGATTCAGACTGGCATTCTGTTTTGGAATCGATTCCAAAATAATATAGCATACGCCCGGCTCGCTGTCAAGCAACAAAAACTAGCCTCCAATCAGCCTCTTTTGGTTGACAGCACCTGCACCCCGTGTCACAATACTGCCCCCATAACGGCCATTCATCCATTCGTCAGGAAACCCTTTGATGACCACGCGCAAGCAGTTCAAAATCACCTACTCCACTCTGGGCAGCCCCGATCCCCTGCTGCATGAATATTTTGAAGAGGCGCTGCAGAAGGTGCGGACCGAGTTGGGCCGCAGCCACCGCATGTATATTGACGGGCAGTGGCTTGCGGCTGCGTCAGCCTATGCCACCTACAGCCCGGTCGACACCCGCCTACAGATGGGCAGCTTCCCGGATGGAACGGACGAAGATATTGACCGGGCGGTGGCAGCCGCCCGCGCCGCCTTTCCCGCCTGGCGCGCCCGCCCCTGGCAGGAGCGTGTCGCCCTGCTGCGCCGCGCCGCCGAGATTATCAGCGAACGGCTGTTTACCATCGCCGCCGTAGACAGCCTGGAAGTGGGCAAGAATCGGCTGGAGTCGCTGGGGGACGTCGAAGAAACGGCCGACTTTATCCGCACCTACTGCGACGCCATGCAGGCACACAACGGCTTTGCCGTGCGCCAGCGTGCCGAGAGCCGCCACCACCGCAACACCAGTGTCCTCAAACCGTATGGCGTGTGGGGCGTGATCTCCCCTTTCAACTTTCCGATTGCCCTCTCCGGCGGTCCGACCGCGGCGGCGCTGGTGGCCGGCAACACCGTTGTCCTCAAGCCGGCGGAAGACACGCCGCTGGGGCCGATGCTGCTGGTGCAGTGCTTCGTCGATGCCGGTCTGCCGCCGGGGGTGCTCAATCTGGTGACGGGCCAAAAGGCAGCCGGGCGCGCCCTCGTCGACCATCCCGGCGTAGACGGCTTCACCTTTACCGGCTCCTACCGTGTGGGCATGGAAATCTACGCCAAAGTGGCTTCCGGGCGGCGGCCGCGCCCGGTCATCACCGAGATGGGCGGCAAAAACCCGGCGATTGTGGCACAGTCCGCCGATCTGGAACTGGCCGCCGAGGGGGTGATGCGCGCCGCCTTTGGTCTCAGCGGCCAAAAGTGCTCGGCCTGTTCGCGCGTCTTTGTACATGAGGCGGTCAAAGATGCCTTTGTCGCCAGGCTTGTGGCGCTGGCAGAGCAGGTCTCGGTGGGCGACCCGACGCAGCAGCAGAACTGGATGGGGCCGGTCATCAACCGCCGCGCCTTTGAAGCCTACAAGGCGCACACCGCCGAACTGGCGCAGCAGGGCGACCTGCGTACGGGCGGCGCTACACTTGACCCGCGGGGTTTCTATGTCGCCCCCACCGTCGTGACTGATGTAGCGGCGGATCACCCGCTCTGGCAGCAGGAGCTGTTTCTGCCCATTGTGCTGGTAGCCGGCTACAGCGATTTCAGCGAGGCGCTGGCGAGAGCCAACGACATCGACTTCGGCCTGACCGCCGGCTGTTACAGTGAAGACGCCGGCGAAATCGCCCAGTTTTTGGAGACGATTGAAGCCGGTGTGATCTACGTCAACCGCCACACCAGCGCCACCACCGGCGCCTGGCCCGGCTATCAGCCATTCGGGGGCTGGAAGGCCAGCAGCAACACCAACAAGGGGGCGGGGGGCGCCTACTATCTGCAGCAGTATCTGCGCGAACAAAGCCAGACGGTTGTCCGTCAGGGCCGCGGCTGGGAGGAAGATGACGAACGCGGCGAAATGAGCGAATAAAAGCTTTATTTGCGCTTGTGGTAGAGTATTGCAATTGAATGAACGCTCACTGCGCAAGGAGACGCCGCTTGTCATATAAACCCTGGGCGCTTTGGCTGCTGTTCGGCCTGGCAGCCGCCGGCTTGCTGGCCGGCTGCACCAGCCGCGCGGCAGGCGCAGGCAGCCAAGAGACGCCTCGGACACGCGCGATCCAGAACAAAGGCTCAGACACGATGGTCAACCTGGCGCTGGCCTGGGCCGAAGCCTATCGTGCAGTCAAGCTGGACGTGGACATCGCCGTCACCGGCGGTGGGTCGGGCACGGGCATTGCTGCGCTGATCAACGGCACGGTCGATATTGCCAACGCTTCACGCGCCATGAAGGAAAACGAGATCGCCGACGCCCAAAAGCAGGGCTTTGACCCGCAGGAGTATACCGTAGCCGTCGATGCGCTCGCCGTCATCGTCAACAAAAGCAACCCCGTCTCCCAGTTAACGATCGACCAGCTTGCCGACATCTTCACCGGGCGCGTGACGAACTGGCGCGCAATGGGCGGCAAGGATGCGCCCATCGTGCTGGTCTCGCGCGAAACCAACTCCGGCACCCATGTCTACTTCTTGGAGGAAGTGGTGCGCAAAGGCGACAGCAGCAACCCGGATGTCTTTGCGCCGCAGACATTGCTGATGCCCTCTTCGGTGGGAATCACCAGCGAAGTGCAGCGCAACCCCAACGCAATCGGCTATGACGGCTTGGGCTATGTCGATATGGAGACGGAAAAGCTGATTGCCGTGGCGCGCGATGCCGCTTCGCCCTATGTCCTGCCTTCCGTAGCCAGCGGTGCGGATGGCAGCTATCCGCTTGCGCGCCCGCTGTTTGTGTACACAACCGGCGCCGACAATCCCGCCATTGCCGATTACCTCGCCTGGATTCGTGGGCCGCAGGGGCAGGCGATTGTGGCCGATCTGGGCTTTGTCCCAGTTGCTCAGGAGTAGCGCAGATGGCAGCGACGGAAGAACTGCACGGGGCGGGCACGCACAGACAGGCCAAAGCCGCGCCCGGCAGCCGGCGTTGGGGTGAAATCATTATTGAAGGCGTCATTCAGATAGCCGGCATCTCGGCCATTGTCATCATTGCCCTGATTTTCTTGTTTTTGCTGCGCGAAGGGCTGCCGATGTTCCTCGACATCCCGCTGCGCCAACTGTTCAGCACGCAGTGGTACCCGATCGAGGATAAATTCGGGCTGGCGCCGCTGCTGTACGGTTCGCTGCTGGTGACGGTGGGGGCCGTCGTGATTGCGCTGCCGCTGGGGCTGATCACCGCCATTTATCTGGGCGAACTGGCGCCCCCCTGGCAGCGGGAAGTGCTCAAGCCGATCATCGAGGTGCTGGCCGGCATCCCCTCCATCGTGCTGGGCTTTCTCGGCTGGGTGGCGCTGGCGCCGCTTGTCCAGGCCCTGGGGGCGCCGACCGGGCTGACCGCTTTCACCGGCTCGTTGATCCTGGCCTATATGTCACTGCCCACGATTATCAGCATTGCCGAAGATGCGCTCTATGCCGTGCCCAAAGAATATCGCGACGGCGCACTCGCCATCGGCGCCACCCAATGGCAAACCATCTGGCGGGTGGTGCTGCCGGCTGCGCGCTCGGGCCTGCTGATCGCGGTGATGTTGGGCATCGGGCGCGCCATCGGCGAAACCATGGCGGTGATGTTGGTGACGGGCAACGCGGCCAATATTCCGCCCTTTGGCCCCGGCATCTTTTTTCAGCCCGTGCGCACGATGACGGCCACGATTGCCGCCGAAATGGGAGAAGTGGCGCAGGGCACACTGCACTACAATGTCCTCTTCGGCATTGGGATTGTCCTGTTTGTGATTACCTTCGCCATCAACTCGCTGGCCAACCGCCTGGTGGGGCTGAGCGGCGGGCGCCGCACACGGGGAGGCCAGTTGTGAGCCGGCAGCAGACCCATCGCCTGGCGGTGGCTGTGTTCACCGTCGTGGCGGCCATTGTGGTTGTTCCCATCATCGTGGTCATTTTGTATGTGGTCTGGCTGGGGCTGCCGGCCATGAGTTGGGCCTTTCTGACGCAGCCGCCCTCGAACGGCATGACCGAAGGCGGCATTATGCCGGCGCTGGTGGGCACCATTGTCTTGACCATCGGCACCGCGCTTGTTTGTATGCCGCTGGCCATTGCCACCGCCATCTACCTGGCGGAATATGCCCAGGACAACCGGCTCACCCGCCTGATCCGTCTCGCCATCGTCAACCTGGCCGGCATTCCGTCGATTGTCTACGGCTTGTTTGGGCTGGGGGCGTTTGTGCTGTTTATGGGGCTGGGCACCTCGATTGCAGCCGGCTCCTTGACGCTGGGCATCATGACCATGCCAGTGATCATTTCGACGGCGGAAGAGGCGATTCTGTCTGTGCCGCAGCAGTTTCGCACCGTCAGCCTCAGCCTGGGCGCCACCCGCTGGCAGACAATCCGCCACCAGGTGTTGCCCCATGCGCTGCCGGGTATGCTGACCGGCATGATTCTGGGGCTGGGGCGTGCGGCAGGCGAGACGGCCCCCATCCTGTTTACAGTGGCGGCCTTTTATCTGCCGCAGCTGCCCAAGTCGATCTTTGACCAGACAATGGCGCTGCCCTATCACCTCTATGTGATCGCCACCCAAGTGCCGGGGATGCCGCTGCGCCAGCAGTATGGCACGGCGCTGGTGCTGCTGCTGATTGTGATGACCATGACGCTTGTCGCTTCGCTTGTGCGCTCCATCATGCGCCGGCGCCGGGAATGGTGACAAAATGAACCCAGCCGCCAACCAGCCTGCCGCAGACAGGTCAGCTACAGACGGGCGCGCAGCCGGGGATGCGCAACCCATCATCTCCGTGCGCAACCTGTACTTCGTCTATGCTGACGGGGTGGAGGCGCTGCGCAATATCAACCTCGACATCCAGCGCAATCAATTGTTTGTGTTGTTTGGCCCTTCCCGCGCCGGCAAGTCAACCTTGCTGCGCCTGTTCAACCGGCTCTCCGATCTGTCGGAAAATGCCACGCGCCAGGGAGAAGTGCGGGTGGATGGGGAAGATATCTTCAACCCGGCCACCGATGTGTACGAACTGCGCCGCCGCATCAGCATGGTCTTTGCCGTGCCGACGCCGCTGCCCGGCTCGATTTACAACAATCTGACCTACGGGCTGCGCATGGCCGGCATCCGCAGCCGCGACGAACTGAATGGCCGCGTCGAACGTTCCTTGAAGCAGGCAGCGCTGTGGGATGAGGTCAAAGATCGGCTCAACAGCTCCGCCTTTGCGCTCTCCGGCGGCCAGAAACAGCGGCTGTGCATGGCGCGCAGTCTGGCACTGGAACCGGATGTGGTGCTGCTGGACAATCCGACGTCCGGTCTTGACCCGCTGTCGACGGCTACGGTGGAAGAATCACTGTACGAGTTAAAGCAGCGCTACACCATCGTCATGGTGCCGCACAGTGTACAACAGGCGGCGCGCATCGCCGATCAGGCGGCCTTTCTGCTGGATGGTGAGGTAATCGAAGAGGGGCCGGCGCGCCAGTTGTTTGTCAAACCGCAGCAGCAGCGCACCGAAGACTATATTACCGGACGCTTTGGATAATTCCGCTCAGATCATGCCAGAAAAGATTGCAGTTCGCGATTTCAGTTTCTTCTATGGCTCCTTCCAGGCGTTGAAGAATCTCAACCTGACGATCCAAGAGCAGCGCATCACGGCGCTGATTGGGCCGTCGGGCTGTGGCAAGTCCACCTTTTTGCGCTGTCTGAACCGTATGAACGACACCATCCGCGGCTCCCACGCGGAGGGAACAGTTCTGCTCGACGGCGCGGATATTTATGCGCCCAGCGTGGATGTCGCCGAACTGCGCCAGATGGTCGGTATGGTCTTTCAACGGCCCAACCCATTCCCGCAGAGCATTTATGACAACGTGGCCTTTGGCCCGCGCGTGCTGTCGATGAGCAAATCGCACAGCGAACTGGACACACTGGTGCGCGAGAGTCTGGAGGGGGCCGCACTGTGGAATGAGGTCAAACACCGGCTGCAGGATTCCGCCTTGGCCCTGAATCCCGGCCAGCAGCAGCGGCTTTGCATTGCGCGCACGATTGCGGTCAAGCCGAGCGTCATCTTGATGGATGAGCCGTGTTCGGCGCTTGACCCGGTGGCGACGTTGAGCGTAGAGGAGCTGATGCGGCGGCTGGCGGATCAATACACCATCGTCATCGTCACGCACAACATGCAGCAGGCCGCGCGCGCTTCCGACTACACCGGCTTCTTTTGGCTGGGCGAATTGATTGAGTTTGGCGAAACGGAACATCTTTTCAGCCGCCCGCAAGAAGCGTTGACCGAGTCATATATCACCGGACGCCGCGGCTAGCGCGCATACGGCGGCTGACTTTACAAGGAGAAACCCATGACCAGTATACGCGCCCACTTTGACCGCAGATTAAGCGAATTGCGTGACGGCATCCTGCTCATGGGGAGCCGCGTCGAGGAAGAGCTGAAGCTGGCGCTGGAAGCACTGGCTACGCTGAACACCGACAAGGCCAACGAAGTGTTTGCCGCCGACCGCATCGTCAACCGCTTGCGCTTTGAGATCGAAGATCAGTGCTTTTCGCTGATCGTCACCCAGCAGCCCGCAGCCCGCGACCTGCGCACCATCATGACGGCCATGAACATCATCGTTGATTTAGAGCGTATGGGCGACCAGGCCAAGGGAATTGCCAAAGTCATCCCGCATCTGATCAAGCATCCGCTGATCGAGCGTCCCCCGGAGCTGAAGCAGATGGGGGATATGGTCAGCCGCATGGCCAACCAGGTCATGCTGGCCTATGCGCGCGGCAATGTGGAGCTGGCGCGGCTGACTGCGGCGCAGGATGATGAGGTGGATACGCTCTACGCCCAGGTCTTCAGCAAGATCATGCTGCAAATGTCCCGCACCGACAACCCGACCCAGATCGAAGCCACCTACGAGCTGCTGCGCGTGGCGCGCGAGTTGGAGCGCTACGGCGATCTGGCCACCAACATTGCCGAACGCGTGGTCTACCTGGTGACGGGGTCGTTTACGGAGATCAACGTCGACAAAGAGGAATAAGCATCAAAAACAGCTGCTGCCGGGCGTAGATCGCTGCGTCTATACACGCGTCTGCCATCAAGTGAGAGGTTGGCGGCCCATCACCGAGTTGCCTCGGTGATGGCGAGCCGCCAGGAGGAAAAGTGGAGGTTCCCTTGCGGGAAAGAGGTGAGTGTGTGCGAAGTTTGCTCCCCAGTAAACTTCGCAGTTATTGTAACATGGACACGATTGTAGCACATCGTGCAGAGTGCACAAAATTTGCCCAGTCAAATTGTGCGTTTATTCACAACCTTGCACAACAAAAGGCCTAGATCATATAGGCTTTTTTGGATCATTGGCCCAAAAGCGGGATTTCCGAGCGCAAAACCTTGTGCGCTTGTGCGTCAGTAGCGCCCACGCAACACGACAGGCGCCGATTGGGGCTGTTCATCCGCCTCGGCAATCTGAATATTCACCGCACACGCCTTGTATTCCGGAATTTTTGCTTCCGGGTCCAGGGCGTCAATGGTCAAAACGTTGGCCGCCGCCTCCGCAAAGTGCATCGGGATAAAAACCACCCCCGGCGTTGCCTTGGGTGATTCCAGCACGCGCAGGACGATCGACCCGCGCCGTGACGAGACGCGCACGGCATCGCCCGTCTTGACATGACAGCGCAGTGCGTCGATCTCATGCAGCTCGACATAGGGCTGCGGATAGAGCACATCTAGCTGCGAGTGGCGCGTCATGGTGCCGCCATGCCAATGCTCCAGCAGCCGCCCCGTCGTCAGCACAAACGGGAACTCTTCATCCGGCTCTTCCGCCACCGGCACATATTCCAGCGGGAAGAAACGGCCGCGCCCAGCGGGGAAGGTGTCGGCAAAGAGAAACGGTGTGCCCGGATGGTTGGCGTCCGGCACAGGATACTGCAGGCCGGTCTGCTCGATGCGCGCATAGGTGATGCCGGCAAACATGTCCGCCACTGCCGCCATCTCGCGGTAGATCGGCTCAGGGTCGCTGTAGGCCCAGCCGGCGCTGTGTGCACGGCCCAGCCGCTGCTCGATGCGCTGCGCCAGGTCGCTGATGATCTTCCAGTCGGCGCGCGCCTGCCCGCGCGGCGCAATTGCCTGCCGCACCCGCTGGACACGGCGGTCGGTGTTGGTAAAGGTGCCATCCTTCTCGGCCCAGGCCGCCGCCGGCAGGATGACATCCGCATAGGCGCCCGATTCGTTGATAAAGATGTCCTGCGCCACCAAAAATTCCAATTCCTGCATGTGGCGGCGCGTGACATGCATGTTCGGTTCGGTCATCACCGGATTTTCCCCCACAATATAGAGGGAGCGCACCCCGCCGGCATGGGCGTGCGACAAAATTTCGGTCGTGGTCAGCCCGCGTGCGCGGCTGAGACCGCCCGGCTCCACATGCCAGGCCGCTTCCCACTGCTGTGCGTTCTCCTCGCGCTCGACTTCCATGTAGCCGGGGTAGTGAAAAGGCATGGCCCCCGCGTCGGACGCGCCCTGCACGTTGTTCTGCCCGCGCAGCGGGTTGAGGCCGGTGCCCTTGCGCCCGATATGGCCGGTGAGCAGCGCCAGGTGGATCAACCCCAGGGCGCTGGCCGTGCCGTGCGACAACTGCGAGATGCCCATGCCCCAGAAGATGGAGCCGTTCTGCGCGGTAGCGTACATGCGGGCCGCGGCGGCGATCAGATGGCGGTCCACACCGGAAATCTGTTCGGCGTACTCCGGCGTAAACTTCTGCATGGATTGGCGAAACGCTTCGTAGCCTTCGGTGCGCTCGGCCACAAAGCGCTCGTTGACCAACCCCTCCGCCAGGATAACATGCGCCATTGCGGCAAAGACCGGCACATTGCTGCCCGGCTTGAGCGGCAGCCAGAGGGTGGCAAAATCGCATAACTCCAGCCGGCGCGGGTCAATCACGATCAGCTTAGCTCCATGCTTGCGCACGGCCTCTTTCATCTGCAAGGCAATGATCGGATGATTTTCGGTCGTATTGGAGCCGGTGACGATAAAGCAATCTGAGGCCGTGACTTCGGAGGCCGTGTTGCTCATGGCGCTGGTGCCCAGCGATTTGAGCAGCGCCACCACGCTGCCGGCATGGCACAAGCGCGTGCAGTGGTCTATGTTGTTGGTGCGGAAGAGGGCGCGGTAGAGCTTTTGCAGCAGATAGTTTTCTTCGTTGGTCGCCTTGGCGCAGCAGTAGACGGCCATCGCATCCGGCCCCTCGCGCCGGTAGATTTCGACCAGCCGGTCAGCCACCAGGTCGAGCGCCTCATCCCAAGAAGCCTCGCGCCACTCGCTGCGGTCGGTGGCCGGCGTCCGCGAGCCGGCCTGCTGCGGCGTGCGCCGGATCAGCGGCGTGGTCACACGGTCGGGATGATAGAGAAAGTCATAGCCAAAGCGTCCTTTGACGCACAGGTTGCCTTGATTGACCACTGCGTCATGCGGCGAACTCACTCGGTAGATAAAGTCATCCTGCATATGCAGGTGCAGGTTGCAGCCGACCCCACAGTAGGGGCAGGTGGTGGAGACGACGCGATCAGGCTGGATCATAGGCACCCTGTTTCTGCCGGCGGCAAAAAATGGACAAGCACGCCAAAATACCGGTTCAATGGGAGAAAGTGAACCGGCATCTTATCACTATCAGCCGCTTCCATCAACCGCCGCTGTCGCCAAAGATCGGCTCATCCGGCTCCAGCTCCGGCAGCGGGCCAGGCTCCGGCTCCGGATTTGGGTCCGGGTCGGGCAGTGGGCCGGGCATCATCTCCACATCAATCGCCAGATTGCGGCTATCTTCCAGCCCGGCGCTGTTGGCGGCGCGCAGTTGATAGCTGTAGCGGCCGGGGTCATACGGGCACTCCTGCCGGCTGTCGCTGCCGGCCACATCGGACAGATAGTCGCCGTTGCGATACAACTGCACCACATCCACCCAACCACCTACGCTCCAGGCCAGATTCACGCACTCCCCGCTGCTGATCTGATAGCGGTCAGCGTCAAACCGGCCGATCACCGGTGGCTCCGGCTCCGGCGTCGGCAGCGGTTCGGGCGTCGCCGTCGGCTCCGGCGCCGGCTCCACAACCTGGACATACAGCTCGCGCACGTCGGGCGGGGTGCCGGCCATGCCCTGCGCCGACAGGCTGAACTTGAGCGTCTGGCCGCTGCTGCCGGACGGGCAGAACTGCTGGCTGCCTACATAGCTGACGCCGCGCGCCACTGGATACTCATCGATCAGAATCGTTACGGCTGTGACGCCGGCGCCCACAGACCAGGAAGCGTTGACACACTGGTTGGGCGTGATCTGCGTGGCATCAAGCGTAAAGTAGTCGATTACCGCGGGCACAGGCGCGGGGGTGAAAGGCGTCGCCGTCGGTGGCGGAACCGGTTTGTCGAATACACTGAGATGGGCAGAGCCAAGCGCTTTGCCGCCGGGGCCGGACGCTTCCAGCGTGTAGGTGTAGTCGCCGGCGCGATTGGAGCAGTCCTGCTGCGAGCCGCCGGCCGGGGCGCCGCTCCACCAATCGCTGCCGTTACGCTTGATCTTGACGCTGTTGACCTGGCCCCGCACCTGCCAACTGAGGGTGCTGCACTGCCCGCTGTTGATCTGGTCGGGGCTGGCCGTGAAATATTGTACATAGGGGGCATCCGGGTCTTGCGCCACCTGGATGGTGAGCGCAGGTGTCACCGCGGCGGCGTTGCGCTTTTCCACCCGCAGGTAGTAGGTGGTGGTGGCCTGGGGACATTCCTGGCGCGTACTCTGTCCCGCTACGCCGTGTTGGCAGAAGTCCTGGCCATCGCGATAGAAGAAAACCGCCAGCACATTGGTCACATCCCAGCGGAAATTGACACACTGGCCCAGCCGAATGCTGGTGCGGTCGACGCTGAAATTGATGCCCTGCACCGGTGTGGGGCTGGGCGCTGGGGTGGGGACGCCGCCGCCCGGCACCTGGATGCGCACCCAGATGCGCTGGCCAAAGGGCTGGCCCTGGGCGTTCACCATCTGCCAGACGCCTTTATACAGCCCCGGCGTCATCGGCGCCACCAGGCGCGCCGCCAAATCCACCGTCTGCCCCGGCTGCACCACATCCTGGATCGGCACACGCACGCCGCCCATCTGGTCAGCCGGCCGGCTGTCCGGCATCGGCACATAGACCAGTGCATAGCCGCTGGTCCAGGGACAAGTGCCGTGGTTGATCAGCCGCCAGCTTTTTACAAACGGCTGGCCTGCCGCCACAAAGGGAATGGCGGTCGCGCTGTCGGCGTAGGTGAGATCCGCAATGTAGCCGGAGACATCTTCGCAGGCGGGACTTGGGGCCGGCGTGGGGGGAGGCGCCGGCTGCGGTGATTGTTCGTCAGCAGCCAGATAGGTCGTGTGCAACTGGGCCAAGACGCCTTCCTGCTGCAACTGCGTCAGCGCCAGGTTGATCTGCGGCAGCAGCGAAGAACCTTTGCGCACGGCGATTGCGTACTGCTGCACCAGTTGATTCGCACCCACCTGCTTCACATCCCCCGTCCGCACATACTCCTGGGCGGGCAGCAGATCCAGCAGCCCCAAATCGATATGGCCCTGCTGCAGCGCCTGCACGATCTCCTGTTCGCGGGCAAAAACCTGCAAGTTTGCCGCCGGCATCCGCCCTGCATCAACCAGATGTGCTTTGGCCCACGCCGCATAGACGGAAGCCTGCTGCACACCCAGCCGCAGACGGGTGAAATCCTGCGTGTTGAGATCGACTGTGGCCAACGCTGATGCCGGCGCCGCCACGATTGCTTCGGCGCTCAGGTAATAGGGCATGCTGAAATCGACAGCGGCGGCGCGCTCCGGCGTCATGGTCAATGCCGCAGCAATGGCGTCGATCTGCCCGACTTGCAGGGCGGCAGGCAGCCCATCAAAGGCGTAGTCGACCAGCGCCAGCTTCACCCCCAGCTTGCCGGCCACGGCTTCGAGCAAGGCCGCGTCAAAGCCATCAATTGCAAAGCTGGGTGTGTAATAGGCAAAAGGCGGGCTGGAAGCGGAGGTGCCTACGGTCAGCACGCCGCTGGTCTGGACTGCAGCCCATTCGCCGCTGCTGTTGATCGGTGACAGCATCAAACCATCCGTCTGGGCAGGCTGGTCTGCCTGCGCGGGGTCGGCAGCCTCCAGCACAGGGGCGAGCCAAAAGAAGGCGCCAAACAGCGCTGCACCGAGCAGGAGCAGCGAAAAAATCCAGGTGCGCTTGCGCATGATCTCTCCTTAAACAAAACTTACCGATTGCTGAGCACAGCCAGCAGATGCTCATCCAAACAACCTTTTAACAAGACGGCCTGTGCACCCGCCTCGAGAAACTCGCGGCACTGGGCTGTGCTGTCGACCAGCACAATACAGCGGCAGGCCGGCTGGTGACGGCGCAGCCAGCCGGCCAAATCAAGGGCGGCATCGCCGGCCAGCCCCGCGTCCACCACGATGGCGTCGCTGCCGCCGGCAGCAGCAGCGCGCTGAGCGGCTGCTGCATCCGCCGCAATGGCCGTGATGGTCAGGGCCGGCTGGGCGCGCAGCAGTGAGACCAAGGCGTCGCGCTGGATCCCAGGTGCGACGGTCACGATGACGGATGTAGGTGATTTGCTGATTAAACCCATAGAAGTTGTTCCGGCGTGCCAGTTCAAATATCTACAGCCTAGCACCTTTCTCTGATCTCTTCGTGAGGCAAGTGTCGTAACGCGCACAGGTGAAGCGTCGAAAATGAGTAGACGTTTTGTCGAGATTAACGCTTTGTGATGAGAATTCTTACGATCAGATTCAGGAACTTGGCAAGGAGAGATAAGCGTTGTATTCTGGAGACAGCGTTTGCACTTTCCAGCCTTGAACCGGACACATGGGCTTATGTGGATTGCCGATTATCTACCGTTTGCACTGGCTGCGCTGCTTGCGGCGTTTGTGTGTGGGGGGATTGCCCTGTATGCATGGCGGCGACGGCATGCGCCGAGCATAGGACTGTTTGCCCTGCTTATGCTGGCGCTCACCTGGGTGTCTCTGATCAGCGCAGTTGATTATCTGGTCTCGGCGCAGGCGCTGCCGGTCAAGATTTGGCTGGCAAAGCTGTACCTGCTGGGCAGTACGCCCGCTTTGCTGTTGGCCTTCTTGTTTGCCGTTCGCTACACCCACCAAGATCGTCGGCTCAGCCGCCCGCTTACCTGGCTTTTGTGGCTGCCGGTGGGCGTGGAACTGCTGCTTGTTTTCTCCAATGATTGGCACCGGCTCTACTGGCCGCACATCACGACCACATCGGCGCTGCCTGCGGCGAGCGTGGTGTTTGAACACGGCTTCGTCACCAATCTGCTGGCACTTTTCGGCTACACCCTCCTGCTGGCGGCGGCGGCCCTTCTGCTGGCCTCCGCCCTGCGTGCGCCGGCGATATATCGAAGCCAGAGCACGCTTTTTGTGTTGGCAGTGCTGACGCCGGTCGTGACCGACATCGTTTACTACCTGGATTTGGGGCCGTGGCGGAATTTTGATTTTACGCCGGTGGCCTTCGCCGTCAGTGTGGCGCTGTTGGCGCTGGCCATCTTCCGCTATCAAGCCGTAGACCTGACGCCGGTTGCGCAGGATACTCTTTTTGAAAATCTGAAAGATGGGGTGCTGGTCGTCAACGAGAGCGGACTGATGGTCTCCGCCAACCCGGCTGCGCGCGCTTTGCTGACGCTGACGGAAAAACGGCTGTTAGGCCAGGCTGTAGATCAACTGCCGGCTCCCTGGTCTGCGGTGCTGGCTGCTGCTTGCCGGGGGGTGGACAACACCCAGGAAGTGGAGCTGGAGCAACTGCAGCCCAAACGGGTGATCGAGGTGACGGCTGCGGCGCTGCTCGACCGCAGCCGTCACAGCATCGGCAGCACGGTCATCCTGCATGACGTGACGGGCTATCGCGCCTTGCAGCGCAGCCTGGCGCAGGCCAATATGGAACTGGAAGAGCGGGTTGCGCTGCGCACGGCAGAGTTGAGCGCAATGCGCGATACGCTGGCCGATCATGTGACCAACCTGAGCAGCCATCTATCTGCCTTGTATGAAGTCATCTTGTTGGGCGGCCAAGCGCTGGACGTGGGCGCAGTGCGCAGCGCGGCGCTGGAGACGGTCATGAGCACACTGCAGGCCGAAGCCGGCTTTGTCATGCAGTGGAATCCGGTCACCCGCAGCGGTGAAATTGTCGCGCTGAAGGAGATCAGCCGCGAGGATGCGGGGCCGCTGACCACCCTGCCGGGGGATTGGCTGTTTGGAGAAAGTATACCGCACACCCTGCTCGACCTGCAGCAGGAGGGGGTTCCCGCTGGGCTGCGGCTGCCGGGCATGGGCGCAGCGCTGACCACTTGTGTGCAGCGGCTGGGCGCACCGGTCGCCGCCATCGGCATCTTCTGGCGGCAGCCGCCGGCGCTGAGCGTCGAGGCAATCGCGCTCTTCTGCGGCCTGGTTGACCAACTGGCGATTCTGGCCGAAAATGCCCGTCTGCGCCGGCTGCAAAATGAATCGCTGGTGCAGGAGGAGCGCAGCCGCCTGGCGCGCGACCTGCACGACTCCGTGACGCAAGCGCTCTATGCATTGGCGTTGACCGCCGAGACCACCGCCAACGCCGTCAGAAACGGGAGCGGCGAACAACTGGACAGCCGCCTGCTCAGAATTGCGGCGGCGGCGCGCCAGGCGCTGAGTGAGATGCGGCTGCTGCTCTACGAACTGCGGCTGGCGAACCCATCCAGTCTGCATGTCACGGAAGCCTTGCAGCTCCGCCTCAATGCCGTAGAGAGCCGCGCCGGAATCGAGGTGCAGATGGATTTTGACCCTGATCTTGTCTTGCCTGCGGCCTGGGAAGAAGATTTCTACTGGGTGGCGATGGAAGCATTGAACAATTCGCTGAAACATGCCGCCGCCACGCGCCTGGCGGTAGCGTTGAGCTGCCGGGCGGACGCCATCGAGTTGGTCATCGACGATAACGGCGTGGGGATGGCCCAGGAGCAGCCGCGCACTGGCGGGCTAGGGCTGCACAGCATGCACGAGCGAGCGGCGCGCCTGGGAGGCAGCCTCACGATCTCGCCATCGGTGCAGGGCGGGGTCGCGGTGCGCCTTATCGTGCCGCTGCCACAGGTTCAGCCACAGCCACAGCCACAGCCACAGACGGAGGGAGCACAGCAGTGGACCTATGCGGAGGAGAGCCGATGAGTATCCATCCGTCTGACACCGCGCACATCCCGCTGCGGGTGATTGTCGTCGAGGATCATCCGATGGTGCGGGAAGCCATCATCGACGCGCTGGCCGGCGAAGCGGATATGGTGGTCGTCGGCCAGGCAGGCGACGGGCTGCAGGCCGTGAGTGAAACGCTGCGGCTCTGCCCCGATGTCGTCGTGATGGATCTTCTGCTGCCGGTGCAAGGAGGGGTGGAAGCAATCCGGCAGATCAAGGCGCAGCGCCCCGCCGTCAAGGTGCTGGCCTTGACCAGCGGTACCGATGAGGCGCTTTTTTTGGCTGCCATGCAGGCGGGCGCCGGCGGCTATCTGGTCAAGGACAGCCAGCGCCACGATCTTCTGCACGCCGTGCGCGAGGTGGCGCTGGGCAACAGCTCCATTTCGCCGCGCATGATGGCCAAACTTGTGTCGCATCTCAGCCGCCAGGCCGGCGAACAGACCGACCCACTCAGCGAACGTGAGCGCGAGATTCTGCGGCTGATCGGCAGCGGCGCGACCAATCAGGAGATTGCCCAGCACTTGCAGGTCAGCGGCAGCACCGTGCGCACCCATTTGCAGCATATATTGGAGAAGTTGGGGTTGGAGAACCGCAATCAGGCCGTACTATACGCCATCCGCACCGGTTTAACCGCCCCGCCCCAGTAGGCAGTCCCAGTCGGCAACCTCAGCAGACAAATCCAGCAGGCGCCGCGCTACCCTTTGCGCCGGCTCATGTACCAGGCCACCGCCTCGGCACGGTCAGCCACGCCCAGCTTCTCGATGACGTGATGCAGATGCACACGCACCGTACTTTCGCTGAGCACCAGGCGGTCGGCAATCTGCGCATCCGACAGACCGCCTGCCGCCAGCATCAACACTTCCGCCTGGCGTGCCGACAGCAGAGAAGGCTGCTGCGCCGCCGTCCCCAGCGCCCCCTGCTGCAAGGCATGCACCAACTTGCCGGCTGACTTGGAAGGCAGAAAAAAGTCCCCGTTGGCGACGACGCGCACGCCTTCCAAAAGCTGCTCGCGTTCAGCTTCTTTGAGTAGATAGCCCTGGGCGCCGGCGGAAAGCGCCTGCACCACGCGCGCATCGTCGACCGCGCTCGTCAGCACAAGAACGCGTGCGGCGGCATCGTACGCCAAAATGTCGGCGGTGGCGGAAACGCCATCGCGCACCGGCATCATCAAATCCATAATCACGACATCGGGCTGCAGCGCTTGGTAATGCTGCAGCGCCTGCACGCCATTCGCCGCCATCCCCGCCACCTGCAAGTCAGGTTCGCCGTGCAGCGCCGCCGCCAGCGCTTCCCGCATCAGCGGGTGGTCATCGACGATCAAAACACGGATAGGCAACACACGGATGGGGAGTTCAGATTGTGACATAGACATCCACAGCGCTCACAGTGCCGGCAGCGTCCACTAGAGAGTGAACGGAAGCATAGACACAATCTAGCACAAGCGCGCGGCGCGCGCAATCACGCCGGCGCAGCGGCGGCCTATCAACAGCCGCAGACCAGCAAAAAAATGTGCTAAAATGCAATCAGAAAGGAGGCAGCTTATGGCGCTGCAGATTGATAACCCGGAGGCAGACGACCTGGCGCAAGAACTGGCGAACCGTACCGGCGAAAGCATTGCACAGGCGGTCATCGTTGCCCTGCGCGAGCGGCTCGAACGCGAGACGCGCCGGCAGCAGCCCTCTTTGGCCGAGGAGTTGCTGCGGATCGGCAAAGCGTGCGCCGCCCTGCCTGTTTTAGATGAGCGGACGCCGGACGAACTACCTAGCTATACGGAAGATGGGCTGCCGGGCTGATGGTGATCGATTTGCGCCCCCAATTTGGCCTCTCTCCGGCGACCTCTGGTAGACTATAACCTATGAAACAACACCCTCCTGTCCGGTTCCTATGGCTGCCGGGGCTGATTGCTGTGCTGGTCGCCGCGCTGGGGCTGCTCAGCGGCTGCGGGCTGGGCGCAGCGCCGACGCCGACGCCCGCGCCCATCACGCTGCGCTATGTCACCTTCCCCGGCCTCGCCGCCGCCGAAGAGGCGCTGATCCGCCAGTACCGCGCCAACCACCCGCATGTCATCATCGCCGTCGAACCGTATACCCAGCCGCCCGACTTCTATCTGACGACCGATCCGGTTCCCGACTTGATGCTGATCACCCCCGGCCAATTTTTGGATACGGCCATGGCGTCCGGTGGGCTGACCGATCTTTCTAACCTGTGGCAGGAGGCGGGGGCGGAGGCGGCCCTGCTGCCCAGCCTGGCGGCGCTGAGCGAACGCGAGGGCAAGCAGTTCTATCTGCCCGTCGGCTACAACTGGAACGGCTTCTACTACAACAAGGCGATCTTTGCGCAGTACGATCTGCAGCCGCCCGCCACCTGGGATGAATTCACCCAGCTCTGCGAGACGCTCTGGCTCAACGGCGTCGTCCCGCTTTCGGCCACCGGCACGGATCCGCTGATGGGGTCGCTCTGGCTTGACTATCTCAATCTGCGCCTCAACGGGGCGGAGGTGCAGCGCCAGTTGGTCGACGGCGAGATTCCCTTCAGCGACCCGCACATCCGCGCCGCGCTGGCGCTGTGGGCCGATCTCTCCGCCCAGGGCTATTTCAGCGAGAACGCGGCCACGATGGACAGCCTGGGCGCGCTGGCCGCGCTGGTGCAGGAGGGCAATCTGCTGGGCGCCACGCCGGCAATGGTGCTTTCCGGCCCCGCCTTTCTAGGCGGACTGGCGCCAGAGAAACGCACACAACTGGGCTTCTTCCCCTTCCCGCGCCTGGACGCCAACGTGCCGCCCGCCGAGGTGGTGATGGCCATCGGCTACATGGTGCCCGCCGCCGCGCCGCAGCGGGACGAGGCGCTGCGCTTTGCCGCCTATCTGGTCTCGGCGCAGGGGCGCAGCCTGCTGACGCAGGATGTGGTGGCGAGCGGCCTCTATGCGCCCGCCTTTCTCTCCGCTGATGCAGCCGGCAGCGACGAACTGCCCGAAACGGTGCGTCAGGGCATCGCGCTGGTCG
This sequence comes from Caldilineales bacterium, assembly GCA_038205395.1. Classification (GTDB taxonomy): domain Bacteria; phylum Chloroflexota; class Anaerolineae; order Caldilineales; family Caldilineaceae; genus Fredericiella. Next base: position 40,076 of record JBBRBX010000017.1, read on the forward strand.
AGCAGGCGCAAAGCGTCAGCCCGCCGCTGTCGATGAGCCTGTCGCCCACGTTGTGGCCGGCGCTTATGGACATGCAGCGCCGCATTCTGAGCGAACCCGCAAGCGGGCGCGGCTTTGACCTCGACGCCCTGCTGGCGCGCATGGAAGCCGCGCGCAATCGCTAGGCAGGGCCAGGCCGTCCTCGTCAGCCGGAGAATGGCGGCGGCCAGCCGCTACCGTATGGTTGTCGGGTAGAGGCGAAAACATTCAATCAGCGCAAAGCGTCATAATCGGGGTGCTGGACCAATACTTCCTTAATAAAGGCGCCTGGGGTGAGTGCTTGAAACGGAAGCTCCGCCTCGCTGATCTCGGCAATCAGGTTTTTGTCTAACGTGAGCAAGTAGGGCGCTTCGACGGCAAGCACTGCGGCGACGACATGGATGTCTTTTGAATTTACAAACTGAAGCCAGTGCGCAATTGCTGGGATTACCGGCACAGGCGCCACTGTGAAGGGAATGCTGATCAGCAAAGAATGGTAAGCGCGCACGATAAGGTAGCCACGCTTCTCTTGTATATTGCGTTCCGCCTCAAACAACACCACCTGGGAAACAATGGGGCGCAGCAGCCTTCTAGCGCACAGCGATAACAAAAAGCCGGATCCGCCCGTAGGCGATCCGGCTGCTGCAATTAGACAGGACGCGTCAAAAAACAGAGAAGTTGTGCGATCGATCCTCATCGGGGTTACGCCGCCGCAAAACTCTCGGCGATTCTACGTGCTGCTTCGTCAAGCTGATCATCCGCAACAAAGCCTTCCATTTCAGCCGCCGTGTACTCGCGCAGCGTGATGTCGGGACGCGTGCGGGTGGCCCAGAGCAATAAGTCCAGGCTGCGCCGCGGCACCCGGTAGGTACGCCCCAGGCGTGAAGCGATCAGCTTGCCCTGGCGGATATAGCGATAGATCGTCCCGCGATCCACCTGCAAATATTCAGCCGCCTGGTCGGGAGTCAGAACATCTTGGGTCGGTTGCATGGCTGCCATTATCCCAGCAGTGACACGATTCGTCAATGCTCGCAGCGGCAATCTGTGCTGCTGCAAGCTTCCCTGTCTCACCCATCCACACCACCTGTGGTATACTGAGTACCAGCTTTATCCCCCCTGCCCATTAACCAACCGGATTTCACCAACAGACCCAATCGACTGATTGCCCAGCATGAACAAACGCCAACGCATCCAAGCGGTGCTCGCCAACCAGCCGGTGGACCGCGTGCCCGCCGCCTTCTGGTTTCACTTCCCGCCCGCTCAGCACAGCGGCGCGGCGGCGGTGGCCGCCCATCTCGATCTCTACCGCGCCACCGATATAGATTTTCTCAAGGTGATGAACGAGCACCGCTATGCGGTGGACGCGGCCATCCATACGCCGGCGGATTGGCGGAGCGTGCGCGCGGCCCCGCTCAGCGCGCCCTTCTACCAGGCGCACCTGGAGGAACTCAAACGCATCCTGGACGCCTTGCAGGGCGAGTGCATGGTTGTCAGCACCATCCACGGCGTCTTTGCCTCGGCCTTTCATGCCACCCACGCTGCTGAGGAAAGTTTCTCTCACCAAAACCCGGTCTCACAGCATCTGCAGGCGAAGCCGGAGCCGGTCGCCGGCGCGCTCGACGCCATCGCCGACAGCCTGGCCCGCTTTGCCGAAGCCTGCATCGAAGCGGGGGCCGACGGCATCTACTATGCGGCGCTGGGCGGCGAAAGCTACTGCCTGCAAGAGGACGAGTTCACCGCCTATATCAAGCCGTATGACCAGCGGGTGCTGGCGGCGGTGGTCGGCAAAGCACCCTTCAACATCCTGCACATCTGCAAGGATCAGGTGCGGCTGGACCTGTATGCCGACTATCCCGGCCAGGTGGTCAACTGGGGCGAGAATGAGCAGAATCTGCGGCTGGAGGAAGGGCGCTCGCTCTTCCAGCGCCCGCTTCTGGGCGGTATGCACTATCGCGGCCCCCTGGTCAGCGGGCCGGACGCCGCTATCCGCAAGGAAGTACACGAAGCCATCACCCGCCTGGGGCCGGAGGGGCTGATCCTGGGCGCCGACTGCACGCTGCCGGGCGATGTGAAGGTGGCGCACATCCGCACGGCGGTGGCGGCGACGGGCGACCAGCAGATGGACAGCGAGAATTGATGGCTACAGACACAACCATTTTCTCAGTATTTAACCAATGTGTCGCTGCTTGTCGAAACTCTGTTTTTATCAGACGCGAGAGCAGTCGTGACAAAGAATTTCACTTCCAGCATTGGGTTCGCGCCCGTCTTGAGGAAACTGGTCTTAACGCTGATATATTTGGGCGCAATACATATCCTGACTTTACAATGGTAAATCATGCGGAAGGCTATGAGGTGAAAGGGCTGGCCTACCCAGGAAGGGAGGCCAACTATGATGCAAACAGCCAAGTTCCATCTGGGCTACACAATGGACGCACCATTTTTTATGTGTTCGGTCGCTATCCAGCCCAACCAGATGGCAATATTTATCCCGTTTTAGATCTGGTTGTTTGTCATGGCAGCTTTCTAAATGCTGTACACGATTATGTACATAGGAATCGCAGCATTCAGGGTTTTGGAAGTTATGGTGACATTTTGATCAGGGACCGCAACATGTATGTTGCGCCTACCCCTTTTGGTTTAATAGATGGTATTGCCCACACCCAAACGCTGATCCTGCCGAGTGACTACCAGCTTCCAACAGGATACAAGGTGGTGGCAAATCTTGTTCGTCGTGAGACAGACACGCTGATTGTGGGCTATACTTTCAATCTAAAGAGCAATGCACTCGTCCCAGAGACTGCGCCCAACCCCCATGCCGGTCGTAAACATAGTTTTCAGGCGCTAAGGCTTGAAGATGCTCCAGACACTATTGTCCAAATGCGAACAAACCTTGACGAGTAATTTAACGAATAACCAAGCTCAAGCGTCACAACAGCGCTTAATCGAACTGGATCGCTTCCCATTTGAGTTTTTATCTACCCTTGCAGAACGTGAAAGTTGGCGCAAGGAGATTTACCGTCCTGTTTATCACGTGCACAAATGGTGGGCAAAACGCTTAGGCTCTGTTTTTCGCGGCATTCTGCTCGGCTGCTTACTCGATTCTGATGACGATTTGGCAACGGCGTTCTATCGGAAAAATCCAATTTCGACTACCACTGTATTCGATCCCTTTATGGGTGGAGGCACAACGCTGGGCGAAGCACATAAGCTCGGGCTAATTGCTGTCGGCAGAGATATTAATCCTGTAGCATGTGAAACCGTACGCATAGCGCTGCAAGCGCTTAACAAAAAGGGGTTGCAGCAGGGATTTGTAACACTGTCTGAATCTGTTGGAGAAAAAATCAAGGCGCTCTACCGCGCTGAGAATGATGAACATACTTTGTGCGATGTTCTCTATTACTTCTGGGTAAAGATAGTCCTCTGCCCGCACTGTAGTGGCGAGGTCAACCTGTTTTCCTCCTATATATTTGCCAAGAATGCCGATCCGGTCCGCAAACCCAAGGTTCAGGTTTATTGCCCAGATTGTGGTGATGTTTTTAGCGCTTGCAATACGGATAAGAGTGTACTGTGTCATTGTGGCCATGAGTTTAATCCTCACCGGGGTCCTGCTGGTCATTCCAATGCAATTTGTCGGCACTGTGGAAATAGTTTTTCGATCCTTAGCGCCGTTCGCAGACAAAACAAACCGCCTGCTCACCGGCTGTATGCCAAACTACTCCTAACGCCCGCAGGCAAAAAGCAATATGTGCGAGCGACAGAGCAAGATGTTCTCGCTTACACCAAGTGTACATCTCTTCTCCAGCATGAAATAGAGTGGGACGCCATTCAGCTGCCTAGAGGAGAACTTGCTGCAGGCAACAACACAAGCCAGGCGATCAACTACAACTATAGATCCTGGCGCGACTTTTTTAACGATCGCCAACTGCTGGCGCTGGGCTGGCTGCAGGCGGCCATTGCGCAGTTGCCCAGCATTGCCGAGCGTGATGCTTTTCTGTTGCTGTTCTCTGGGCTGTTGGAATTCAACAACGTATTCGCCTCTTACAAAGGTGAGGGCACCGGCGCGGTTCGCCACATGTTTTCCCACCATATTCTCAAACCCGAACGAATGCCGATTGAGGCAAATGTCTGGGGCACGGCAAAAAGTTCCGGCTCATTGCTGAACCTGTATAAGTCGCGGCTGCTGCGCGCATCTGATTACCAAGCTTCTCCTTTTGAAATTGCTGCCGGTGGAGCCGGCAAACAGTACGGTATCAGCTGGCCGCTGGGGGACGGCGTAACAACCCAATGGCCCACCGATGGTGTATACACCCCTACCTCGATTTATTTATCTTGTGGCAGTTCAAGCCATACGGAACTCCAATCCAAATCCGTAGATTTGGTGGTGACTGATCCGCCATTCTTTGACAATGTACATTACTCAGAACTGGCTGACTTCTTTTTTGCTTGGCAGAAGCTCCTGCCGCGTGGATTTGTCACCGATCAGCCAACAACGCGCAACATCAAAGAAGTTCAGGATGCCGGCGCAGCCGAATTTTCCAGCAAGCTCCAAGCCGTTTTGGTTGAGTGTCATCGAGTGCTAAAAGAGGAGGGCCTGTTGGTCTTTACCTACCACCACGCCCGTCCTGAAGGGTGGACTGCGCTGCAGGAAGCGGTTGTCAATGCAAAGTTCACCTTTGTAAATGCGCATCCTGTCAAAGCGGAACTGTCGGTGGCGACACCGAAATCTCAGTCTCAGGAACCCATTCAAATTGATATTATCCTGGTATGCAGAAAGGCTGCTGCCCGTGTCGAGGAGACAGTTGATGCCAATCTACTGCTGCAGGCCACGCTAAATGTAACGAAAGCAAAGTTGCGCAGGTTGAAATCTACTGGACTCACCCTATCGAAAGGCGATTGCCAGGTTGCTTTTATGAGCCAGCTTTTGGTTGCACTGGGGACAGCCGCAGAGCCTAAAGAATCTATCACACTGCTGCACAGCTTTCACACCGCTGCTGAAAAACTGCTGGAACCACTGTATCGCGAACTGACATATCCCGTTACTATGCCAGCTATGCCCACTGCCGTCGTTTCTGGACCTACGCAAATCGCTGCCTTTTAAGAGTACTTGTTTGGTTCAATGTTGTGTATTGCCGCTTGATATACCAATTCGCGAAATAGATTTGAAAGGAAACACTCATGCACAAACAGACAGGCACATTGGCACTTTCGCTCCTGCTGCTGCTGGCGATGCTGGTCGGCGGCTGCACGGCGCCGGCGGCTCCTGCCGCAGCCCCGGCTGCGGGCGAGACGGCGGCGGCGGGCGAAGCGGCGGGCGAGGCTACCGCCGCCACGACCTTCCCGCCGGGCAAGATGGTGGTCTTTGACTACGGCCAGCCGCAGTATTGGCAGCAGTTCTTTGAGATGTATCTCAAGGCGCACCCCGACCTGGCGCCGGGCGTGACGGTGGAGATGGTGCAGACCGAAGGCGAGGCCGACGCCCGCCAGAAGGTAGTGCTCTCCTACACCGCCGGTGCCATGGACGAACTGCCCGACGCCGTCGCCTCCGCGCCGGTGAGTATGCAGGCCATGGCCGAAGGCGGCATTCTCCTGGACATCACCGACTATGTGGAGTCGTTCAAGGATCGGCTGGTGCCGGGCACGCTGGACCAGCTCTATTACAAGGACCGCATCTACTGTCTGCCCAAGGATTTGCGCCCGCAGCTTCTCTTCTACAACAACGCCATCTTTGAACAGTATGGCATCGACCCGGCGCAGATGGCGACGATGGAAGGCTGGATCGATGTGGGCCGCCAGCTCAAGGAAGCCAGCAACGGCGAAGTCTATCTCTCCTATATTGAGCCAGGCTCGCGCACGTGGCGCTATTATGGCCGCCGCGGGCTGCTGCCGCAGGCCGGCGCCAAGATTTGGGACGACGAAGGCAATGTCGTGATCGACACAGACCCCGGTGCACAGTTGGCCTTCAAGACGCTGGAAACGCTCAACAATGAAGGGCTGCTCTACAGCGCCACGGTCTTTGACCCGCCGCTGTACGAAGCCACCCGCCAGGACAAAATCGCCACCTACTACATCGGGGCCTTCTGGGATGAATTCCTGCGCAAGAATCTGCCCGACATGGAAGGCAAGTGGCGGGCCATGCCGGCGCCGGTCTTTGCGGATCTGGGGCTGGGCGGCGCGCCGGTGATCGGCATGCAGTGTCTGATCAACAAGCCCAACGCCCCCTACGCCGATCTCTACAAGGCGGTCTGGGAAGGCTTCCACTTTGACGGCGACATCCGCAAGGAGTGGACCAACTCGATGGTGGAGCAGAACGCCCCTTATCCCAACCCCATCGCCAAAGAGCTGCTGGCCGACCCCTTCTGGCAGGAGCCGTCGCCGTTCTATGGCGGCCAGTCCTTCCGCGCCATGGAAGGCGAGGGGCTGCAGAATGTCTCCGAGAATCTGCGCGTGACGGAGAAGGACGCCGAGGCGGATGAAATTATCTCGGCGGAGCTGGAGAAGTGGATCGCCGGCAGCCAGACAATGGACGAGGCGATCGCCAACATGGGAAGCCAGTTGCGCGAGCGCATCGGCCAGGCGCCGGCTGCACAGTAGCCCTTGTGCAGTAGAGTAAGCACAGCAGACTGCGTATAGTAGAGTCGGCTCATGCGGGGGTGCGCCGTGCCGGGCGCATCCCCCTCTTTTGCCGGCGGCGGCGGATTCGCCGCCGCCAGAGCGGCGTCACCGGCCCCATCAGGGCCACCGGTCGGGCTTATTTATTCGGGAAGGAACCAGCGTGCGTGCTCATTCCCTGCTGCGCCGCATTTGGCGGGCGCGCCAGTTGTATCTCTTTATCTCGCCCTTCTTTATCCTGTTCGCCATCTTCCAGTTCCTGCCCCTGCTCTGGTCGCTCTACCTGAGCTTCCACGAATGGAACGGGTTGGGTGATCCGGAGCCGGTGGGGGTGGCGAACTATCGTGCGCTGCTGCGCGACCAGATGTTTCACGAGGCGCTGCGCAACACGACCTTCTACTGGATCGCCAATCTGCTGCTGGTGATCCCGCTGGCGCTGCTGGTTGCGTCGCTGCTCTACAACCCCTGGCTCAAGGGGCGGCGCGCCTGGCGCACGGTGCTGTTTGTGCCCTACGTCACTGCGTCCGTGGCTATCGGCCTCATCTTCAAGATGCTCTTTGACTTCAACAGCGGCCTCATCAACATGGCGCTGGGCGGCTTCGGCCTGGACCCCGTGCCCTGGCTCACCAGCGTGGAGCTTTCCAAGCTGCCGGTGGTGGTGCTCAACGTCTGGCGGGTGACGCCCTGGTTCACCTTGATTCTCTTCTCCGGCATGTTGGCCATCAACCCCGAACTGTACGAGGCGGCCACCGTGGATGGGGCGAACGCCTTTGACCGCTTTTTTCGCATCACCATCCCCAGCCTGGCGCCCATTCTCTTTTTCTGTTTCGTCACGCTGTCGATCGACTCGTTCCGCATCTTTACCGAGCCGTATATCCTCACTCAGGGCGGGCCGGGCAGCTCTTCGCTCTCCATCGTGCAGTATCTGTATGTCAACGGCTTCCGCCTCTTCAAGCTGGGCATGGCCTCAGCCATCGGCTATGTGCTGACGGCCATTTTGCTGGTGGTCTCCGCCGCGCAACTGTACGCGCTGCGCCGCCAGAGCGGTCTGTCGGAGGTAGGATGATGGCCCGGCGCGGCAGGCTCCATCCGGAACGCTGGGCGGTCTATCTACTGCTGGCGCTGATCTGCCTGGCGGCGGTTTTTCCACTGCTGTGGATGATCTCGATCTCGCTCAAGCCGGTGGGAGAGGGGTCAGCCGGCTGGAATGTGCTGCTGCCGCGCGCGCCCACCCTGACCAACTATGTCGCCGTCGCGGGGCTGCTGCCGCTGGGGCGCAACATGCTCAACTCGTTTGTCGTCGCCGCCAGCGGGACGGTGGCCACGGTCTTTCTCTGCTCGCTGGCGGGCTTTGCCTTTGCCAAATACGAATTCCCCGGCAAAAACGCCCTCTTTTTGCTGCTGCTGGGCACAATGATGGTGCCGCCGGAGGCGGGCGTCGTGCCGGTCTTCGCCATCATCCGCGCCTTTGGCTGGGTCAACAACCTGCTGGCGTTGATTGTGCCCAACGCCGCCACCGCCATCGGCATCTTTTACATGCGCCAGTACATCGCCAGTTTCCCGCGCGAGATCATGGAGCAGGCGCGGCTGGACGGCGCGGGCGAATTTCGCATCTACTGGCAGATGGTGATCCCGGTGGTGGCCCCGGCGCTGGCTGCCTGGGGCACGCTGGCCTTTATCGCCCGCTGGAACGACTTTTTCTGGCCGCTCATCTTTATGCGCTCCAAGGAGATGTACACCCTGATGGTGGCCGTCTCCGTGCTGCCCGTCAGCGAAGGGCTGTCCACCCCCTGGCCCGTCATCCTTGCCGGGGCCACCCTCTCCGTCCTGCCGCTGCTGGCCATCTACTTTGTGCTGCAGCAGTTCCAGAAAGAAGGGCTGGCGTTGGGGGCGATGAAAGGGTAAGCGGACTGGACGGGGCGCCTGTGCGGCGGAAACGCGCGCATGGGTGTAAAATAAGAGGCCATGAACGCCACCAACCCTACCCACACCGATCTGGCCGGACGGACTTTTTTGATCACTGGCGGCTTTGGCGTGCTGGGCGGGGCGATGGCGGGCGCGCTGGCCGCACAAGGGGCCAATGTCGCCCTGCTCAGCCGCCGCCCTTATCCCGCCGCACGCGTGGCGGAACGCTTTCCCGATGCCGCGGCCTGGCCCGGCCGCCTCTGGGGTGTGGCGGGCGATGTGCTCGACCCGGCCGCGCTGGCGGAGGCGGTCGCCGCCACCCTGGCCGAATTCGGCGCCATCGACGGGCTGGTCAACGCCGCCGGCGGCAACCGCCCCGAAGCCATGACCGCCCCCGACCGCCGCTTTTTTGACCTGCCCCCCGACGCCCTGCGCTGGGTCTTTGACCTCAATCTGCTGGGCACGATCCTGCCGGCGCAGATCGTGGGCCGTCACCTGGCCGAGCGCCGGCGCGGGGTGATTCTCAACATCACCTCCATGAGCGCGCTCACCCCGCTCACGCGCGTGGTCGCCTACTCCGCCGCCAAGGCCGCGGTCAGCAATTTCACCCAGTGGCTGGCGGTGCACATGGCGCAGGAATACGCGCCCGCCATCCGCGTCAACGCGCTCGCCCCCGGCTTCTTTCTAGGTGAGCAGAACCGCGACCTGCTGGTGGATCGCAGCAGCGGCGCCCTCACCCTGCGCGGCGAGCAGATCATCCGCCACACGCCGATGGGCCGCTTTGGCGCACCCGACGACCTGGTTGGTCCCATGCTCTGGCTGCTCTCGGACGCCGCCGCCTTTGTCACCGGCATTGTGGTGCCGGTGGATGGCGGCTTTTCCGCCTTCAGCGGCGTGTAGCGGCAGGGGCGAAGGCGATGAACAGCGGGAACGCAGGGGATACGGGCGCAGGCAGCGCCGGGCCGGCTTTTGTCATCGTGATGGGGGTGTCGGGCAGCGGCAAGAGCACGGTGGGCGCCCGGCTGGCGCAGCAGTTGGGCTGGCCCTTTTATGACGGCGACCACTTCCACCCGCCCGCCAATGTCGCCAAGATGGCCGCCGGCATCCCTCTCAGCGACGTTGATCGCGCCGGCTGGCTGGAGACGCTGGCCACGCTGATCCGCAGCAACCTGGCCGTCGGACAGAGTGGAGTGCTCGCTTGCTCGGCCCTGCGCCGCAGCTACCGCGCCCATCTGCAGGTGGAGCCGCAGCGGGTGCATTTTGTCTTTCTCAAAGGCCCCTACGATCTGATCTGGGAGCGCATGACGCGCCGCCAGGACCATTATATGCAGCCGTTGCTGCTGCAAAGCCAGTTCGCCGCGCTCGAAGAGCCGGACGCCGCCCTTGTCCTCGATATCCGGCTCGAACCGGAGCGGCTGGTGGAGCGCATTGTCGCCTACCTGGCTGCCAGCCCTGCGCAGACGGACCTACAAGAATAGGAATCATCTCTATGCCATCGCCGGAAACTGCACCGCGAGACAGCGCACCACTGGACACTGCACCACCGGACACCGCATCTCCGGACACTGCATCTCCGCAAATTGCTGCTCCAGACACCCCCACACTCAGCGCCACCTGGCATGCCATGGGCACAGACGATGCAGTGGTGCAGTTGGCGACTCACCAGCAGCAGGGACTCTCTGCCGCCGAAGCAGCGCGCCGTCTGCAGCAGTATGGCCGCAACGAACTGCAGGAGGCGCCGCGCCCCGGCTTTTGGCAGCTTGTGCTGGCCCAGCTCAACAACTTTGTCATCATCTTGCTGATCGTGGCCGCCATCATCTCGGCGCTGCTGGGCGACTGGGTGGAGGCGGGTGCCATCCTGCTGATCGTGGTGCTCAACGCCGTTTTGGGCGTGGTGCAGGAAAGCCGCGCCGAAGAGGCGCTGGCCGCGCTCAAAAAGATGGCCTCGCCCGAAGCGCATGTGCTGCGCGATGGCGCCCGCCTCAACGTGCCTGCCGCCGAACTGGTGCCGGGCGACCTAGTGCTGCTCGAAGCAGGCAGCTTTGTGCCCGCTGATCTGCGGCTGGTCGAGGCCGTCAATCTGCGCATCGAAGAGGCCGCGCTCACGGGCGAGTCCGTCCCCGTCTCCAAGAGCGCGGCGCTGGTGCTGGACGCCAACGCCGCCCTGGGCGACCGTCTCAACACCGCCTTTATGGGTACGGTCGTCTCCTATGGCCGCGGGCGCGGGCTGGTGGTGGCCACCGGCATGCACACGCAGTTGGGGCTGATCGCCGGGCTGCTGGGCGATGTGGAGAGCGAAGACACGCCCCTCCAGCGCCGGCTGGACGAACTGGGCCGCGTGCTGGGCTGGGGCGCGCTGGCCGTCTGCGCCATCGTCTTCCTGGTCGGCATCCTGCGCAGCGGCATCTGGAGCGACCCCTTCGCCCTCGCCACGCGCGACGCCCTGGCCGAATCGTTTATGATCGCCGTCAGCCTGGCCATCGCCGCCGTGCCCGAAGGTTTGCCCGCCGTCGTCACCATCAGCCTGGCGCTGGGGATGCGCGAAATGGTGCGCCGCCACGCCCTGATCCGCAAGCTGGCCTCGGTCGAAACGCTCGGCTCCGCCACCGTCATCTGCTCGGACAAGACCGGCACCCTCACGCAGAATGTGATGACCGTCACCCGCATGTGGGTGGACGGCCACTTTGTCGAGCTGGCAACAGGTAGCGCGACAGGTGGCGCGGCTGAGAGCCACAGCGCCAATGGCGCCGACGAGACAAATGACGTTACCGGGTCAGACAGCCAGGCCGCGGCGCTCCCACACGGCGGCGCCTTCCTGCTGCAGGGGAAGCCGCTCGATCTGCGCACGGCCCCCGGCGTAGCGACGGCGCTGTGGGTGGGCGTGCTCAACAACGATGCCCAGCTCGAACAGCTTGCCGGTGATCTCGCCGGCGCTGACGCTGCTGATGCCACCAGCCCTGTCACCAGCCCTGTCACCGGGCTGCGCATCGTGGGCGACCCGACCGAAGGCGCCATCCTCGCCGCCGCCGCGCGCGCCGGCGTCCTGCAGGATGCGCTCAACCAGGCCTACCCGCGCCAGCAGGAAATCCCCTTTGACTCCACGCGCAAGCGCATGGTGACGGTGCACGAGGTGCAGTCTCCCCACCCCGACGACAGTTCGCCGCTGCAGGATGGGAGCCAGCGCCGCTGGAGCGCGGTGGCGGTCAAGGGCGCGCCCGATGTCGTGCTGCGGCTGTGCACCCATATCCAGACGCTGGAAGACGAGGTGCAGCCGCTGGACGCCGCGCTGCGTCAGGCCGTGCTGGCCGCCAACGACAGCATGACCCACGACGCGCTGCGCGTGCTGGGGCTGGCCTACCGCCTTTCGCCCGACGCGCCCAGCACGGTGCAGCCGGCGGAGATGGAGCAAGAGCTGATCTTTGCCGGGCTGATCGGGATGATCGACCCCGCGCGCAGCGAGGTGCAGCCGGCGCTGGCCGTCGCGCGCCGGGCCGGGATTCGCACCGTGATGATCACCGGCGACTATCCCAACACGGCGCGCGCCATCGCCGAGCATATCACGCTGCTGCATCCGGGCCATCAGGTTTTGACCGCCACCGATTTGAACAAGCTGGACGACGAGGGGCTGGCCCGTGCGGTGGAGGTGACGGACGTCTTTGCGCGCGTCTCGCCGGAGCACAAGCTGCGCATCGTCGACGCCCTGCGCGCCAACGGCGAAGTCGTGGCCATGACCGGCGACGGCGTCAACGATGCGCCCGCCATCAAGCGCGCCGACATCGGGGTGGCGATGGGCATCACCGGCACCGATGTCGCCAAGGAGACGGCGGACATGGTGCTGACCGACGACAACTACGCCAGCATTGTGGCCGCCATCGAGCAGGGGCGGGTGATCTACGCCAACATCCGCAAGTTTGTCTTTTTCCTGCTCTCCTCCAACGTGGCCGAGATCATGATCATCTTTCTGGCCACGCTGGCCGGTCTGCCCACGCCGCTGACCGCCATCCAACTGCTGTGGCTCAATCTGCTGACCGACGGCGCGCCGGCGCTGGCGCTGGCGATGGAGAAGGGCGACCCCGACATCATGCAGCAGCCGCCGCGGCCCAAGGACGAGTCGATCATCAACGGCCCCATGCGGCTGGGGATTGTGATCCAGACCATTGCGCAGACGGGCGCGGTGCTGAGTGCGTTTTTGATGGGTCTCTACTGGCATCTGGACGCGCAGATTCCTGCGGGGTCCAATGCGCTGCTCTACATCCTGCGCCACGACTGGCAGGGGGTGGATGTGCGCATGGCGGAGACGATGGCTTTCGTCACCTTATCGCTGTGTGAACTGCTGCGCGCCTACACCGTGCGGTCGGAGCGGGTCTCGCTGTGGCGGCTGGGCGTCTTTTCCAACCGCTACATGCAGTACGCCGTGGGTGCCTCGCTCGTGCTGCTGCTGCTGGTCATCAACATCCCCTTCCTGCAGCCGATCTTCAACACCCACCCGCTGGCGCCGGTGGAGTGGAGCTTCGTCCTCGGCCTGTCCCTGATCCCTGCGACGGCGGAAGAGATCACCAAGTGGTTCTTGCGGCGGCGGGCGTGGGTGGCGGTTTAGGACGGTTTTCTGGCTCTGTCCTGCCGCAGACGCTCTGCCAGGAAGGGACCGTCGTGCGCGCCCGCTACGGGCCGGTGGCGGCGGGCTTTATTCACGTCCACCACCTGCGCCCGCTGGCAGTGCAAAGAGGCGAGTACGTATTCAACCCGCTCACCGACCTCGTGCCGGTCTGCCCAACTGCCACGCCGTCATGCACCTGCGCCGCGACGAACCCTACAGCGTGGCGGAAGTGCAGCAGTTCTTGCGCGGCGAGTGGTGAGTCGTCACTCTCCCAGCCGTCACCCGCTGCTCTCTCATGAACCAATCAATTGCCGTATAGACCAACTACAGCGCGCGATGGCCGGCTTGGGCGGGGATGGGGGGCGGCTCGCCGCGGCAAAGACCACTTCGCCCAGCCGCCCCTTCCTAGAGGGTTTTACACGAAGGCGGTTTAGTGCGCCGACTCGTCCATGTGCTTGAGATAGGCTTCGGGGTCGAGCAGCGCCGCCAACTCGGCATCCAGGTCGGCGCTGGGGCGCACGCGGTAGAACCAGGTCTCAAAGGGACGCTCGTTGACGATTTCGGGCGTGTTCTCCAGCGCCGAATTGACTTCGAGCACTTCCCCGCTGACCGGGGCCAGCACATCTTCCGCCGCCTTGACCGACTCGACCGTGGCCGACGCCTTGCCGGCCGTCACCGTCTCGCCCACGGCGGGCAGATCGACAAACACAACATCGCTCAACGAATCCTGGGCATAGTCGGAGATGCCGACTACGGCGACGCCTTCTTCCATGCGCACCCATTCGTGGGTCTTGGCGTAGCGGGCGCTTTTGTCTATCTTAAATTGCGACATGTCTGTTCCTCCCAATGAGCCGGTTGATAAAGCGTAATCTGATTGGCACTATACCTGTACTGCCGCCCTGCGCGCCAACCGTCAGGCTGGCGGCGGCGTTTTATAGCGCGGTTTGTAGAAGGGACGCTTGACCACCCGCGCCCGCTTGGGCTGGCCGCGCACCAGCACCGAAAACTCGCTGCCGATGGCGCTGTAAGCGGCGGGCAGCAGCGCCATGCCCAGGAAGCGATCCAGCGTCGGACTTTTCATCCCCGACGTGACAGAGCCTACCACCTGCGGCCCGGTTTCCGGCCCATTCTCCGGCCCGTCCACCGCCACCGGATAGTGTTCGCGCGCCACAGCCTTGTCGAGCATCTCGAAGCCGACCAGCAGCCGCTGCGGCTGCTCCAGCTTGACTTTGAGCAGCGCCTCGCGCCCGACAAAGGGCTTGTGCCAGGAGACTGTCCAGCCCATACGCGCTTCCAGGGCGTTGATGGCGGCGCTCAGTTCGTGGCCGTAGAGGGGCATGCAGGCTTCAAAGCGCAGGCTGTCGCGTGCGGCCAGCCCGCAGGGCAGCAGCCCATCGGCGGCGCCGGCGGTCAGCAGACGCTCCCAGAAGGCGGCGGCCTGGGCGGCGGGCAGATAGAGTTCGAAGCCGTCTTCGCCGGTGTAGCCGGTGCGCCCGGCCAGCACGGGGTAGCCGTCGATGGTCAGTTCCACGGCGGTGCGCGCCGCCACCTGGCTGAGATCTTTGTCCGCCAGCCGCTGCAGGATGCGTTCGGCCAGCGGCCCTTGCAGCGCCAGCATACAGAGCTCGTCCGAGCGGTCGACCAACTGCACGGCAAAGCCGGCGGATTGGGCCTGGAGCCAGGCCCAGTCCTTGGCGCGGTTGGCGGCGTTGACCGCCATCAGCCAGCGAGCGTTGAGTTTGTAGAGAAAGATGTCATCCACCACCGTGCCGTCGGCATAGAGCAGCAGGCTGTAGTGGGCGTCGAGCGCGGCCATCTGGTCGATGTCGTAGACCTGCACCCACTGCAGGAAGCGCTCGGCGTCGGGGCCGCTGATTTCAAACTGCCCCATGTGGTCGATATCAAAGAGGCCGGCGGCGCTGCGCACGGCGTTGTGTTCCGCCAGCGGACCGGTCGGGTACTGCACGGGCAGGGCATAGCCGGCAAACTCGACCATGCGCCCGCCGAGGGCTAAATGGGTCTCATACAGTGGGGTGTACAGCACGCTCGCTCCTTTGCGAAAGTGAGTGCGCCCGAAGGCAGGCGCCGGATGAACAGGCGACGCCGGCAGGCGTGGGCCGGCAAGAGCAGTATACTCGTGTGGCGAGCGGAATGGCAAACAAAGTAGGGGTGCACGCCGCCGCAGGATACGCCGCCGCCCCGTGCGCGCCTTTGACGAACCGGCCTGCGTTGGCTACAATCTTGTATACACCCGCCCCCTTAGCTCAGGGGATAGAGCAACTGCCTTCTAAGCAGTGGGCCGCAGGTTCGAATCCTGCAGGGGGTACTGATACCAGAGTGCTTTACATCTGGTAGAACGTTCTTGAAGCTTGGTTTTGCACCAGTTTCAGGGGCGTTTTTTGATGGCACAAACACCCACAAACCCACTGCCTAAGGCAGCCTATACACTGGTAGAAACCTACTGCCTGTTTGAGTTAGACAACCGTGCGCGTGGGTTGTCGCCGCGCACACTGCAATACTACGCGTTTCACCTGCACCAGTTCTCTACCTGGTGCGATGCCCAACACGTTACCCACTTGCACCAGGTGACACCCGTTAGTCTGCGCGGGTACTTGGTGCACCTCCAAGATCAACACTGGTCAGACTGGTCAATACACGGCGCGGCGCGTTCTTTGCGGCGCTTTTTTCGGTTCTGCCTAACTGAAGGGCTAATCGACACGTCGCCTATGGTGCGCGTCAAAATGCCCAAACTGCCTAAGAAGATTCTTCCGGCATTTTCAACACAGGATATTGACAAGCTGCTAGGGGCGGCCACCATCCAGCGTGACACGGCGCTGGTGTTGTTCCTCCTGGACACGGGCACACGGGCGGCAGAGTGCGCAGCGTTGAACCTGGCAGACGTTGACGCCAAGTTGGGCGTGGTGCATATCCGGCAGGGAAAAGGCGGTAAAGACCGCTATGTGTTCATGGGCAGCCGCACAAGCAAAGCCGTTATGCGCTACACGATGGGGCGGGAACACACAACAGGGGCGCCGCTGTGGCTGACAGAAACCGGAACACGGTTGACGCTGGAGGGCTTGCGGCAGGTGTTGCGGCGGCTTGGCAAGCGGGCCGGTGTGGAGCACTGTCACCCGCACACGTTCCGGCGCACGTTCGCACTATGGGCATTGCGTGCGGGAATGAACATCTATCACTTGCAGCGGCTAATGGGGCACGCAGATATAACCATGTTGCGGCAGTACCTGGACATGGTGACGGAAGACGTACAAGCGGCGCACCAGTCAGCCGGCATTGTGGACAAACTGAAGTGAGTTTCGCAGCGCACCCAGCGGCGCAAGCCGGGCACGCTGCTAAGACTTGCAATAGGGCACAAGTCCTATTGCCATTGTAACAGTACAGCCGTCATAGGGGGCGGCAAACCATGGCACAGCATAAAGAGGGAAACAGCTTCCGGGAAGAATGGGCGCAATTGCCCAAAGATACTCAAGAGCGCAATCTTGAGCTTATAGCATGGTGCATATTGACATGCTTAGGCATTGACGCACCCCTGCCGCCTCGTGTGGCAGATGCAGAAATCAGCGAAGGCAACGCAGAGCAGCAGGCCTATGATAGCGCAGTGGCTGACGCAGTTGACGTTTGGCTCATGGCGGGTGGGGACGGTGCAGAATGAGCGCACAACTGTTTTTAGGGGCGGGCTTGCTACTGGGCAGTTTGGCGCTGGTGGGCATGGCTGCGGCTGTGTTCAAAATGGGATGGCACAAGAGAGGGGGCGGGCTATGACTGCGCAATTGGCCGCTAATGTAAGACCCAACATTTACACGGATTTTCTTGCACGGTTGGAGTTTCGGCAGCGCGTGCGGGAATTGAACGAACTGGCAGTCACCGAAGGGCTTTCCTTACCCATGCCGGCAGAATGGATCGCAACGCTTGAGGCACTGGGCTATGTGGTCGATCTGACAACCGGTGCATGGGCTGCAACAGACAGTGTGCAGTATTGGTCTACAGAGGCAGGCAGCCGTGAAACCAACAAAGGTTGAGTGCACCACGCCGCGCCCTGTGCGGGCTACGTTCGTTGCGCCTAATCCACCGCCCGCGCCCATTGTACGTTATGAAGCGCAGCCGCCAGCGGCGCACGAAGTGACGCCAGTATTACCCGTGCAGACGGTGCAGGAAGTTACTACAAGCCATGTAGACCGCGCCAAGGGGTTCAGCATAGCCACAATACCACTTGCAGCAATGGCGGGCTTTGTGGCGTTTCTGGGGGCTGTGACGCTGGCAGGCGTACCACTGGTGAGCGGAGCGGCGCTGCTGATCCTCTTTGGTGTATTTGCGGCTGTGTGGCTTGTGGCGTGGGTGTGGCACATGAGCGCAAGCCCTGACGGTATCGGACTATGGCAGGTGCTTTTACACTATCGGTTACTGCGCTACGAACAGCGGGCGCGGCTTGAACGGATTCAAAAGGAGTTAGACAAATGACACAGAACTTACAACGGCCGGCAGGGATTCCGGGGGAGTTGGCGCGCGGTGAGACTGTCACCAGTGCGCAACCGTCTGCTTACGTTTCTCGGCGACCTGGCCTTTTAACACAGGCGGCGGCGGGACTATCACGGCGGGGCATGATGGCGGCCAAAGCGGAGTTAGCCAACGACGCATTGCTAACGCTGGTCAAGCTGCTGTACGAAATTGATACAGACGGCAAGGTGGCCAATATCGATTCAGCCGGTGGGCGGGTGCTGGTGGCTTTACCGTGGGGGCGGATGGGCTGCAAACAGTGGGGGTTACGGGCCAGCGAGGGGCGGGCCATGCGCTACATCATGTTTAGCCGCACAGCGGCATACGATCCGGCGGCGTGGCTTGACTATGACGCCAACGGGCGCCACTGGTGTGTTAACCTTTCCGCCTATCCATCCTTGCGGCGGGCGCTGGTCTACTTGGATAACTATCCGGTTACAGTGGATGAATGGCGCGCAGCCTGGCGGGCCACACGCAGCAAATGGGCTGTCAAGCAACTGGGCAATGAGTGACCACAGGCTGCTAGAAACGTGTCCATAGACTGTACAGCCGCTGTGCATAGGCTGTCTACAGGCTGTGTCTTGAAGTGGTGCGCAGTGGTAACGGACACGTTTCTAGCGGCTTTTGGCGCAGTGCTCGCGGCACATGAGACGCATAGGTGACGATAATGTACCTTATCGTCACCTATTAGGGAGCAAACGCCATGACCACCACCACCGCAATCACGATCAGTAAGCCAAGCGCACTAGGCGCAATCGTCGCAATGGTGACGGATGCCGTATCAAGCGAGCACACCAAGCGGGCATATGGGCGGGCACTGACTGAGTTCATAACATGGCATGGCGACAGCCACCGGCAGGGGCTGGACAAGGCCACTGTCAATACCTACGTCGCGCACCTGCGCAGCGAGGGCACGCCGGCAAGCAGTATCAATCAGCGGTTGGTGGCCATCCGCAAGTTGGCAAGAGAGGCAGCCGACAATGGATTGATTGACCATGCCGCGGCTGAAGCGATTGCGCGGGCTGAAGGTGTGCGCGTGGAAGGGAAGCGCTTAGGGAACTGGCTAACGTTGCAGCAGGCGCAATCGTTGCTCGACGCGCCAGACGTGGCCACGACAAAGGGCTTGCGCGACCGTGCAATGTTGGCGGTGCTGCTTAGCTGTGGGTTGCGCCGCGAAGAGTGCACCGCGTTGACAGTGGCGCACTTGCAGCAGCGCGAGGGCCGCTGGGTGATTGTGGACATCGAAGGCAAACGCAACAAGAAGCGCAGCGTACCTATGCCGGCATGGGCAAAGTATGCGATAGATTCTTGGCTAATGGCGGGCAGTATCAGCAGCGGCGCAATCTTCCGTCCAGTCAACAGGGGCGGGCGCGTAGGGGCGGGAAGCATGAGCACGCAGGCGGTCTACAACGCCGTCAACGAATACGCCGGCAAGTTGGGGCTGACCGTCCATCCGCATGACCTGCGCAGGACGTTTGCAAAACTGGCACACAAGGGAAGTGCACCGTTGGAGCAGATACAGCTAAGCTTAGGCCATGCCAGCGTCCAGACCACCGAACGCTATTTGGGAGTGCAGCAAGACCTGCAAAGTGCACCGTGTGACGTGATAGGGCTGAGGGTATAGCGCGCTGCTGTGTTCAAAGAGCATCTATCTAGTGATCGATCACAAGATGACACGCGCACTGTCACCATCTCCGAACGGTGCGGAGATAGCCCGGTATCTGTTCACGGTGAACAGATAGGTAATCTTTGAACACAGTGGGGGGGCGTTCGTTCCAGTTCATGGGAGGGGGGGGAGGGGTACGGTGACATCTAGCTCACAGCGAACACCCCGGAAACGTTCCCCCATGAACTAGCCATGAACTAGAATAGGGCCGTTGGGACGGGTGCGAACTGTTTGACAATCGGCTGTGACCGTGATAATGTGAGGCATATAAGAAAAAAGGTGGGCCGGGCGTGTTTCAGCACCCCGACCCGTGGCAACCGATGATCTAGACATCGGCGCAAGTGGAAGTATATCACGAACGCCCTAGACCATCGGCAGCAATTACCGGTGGTTTTTTGTTACTGTAAATCAAGCCTTAAGAATCTCCTTAACCCTGCCTTCTAAGCAGTGGGCCGCAGGTTCGAATCCTGCAGGGGGTACTGTGCCGAAGGGTTTCTTACTCCGGCCAAAACACGCTTGAAGGCTGGTTTTTCGCCAACTTTCAGCGCGTTTACGAGACTGACTATGAAAGGGGTTGCGTGTGACAAGTATAGCCGGAACAAGGGCCGCGCAACTTTCTTTCCTAGACGACACACAACCTCGCTTTCCTGCCACTCGCTATCAGGGCAGCAAATCTAAACTTGTCAACTGGATTTGGACACAACTGGATTCGCTTGATTTTGACACCTGCCTGGATGCATTTGGCGGAACCGGTGTCGTCGCACATCGACTGAAACGGGAAGGCAAGTGCGTGGCCTATAATGACACGCTGCGCTTCAATTACCTTTCCGCTTTGGGCCTCATCGAGAATAATCACGTGCATCTTGCACCCGATGAGGTGGAACAACTGCTTGTCCGCAGGCAGGACGTTGCGTACTCTACTTTTGTCTACGACACCTTCCACGATGTGTATTTCACTGATGAGGAAAACAGGTGGATCGATCAAACGATTCTAAACATCGGTTTCCTGGATCACCCTTACAAAATTTCTCTCGCCTTTTATGCCTTGTGCCAGGCATGCATTATCAAGCGACCGTATAATCTATTCCACAGAAAAAATCTCTATGTTCGCTTTGCAGACGTAGAACGTTCATTTGGGAATAAGGTTAGTTGGGACAGACCTTTCCCGGAGTGGTTCAGCATCTTTGCGGCAGAAGCAAACAAAGCCGTGTTTGACAATGGTAGAACCAACTGCGCCTACAACCTGGATGCAGTGGATGTGCCCAATCAGTATGACCTGGTGTATATCGACACACCCTATATTCCGGCAAACAGTGCTCCTATCAACTACCGGGACTTCTACCACTTTTTAGAGGGGCTTTCCACGTATGAGGAGTGGCCGCAAAGAATCGACTGGAAGTCTAAGCACCTGCGGCTTGTTCCCATAGAGAGCGAATGGACAAACAAGCGGCAGATACACGAGGCTTTTGACAGCTTGTTCCGCCGCTACAGAGAGTGCAAATTAGCCGTTTCCTACCGCAGTGATGGGATTCCCACAGAAACGGAACTTGTAACCCTGATGCAGCGCTACAAACCCCATGTCGAGCTTGTGCGGTATGGGAGCTACAAATACGCGCTTTCCACCAACAACCGATCAACAGAGATCCTCATTATCGGTGTTTAGATAAGTGTTTAGGGCTTATGAATACATCTACCTTTCAGCAGCAGCTTTCGGCAAGGATCAGTGACTTCCAAAGAGCGGTTGCAGACGACGCCGGTGAGTGGGTGGTAAAAGGCTTTATTGACATCTACCGCAACATTTACACCATCTCCGTAGACACCAAAGTTGTTTCAAAGATAGTGGAATTGCTTCTATTCCCAATCATTGCGGACTTTGCGCGCGAACATGGGTACGTTATGAGGCTGACTGCGCATCAGAATCACTATCCGGACATAACATTCATTGACCAAAATGGTGTCATGATTGCCCTAGATGTCAAGAGCACGTATCGCAATGGCGCTGCGACAGTCAACGGCTTCACGTTAGGGGCCTTTACCGGTTACTTTCGCGAACGCACAAGCACAAAAAACGTCACCTTTGCGTATGACGACTTTGCTGCCCACTTTGTGCTTGGCATAATTTACAGCCGCAATGACAGTGCAGATGATGAGCGCCGTTCCTATCGTTTGGATCAATTGCAGGATATTGTCTCTGTTGTGAACAATTTCGATTTTCTTGTGCAAGAAAAATGGCGGCTCGCCAGTGACCAGCCCGGCAGCGGAAACACCAGGAATATTAGGGCCTTATGCTAGTTAAGCTAGTTGACAATTGATGAGAGTCCTTCGGTGTGATAGATCAAGTATCACCATAACACCGATCATCAACACCGAAGGACAACATCATGATAGCCGACTTTTCCGATTTTTGCCTGTATGGGTACGTGATAGTCGATGACCTGTATCGAAATCTGGCACCGTTGTGCAAACGGCCAGGGCCAGCACCAATTTTTAGCGACAGTGAGCTAATTGCGCTCTGCTTGATCGGCGAGTGCAAAGGGTGGGATGTCGAGACCGAGTTGTTGAGCAACATGCAAGCTTATCGAACGCTTTTTCCGTATTTACCAGAGCAGAGTCGCTTTAATCGGCGGCGCCGCAACCTGATGTTGGCGATGAACCTGCTTCGGCGTGTCATCGTGCGGCAGCTTGACTTGGCCCAGGATACGGACTGCGTCATCGATAGCTTGCCCATCCCGGTCGTCGAGTTCCATTTGGTGCCAGGTTCGACGGGTGACTGGCCAGCCCATGACGCCGATTTTGGTCGAGTGTCAACCAAGAAGGCAACCATTTTCGGCTACAAACTGCACCTGCTCGTCACCTTGAACGGCCTCATCCTTGATTTTGAACTGGCACCTGCGAGTGCAAGCGATCTCGCCGTCGGCTTCGAGCTACTATCCGAACACGCCGATCTGACCGTCATCGGCGACAAGGGCTACATTAGCGCCGACAAGGCAGCCGAACTCTGGCAAAACAATCACCTTCAGTTGCTTACCTTGCCACGCCGCAATCAGAAACGACAGATGCCCAAGCAACTGAAACGACTCTACAACTCCATCCATCAGATCGTTGAGACCGTCAACGGTCAACTTACGGAGCAGTTCAACATCGAGACCAATCATGCGCATTCGTTCTGGGGGCTTTGCGCACGTCTTTATACCAAGCTGACGGCACACACCCTTTGCATTTATATCAATCGTATCTTGGGAAAGCCCGACTACCTGCAGATTAAGTCTCTTGCTTTCCCAAACTAGCATAAGGCCCTATTAGGTCAGTAAAAGCCACTTCTGCTCTGATGAGTGGGAAAGGCATGTTTGCTGAACTGGGAGAAGAGGTCTTTGATGACTACTGGCAAAACTACTTAACAAGCGACATGGCAAGGAAGATTGAGTCGCGTGCACCATTTCGCAATTTGCGTGAATACCTGTTGTGGCGGGGCAGGCCGCCTGTTTCTGTACTAAACGCTTCGCTGCAACCATTCTCGGAGAGCG
>JBBRBX010000018.1:0-59542 GCA_038205395.1 Caldilineales bacterium
TCCGCTACCTATGAAACACACTTCCTGCGGACAACCAGCCATCTGGAACGGTTCAATCGCACCTTGCGCACTCAGTTCAATAAGGCAACCGCCTATCATTCTACCCAAGGCCTCTTGGCTGTCATCTCTCAACAAACCACCTTATTCAATGCCTAAACTAATTTCCACCGAATTAGATACACTACCGCAAGCGCGCAGGCCGTGGCTGCGGGCGCAACGAATGAATTCGCCGCTGCTCCATACGAAACCGGCTGAAAACTGGCCGGTGCCATGCACGCGCTGCCGCCACGCAAAGGCGTGCGGCCGGGAAGGAGAGGGACAGGGGGCAGCCGCCGAGGCGAATCGGCGGCTGCCCCGTTTACTATTTACCGCATCAGCATCGACAAGAACAACTGCCGGGTCAGGCCCAACTCTTGCGTGTCATCCATCGCCGCCACCGTGGCCCAGGGGAGGCCGGAGAAGACAACGGCCACCCCCCGCAGTTCGGTAGTGGGCGCAGCGTTGTCCGGGGCGCCGGGCTGGCTGTCGTAGACGACTGCGTTGCCCGCCGCCTTGTCCCATATCTTGAGCCGCACCTGATCGGTCGCCCGCCGGCCCGCGCCGTCGTCATAGATCGTCAGCAGGAAGCCGAAGTCGCCGCCCCCATTGACCGTGCCGCTGCCCTGGAACTGCGCCGTGTCGTCGCTGATCACCAGCCACGCCAGGCTGCTGCTCTGGAAGCTGAAGCGCCCGCTGCGCAGCAGGAACTGGGTGTAGCCGCTGGGCGTCGTGCTGCTGCGGCGCGGATACTGCGCCAGGAAGGAGAGCACTGCCCGCCCGCCCGTGCCGGCATCCGGCTGGTAGGCGCCCGCCGGCGAATCAAACCAGCCGCCGCCGACGGCGAAGCCGCCGTTGACGGTGTAGACGACCACCTGCGGCAGCGTGGACTGGCCGCTGCCGCCATCCTTGTCGGTGACGGTCAGCACTACGCTGTAGACGCCCGCCGCGGTGTAGCTGTGGCTGCCGCTGACGGAGCCGGAGCCGTTGGCTTCACTGACGCTGCCCGCCGAAGTCGTGCCGTCGCCCCAATCCCAGACTGCACTGTGCGTGTCCAGGACGCCGGGGTCGCTGAATGAAGCGCTGACTGCGACGGCGTCGCGGACGTTGGTGGGGGCCGCCGGCCCGCTGATGGCGCCCACATTGGGGACCACATTGGCGACGTTGACCACCGTCTGCGCCACCGCGGTCGCGCCGGAGCCGTCCGTGACCTGCACCTGCACCGGATAGCTGAAGGAGCCGTCCAGCGCCGCAAAGGCCACGCTCTGCCCCGGCGTCTCAAAGATGTTGTCGTTGTTAAGATCCCAGGCATAGCTGAGCGCGCTGCTCCCCGAGCCACTGGCGCTCAGGGTGATGCTGTCACCCTCATTGCCGCTGTAGGGGCCGCCGGCATCGACAGTGGGCGCCGCCGTGGTCAAATTGAGATCGACCAGTACGGGGTCGTGGTCGGAGATGCGGAACTCATCCGGCGCGTAGAGGCCGGCGATCAGGTTGGCCGTCTTGAAGTCGGTGTTGTAATCCAGCACCGACGGCTCGTCGGCGTTGATGTGCCAGTCGGCGACGCCCGCCACCTGGGCCGCCAGGGCAGAGCTGCCCAGCGCGTAGTCGAGATAGCCCCACTGGCCGTCAAAGGCGTAGGAGTAGGCGTTCGCCCCGTTGTAGGCCTCGATCAGATTGATATAGCCGGCGTTGATCAGCGCCGTGATCGGATCTTCCTTGGCATAGGAGTTGAGGTCGCCCACGATCAGCACGTCGGGATCGTTGACACCGGTGGGGTCGGAAGCCAGCCAGGCCGCCAGCAGATTGGCTGCGTTGGTGCGCACCAGCGCGCAGTTGGCCTGGCCGTCGCCGGAGTCAGGCGTATCGCAGGCGCTGCCCTTGCTCTTCAAATGGTTGACGCTCATGACAAAGCGGCTGCCCGTGCTGTTTTCCTGGAAGGCTTGCGCCAGCGCCGGACGGTTGCGCGGGGCGCTGTCGCCGCCGTTAACAAAGGCCACGCTGTTGAGCGCCGCCGTCTGGCCCACCGGCGTCACCAGGGCCGGTTGGTAGATCAGCCCGACCTTGATGGCATCCGTGCCCAGCGCGTTGACCTGCCCGGTGGCGGCGTCGACATCGATCAGCGCATAGACGCCGGGGCCGGCGGCTTCGTTGAGCTTGTTGACCAGGAACTGCAGCGCGCTGTCCGGCCCATAGCCGTCATTCTCGACTTCGATCATCCCCACCACGGCGGCGCCTGTGCCGGCAGTGGCGGCGACGGTCTTGGGCCACTGGCGGTCGAACTCGACGGCGGTGTCGGCGCCGCGGCAGTCGGTGGCCGGCCCGCCCACCCCGTTGGTGCAGTTGTCCACGCTGTCGGGCAGCCCGTCAAAGGTGTTAAAGAAGTTGAGCAGATTCATCCCAGCCACCCGCAGGCGGCCGGCTGGGGCCGGCGCCGCCGCCGGGCGTGGGTTGGCAGGCTGGAAATCGGGCACGCCGCCGTTGAGCGCGTTAACCGGGCGCACGCGGTAGGCGTTGCCGCTGGCCGCATTGCCCGCCCAGGTGAAGGTCAGGACGCCGACGATATTGCTCGCCGTGTCGCCCCCGCGCAGCGTGTTGGCAGCGGAGAGCGGCTGGCCGCCGCGGGCAAAGATGATGGGGTCAGGGTTCTGGTTGTTCAGCCCATCATCCAGAATAATGCGGTTCAGATCATTGGCGGCTTGCTGCGCCTGCGCCGGCGCGCCGGGGGGGACGATGTTGGTCGGCTGCGGCAGCCGCCCGCCGGACGAGAGCACCACCTGGCCAAAGCGCCCCAATTGGAAATGCTCGGTGACAGAGAGCGTCTGCGGCAGCCGCACCAACATGCCTTCGTACTGCTCCAAGAAGGTGGGCGAGGGCAGCGGCAGCGTCACATCGACCGGCGCCACCGTCCCGCTGCCACAGGCTGTGAGACCTGTCAGGTTGGAAATCTGGGTCTGCCCCTGGAACTCGTCCGCCGTGCCGGTGACGCGCACAACATCGCCCAGGTTGACGCTGTTATTGCTGCCGTTAAAGACAAAGATGCCGTCCGAGGTGGCGGGGTTGCCGTCGCCGCCCGCATCCTGCAGATAGAAGCCGCGCAGGGTGGGGGACGGCCCTTCATAGTCGCCTACCACGACGCCCTGCGTCGATACGACGCCGGTAATCGCCGCTGTGTCGCCGGAACCCTGAATCTGGTAGATCGGGGTGTAGGTGGCGGTGCAGGCGTCGACCGCGCTGAAGGAGAGGACGAAATCCGCCGCCATTGTGTCGGGCGGGTCGGCGGCGTCCTGGTCGCTCACATTGGCCGCCGCCACGGTCAACGTGCAGGCGTCGCCGTTGGCGAAGTCGCTGTCGGGGTCAAGGACAAAGCTGCTCGGCCCGCCGCTGACGGCGAAGCTCTTGGCCCCGCTCAGGCTGCAGACGAGGGCAAAGGGCGCGCCGCTCAAGTTGACCGGCTCGCTGAAATCGACGGTTAGATTGGCGTCGAGCGCCACACTGGCGCCGTTGGCCGGCGCGGTCGCCGCCACGCTCGGCGCGCTGTCCGCCACCACGACGCCCTGCGCCGTCAGTGTAAAGTCATCCACCGCCAGCCCATCGTCCGAGCCGGGCGTCAGATCGCTGTCCACCCAGCGCAGCCAGAAGGAAGCGCCGTTGGGGATGCTCAGACCGCTGATGGTGAAGCTGAGAGCGGTGCGGTTGGCCGCGGCGTTGCCATCCAGCGCGCCCACCGTGCCCGCCACGGTCGGGCCGGCGAAGTCGAGCGCGTCGTAATCCACCCACGCGCCGCCGGCGAGGCTGGTTGCATCGGTGCTGAGTTGAAAATCGAGCCGGTCAGCGGCGCGTCCGACTGTGTTCTGTCCCAGCCGCCACTGTTCGCCGCTGTAGCTGATAGCCAGCGCTTCGATGGTGGCCCCGCTGTTGTTGCTGAACTGCACGCCCACCACGGGGAGCAGCGAGTTGCTGCGCAGCCCGCCAAAGGCACGCTCACTGCTGCCGGCGGGGCCAAAGCTGTAGGTGTCGCCGCCAGTGTCCGAACCTGTGCCGGCGCGATAGGTGGTGTTGCCGTTGGTTCCCGACTCGCTGAAATCCCAGCCATTGGGCACATTGCTGTTGGCCGTACCGCTGCTCGCCAGGCTGTCAAACGATTCGCTGTAGACACTGCCCAGGGTGGTCAGGCTGACGGCGCCGGCGGCCTGCACCGGCAGGGATGCGCCCAGACCGGACGGCAGAAAGGTGGCGCAGAGCGCCAGCAGCAGAGCAAGGGCTGCACCTCGACTTCGCCTCACAGATTTCATAGCTTTCTCCTGAATTGTGCGTGATGAATGGTCGCTGGTTCCGGGTGAACTTTTTTACGAACATCGACAACTGCGGAGGGTTTCCATTATCGCACAATCGCGGCGAGGCGCAATCCTCACGTCGCTTGGGATGCGCTTACATTTTCCTGACAGCCCGCCCCCATTCCTGCACCCTTCATCCCGCGCCTGGAATTCGACAGCTTTTTGGCGGCCCTTTGATAATTTCTCAAGAATTGAGCGGTAAGATGGGGGCAGTGGGCGCAGCACCTTGCCCATCTACGGGAGGAACACGATAATGTTGGCTATGAGCAAAGCCCATAGAGGCGGCGCAGCTTCCGCTCGACCTGGGTTCGCTGGATGCGGCTCCGCTGGTAGAGGAGACGGCCGCTTTGTTTGAGCTGATGGCGGCGGAATGCGGCGTCACGCTGCACACGCAGATCGCCCCCGATCTGCCGCTGATCTGCGCCGACCGCGTGCGCGTGCGCCAGGTGCTCCACAACCTGCTCGCCAATGCCCTGCGCCACACCCCCAGCGGCGGCGCCATCCTGGGGCTGGCCATTGTCAAGGCGGTGGCTGAAGCGCACGCAGGCACAGTCAGCGCCGCCAGCGCCGGGCTGGGCCAGGGCAGCGTCTTCACGCTGCACCTGCCCGCGGCCGTTGAAGCCGATAGTGACGGCTGACAAGTGCGAAAAGACCGGCGCTACGGCTGCGCCAGCAGGTGGTCCACCGCTTCGGTCAGCTCCCCCAACGTTGACGCCATCACGACGCTGGTGCAGCAGGGTGCATACTCCAGCATATCGCTGTCCCCCGTGCCCCACAGCATGGGCGGCTCCGGGTTGATCCAGATCAGCCGCCGGCTGCGCCGCGCCAACTGCTGCATCAAGTCCAGCCGCGGGTCGTTGTGGTTGTTGCGCCCGTCCCCCACCATAATAAAGGTCGTGCTGCGATCCACCGTGTCCAGATAACTGTGCTGGAAGTTGTCCAGGCTGTGGCCCAGATCGGTGCTGTAGTAGCCGGGCGGCATCCGCTCCAGCACGGCGTCGATGGCGGCGTTGGCGTCATGGCCGGTAAAATCGGGCGAGATATATTCCAGGTGGTCGATAAAGGCAAAGGCATGCGTCTTGGTGACCAGGTCCTGCAGCGCATAGACCAAGCTCAGCATCAGCTCGGAGCAGTGACGCATGGATGTGCTGATATCGCAGATCACCACCAGTTTGGGCTTGAGCCGGTGGTCGCGATGCTTGATCTCCATCGGCACCCCGCCATGTTTGAGATTGGCGCGGATGGTGCCCTTGGCATCCAGTTGCCCACTCTTGGCCCGTTTCTGGCGCAGGGCGATGCGGCTGCGCAGCCGGTTGGCCAGCCGCCGCACTTCCTTGCGCAGCAAATCCATATCTCGATCCGACAGTGAGCGAAAAGGGCGATCCATCAACTGGTCGAGATTGGCCTCGTCCGGCTCGCGCTCGCTCATATTCTCTGCGATCTTCTGCCCGGCGTAATGATCCACCTGCTCCTGCAGCGCCTGCTGGTTGGACTGGATCAACTGCTGCAGTTGGTCGAGCCGCTGTTTGCTCATCCCCATCTGCTGCAGAAGCTGCATCAAGTCGCGCATGGCGTCCTGCACATCCTTGAAGCGCATGGCGCGCATCATGCGCTGCACATACCAATCCTTCTGCTGCATATCTTCGGCGCGGTTCAGCCCGGTCAACTGGCCCATCTGGTCCAACTCCTGCTGGCTGAGCTGCTCGCCGCGCAGCAGTTTCTCCATCATCTTGCGCAGTTGTTCGCTGAACTGGCGCATCATCTGCGCCAGCATCTGTGCCTCTTCCTCGCTCATCTCCTCCGTCACATCCGACATCGGCGGCGCGTCCCCGCTGTCAAAGAAGAGCGGGAACAGTTCGTCAAAGACCGGCAGCCCGTTGGCCTCCTTGACCAGTGTCGCGCGCAGGCTGAGCCGGAAATCGTCCCGCTCCTGCACGCCCAGCCGATCCACGGCGCGGAAGGCGTCGGCGCTTTCCGCCAGGCTGATGCGCACGCCGCCCGTGCGCAGCGCCGCAATAAACTGAATTATGCGATCTTCCATTGCTTCATCCCTTCACCAACAGTATGCCTCCCACTCATCAGTCTCCCGCTCATCAGTCACCGGCCATCAGTTGCGCCAGCGCTGCGGCGGGCGCATGTCGTCATCGTCCAACTGCGCCCCGCGCTCGTTGACCTGGATGCGGCGGCGCACCTTTTGCAGATCCGTCTCATGTTTCAACAGGACGCTGAGCGTGGTGTCCAGCGTGACGCGGTCAAGCTGCTTGGCATTCAACGCTACCAGCGACTTGGCCCAGTCCAATGTCTCGCTGATCGAAGGCGACTTGCGCAGGTCGAGCGCCCGCAGACGGTGCACCAAATCCACCGCCTGCTGCGCCAGCTTGGGCGAGAGTTCAGGAACCTTCAGGCGCACGACGGCCAGCTCCTGCTCCGCCGCCGGGTAGCCGATAAAGAGATAGAGACAGCGGCGCTTGAGCGCTTCCGACAGTTCGCGCGTGTTGTTGGAGGTGAGAAAGACCAGCGGGCGGTGCACCGCCGCCAAGGTGCCCAGCTCCGGCACGCTCACCTGAAAGTCGCTCAGCACTTCCAGCAAAAACGCCTCGAACTCCGCATCGGCGCGGTCGATCTCGTCGATCAGCAGCACGGTCGGCTTCTCGCTCAGGATCGCCTTGAGCAGCGGGCGCTGGAGCAGAAAGCGCATGGAGAAGAAGACATCCTCCTCGCCTGCCAGCCGATCCGCCGCCGCCGCCAGCGAGCCGGCCCCCGCCAGCGTCTCCTGCAGCTTGTCGCGCAGCAGCTGCGTGTAGAGAAGCTGCTTGGCATACTCCCATTCGTAGAGCGCCTTGGTCTCGTCCAGCCCCTCATAGCACTGCAGGCGGATCAACTCGCGGCCTGTCGCCAACGCCACGCTCTTGGCCAGTTCCGTCTTGCCGACGCCGGCCGGCCCTTCCAGCAGCAGCGGTTTCCCCAACTGATCGGTCAAAAACACAGTTGTGCCAATTTCGTCGCTGGCAATATACTGCTGTTTGCTCAGCGCATCCTTGACTTGAGCCGGGGAATCAAACGTTTGGGTCATACTCACAAAGAACTCCTTTGCGACCTAGACGCCCCTTAGCCTCCAGGGCGACTGTGGAGTGATGGCGGGAGTGTACCACCACCCCACGCCCTTTGTAAATGGGATTTAGTACAATTTTACGATGCAAGAAACAATGCAAGCACCAATGCAGCCCTCACCACTGATCCGGTTCACCCAAGAGATAATTCGCATCCCCAGCCTCAGCGGCCAGGAAGAGGCCATCGCCCAGCGTGTTGCCGGCGAGATGCGCAGCCTGGGCTATGACCGCGTCTGGAGCGACGCCAACGGCAGCATCATCGGCCTTATCGACGGCGCGCAGCCGGGCAAGACGCTGCTCTTTGACGCCCATACGGACACGGTCGGCATCTCGCCCGGCGTGCCCTGGCGGCACGACCCCTTTGGCGCCGCGCTGGCGGAGAACCGCATCTATGGCCGCGGCGCCGCCGACATGAAGGGCGCGCTGGCAGCCATGGTCTATGCCGCCGCGGCTGTGGACCGCAGCCGGCTGGCCGGGCGCGTCGTAGTCAGCGCCTCCCCGCTGGAGGAGGTGCTGGAAGGCGTGGCGCTGCAGGCGGTGATGGAGGCCACCCACCCCGATTTTGTCGTGATCGGCGAATCCACCAACCTGCAGGTGGCGCGCGGCGGGCGCGGGCGCGCCGAACTGCATCTCACCACCACCGGCCGCCCCGCGCACTCGTCTTCGCCGCAGTTGGGGCGCAATGCCGTGCTGGACATGCTGCAAGTCATCGCCGCGCTCGAAGCCATGCCGCTGCCGGTGGACCCCTTTCTGGGGCCGGCCATCCTAGCGCTGACCGACATCATCTCCGACCCCTACCCCGGCCACTCGGTGATCCCCAGCATCTGCCGCGCCACCTATGATCGGCGGCTGCTGCCGGGGGAGACGCCCGCCGCGCTGCTGGAGGCCATCCGTCACCTGCCGGGGCTGGAGGGTGTGGCGCTGCAGGCTGAGATCGGGGCGGGCCGCTATGCCGCCTACACGGGCGCGCTGTTGGTGTGTGAAAAGTTTTTCCCCGCCTGGCTGTATGGCGAGGAGGATGAATTTGTCGGCGCGGCGCTGGCCGGGCTGCACGCCGCTGGGCTGCCCGCCGCCGGCAGCGCCTACCGCTTCTGCACCAATGCCGCCTACAGCGCCGGGGTGGCCGGCGTCCCCACCATCGGCTTTGGCCCGGCGACCGAAGCGGACGCGCATGTCATCGACGAGCACCTGGCCGTGGACGACCTGCTCGCCGCCGCCCGCGGCTACCAGGCGATCATCGAACAGGTGCTGCGATGAGGCGGGTGAGCGCCAGATGAATCTGCACACGGCGCTGCGCCTGCAGTTGGTTCCCGGCCGCCCGGATGTGGTGGCGCTGGTCGGCGGCGGCGGCAAGAGCAGCGCAGTTTTCCGCCTCGCCCTCGAACTGGCCGCCGCCGGCCGGCGCGCCGTCATTACCCACACTGCGCGCATCGCCGCCTTCCAAACGGCCTGGTCGCCCGCCGTAGTCGAGCTTCTGGGCGATGCGCTGCCCTACGTCGCGCTGGAGAAGGCGCTGGCTGCGCATGGCGTCTGCCTGCTCACCGGCCCCGTTGTGGGCGACCGCCGCGCCGGGCTGCCGCCGCAGTTGGTGGATGAACTGGCGCAGGTCGCGCCCGATTTCGGCCTCAGCGCCATCACGGTCGAGGCGGACGGCAGCAAGATGCGCCCCGCCAAAGCACCCGGCGGCCACGAACCGGTGCTGCCCGCGTCCACCACGCTGCTGGCGCCCATCCTGGGGCTGGACGCGGTGGGTGCGGCCATCGACGCCCGCACCTTTCACCGTGACGAGCTGGTGCGCCAGCTGCTGGGGCTGCCGGAGACAGGTGCGGAGCGCCTGACACCGAGCCAGGCAGCGCGGCTGCTGGTGAGCGCCGCCGGCGGTGCCAAGGCGCGCCCGCCCGCCGCCCGTCTGCTGCCCATCTTCAACAAAGCCGACGACCTGCTGCGCCTGGTCTATGGCCGCCTGGCAGCGCAGGGGCTGGCGCGGCAGGGTCAGCCCGCCCTGCTGGCCGCCGTGGGCCGCCAGGCTGATCCGGTGCTGGAGCGCTGGGGGCGCGTCGCCGTCGTGATCCTGGCCGCGGGCGCCGGCAGCCGTCTGGGCCGCCCCAAACCGCTGGAAGTCGTTGACGGCCAGCCCATGCTGCTGCGCGCGCTGGCAACTGCCGCTATACTGCCCGGCCCGGTGCTGGTCGTCACCGGCGCGCATGAGGCGCGCGTGGCGGCGCTGCTGGCCGATCTGCCAACAGCGCTGGCGGATGCACTGGCGGGGCGGCTGCAGACGCTGCACAATCCGGACTGGCAGAGCGGCCAGGCATCCAGCCTGCATCTCTCGCTCCAGCAGATGCCCGGCGACGTGGAGGCGGCCATCTGGATGCCGGTGGACCAGCCGTATCTGGAGCCGCGGCTGCCGGCGCAGTTGGCGGCGGCCTGGCGCGCCGGCGCGCAGTTGGCCGCACCGCTGGCAGATGGCGAGGTGCGCGGCGCGCCGGCGCTGTTTGACCGCAGCCACTGGCCCGATCTGCTGCAAGTGCAGGGCGACCGCGGCGGGCGCAGTGTGCTGCGCCGCTATGCCGCCGCCGTCGCCGCCATCCCCGCCCCGGCAGAGAGCCTGTGCGACATTGATCTCCCCAGCGACCTTACGTAGCATTTACGTAGGTTGATCGTAGATTAGCATTCAGGTGATTGTGAAGGTTTTAACGAACTATCAGCTGCTTTTTGCTTCCTTGGCGCTGCTGAATCGGCGGGTAAGCGTGTATAATTTGCTGAGGCAGTGCAGTCGGGCATTGTCCTGATTGCAGTCATCTACAGCGCCTTATATCGCCGCCAACATCATCGCACGGAGAGACTACATGCCTGCCGCCAAGCACGTAACTCGTAAGGTAGAGGAGATCTATCGCCTTCTGCCTTTGACCTTCCTCGCACTCAGTCTGCTCGCCTTTCCCAATGCTTTCCCGGGCATTTCAGCGGGCGCTGTGCGCGCTCAGGAGGCGCAGGATCCGTCGCTCTTTCGTGACGAACTGGAAGTGGTGCGGCTGGTCAACCAGGAGCGGCGGCGGGTGGGGCTGGCGCCGCTGGCGTGGAATGCCGAGCTGACCCAGGCGGCGCGCTGGTTCGCCCGCGACGTTGCGGAGAATATGGACGCAGATTACTGCGGCCATGCCGACTCGCAGGACGGAAACTCCGGCGACCGTATGCGTACGGCCGGCTTTATCGGCGAAGGTACTTCGGCTGAAAATGCCATCTGCGGCTACGCATCCCCGGCGGAGGCACTCAGCATCTGGATGAACAGCGTTCCCCACCGCAAAAATATCCTCACGGCTGAACTGCGCGAAGCCGGCGTGGGCTACTATCGGGCGGCGTCCGGCAAGGGCTATGTGGTGCTCGATCTGGCGCAGGACAAAGCCTATGCGCCGCTGGTCATCAACGACGAAGCGCTCACGACCGGCGAGCAGCGGGTGCAGCTCTATCTGTATGACCAGGAAGGCGGGGCGGCCTGGCACGGGGCAGGCCCCACCCAGGAAATGATGATCGCCAACACGCCCGATTTTGCCGGCGCACAGTGGGAGCCGTATGTGGCGGAGAAGACGTGGAGCCTCGCCCCCGGCGCCGGCTGGCGGGCCGTCTATGTCAAGACGCGCGACGCGTTGGGTCGCACAAGCTTTGTGCATGACTGGATTTATGCCGGCGGCAGCCCTTCTGACGCCGATCTATCCCTGCCCTACGCCACCCAGGTGGAGAGCGGCTTTACGCTCAAGAATCTGGCCGGCAGCGGCTACACCCACATCCAGTTCAGCCTCAACTGGCTGGCCGACAACAGCGACGAACATTTTGAGAAGCTCAGCGGCAGCGGTGAACAGCGCGCCGACGCCGACGCCATCGGCGGCAGCAGCTTTTACATGGCCGGCGGCGCCACCGCGGCAGCTGCCTGGAACTGGAGTGGCAACCCGCTGGGCGAGCTGCCGGCGGTCGCCTACTTCCGGCTCAAGACCGATGGCGACAGTGGCCGCCAGGGCGCCGTTCTCCTCACGGTCAACGACGGCAGCGCGGATGTGGCTGTGCGCCAACTGGCGATCAGCGACTTTGCTGCCGCCGGCCAGTACCAGGAGTTTACCGTCCCCTTCACACCCACCGCGGCCGGTAACGGGATGCTCATTTTGAGCGTGCGCCGCAGCGGCCCGGCGGCTATCTCCTGGGATGCCACCAGCTTCTACACCATGCCGGCGCCGATCAGCGACCCCTACACCCATACGGCGCCCTACAACTATTATCGCAGCAGCGGCGGCCATGCGCGTCTGATCACGCCGGGCGGCGGGGACGGCAGCAACGTCGAAGGGGCCACCTTCAGCGCGCCGATGTCGATCAACCCGCAGTTGGGGCTGCTGGAAAAGGAAGCAGCGCCGCCGGCGGCGGTATTGCGCATCGACCCAACGGCGCTGATGCTTGCCACGCCGGAGCCTGGCAACCTGCCCCCCAGCGCCACTGTCGCCCTCGACTGCAGCGGTTGCGGTGGGGTGACGTGGCAGATCGACGGCGGTGCGGCGTGGCTCACCGCCACCATTGTTGACGGGCAACTGCAGGTGCAGACCGATGCCGCCGGTCTGGCTACCGGTCTCTACACCACCACCATCACCCTCAGCGTGGCCGGCCGCCCCGACATCCCACCCGTTCTCTTGCCCATCAGCCTGCTCATCGGCAGCCCCAACGCCGTCCTGCCTGCCCATCTGTACATCCCGGCGGTGGCGCGGCGCTGAACCCCGCCCTTGTCCAGGCCGCACGCCCACGTGCGACGCTTTCTGTCCACCGATTCAGGCGCAGATTGCACTGATTTGGATAACGCGGATTTCCACCCTCCCGCGCAGCCTGCACGCGACGCCGCCAATCACCGGCAGCATGTAGGTCACGCTTGAAGCGTGACGGGGCAGCTAGCCGCCGCTGTGCCTGGGGAAACGCCTGTCCACCGATTTCGGCACAGATTGCGCGGAGTGCACCGATTTCCGCTGCGAATAGGGCAGCCGAATGCACAGCACAAATCTTTGTCCATCGATTCTGATCGTCGAGTGGGGCGAGGCCACGCCGATGGGAAATCCGCGCCGGCCAAATCGATGCAATCGGTGCCTGAATCGATGGACAGAAATCCGCCACAGGATAAGGTTGCGCCGTCCACCAAGAAAATTGGGGGTTGACAAAACTAATACTATTAGTTATTATACTAATATTGTTAGTAATTGCCGGCGTTCAAGGAGATCAACTGTGACAACCCAATTTTTGCAGCATGACGGCGGGCGGATTGCGTATGAGGTGAGCGGCAGCGGGCCGCTGGTGCTCTGTGTGCCTTCGATGGGCGATCTGCGCCAGGAGTATCGTTTCCTCACGCCGCACCTGACCGCGGCGGGCTACTGCGTGGTGGCGATGGATCTGCGCGGGCACGGCGAGTCGAGCACACAGTGGGATGACTTTTCGGTGGCCGGAATCGGCAGCGACATTGTGGCGCTGATTCGCCATCTGCAGGCGGGGCTGGCGCTGCTGGTGGGCGATTCGATGGCGGCGGGCGCGGCGGTGTGGGCGGCGGCGGAAGCGCCGGATCTGGTGGCCAGGCTGGTGCTGATGGGCGCGTTCGTGCGCGGGGAGAGCACGGCCGCCAACCGCCTGCTCTATTCGCTGCTCTTCAGCCGCCCGTGGGGGCCGGCGCTCTGGCAGCGCTACTACCGCAGCCTCTACCCGACGCATAAGCCCGCCGACTTGGACGCGTACACGCAGAAGCTGCGCACCAATCTCGCCCAGCCCGGCCGCATGGAGGCGCTGCAAAAGATGATGGTGGCCTCGAAAGCCGCCTCCGAGCAGCGGCTGGCGCTGGTCAAAGCGCCGGTGATGGTGCTGATGGGGACAAAGGACCCTGATTTCAAGGACCCTGCAAGCGAGGGCCGTTGGGTGGCGGACAGCCTGCGTGGCTCCCTGCACATGCTGGAAGGCGCCGGCCACTATCCGCACGCCGAAATGCCGGCGCTGGCCGCGCCGCTCATCCTGGCCTTTCTGGCCGAACATCAGCCCGCCGCGGCAAGGGACTGATGGCGCGCAAAACGAAACAGGCGCGGGTGACGCTGTACCAGGCGGCGGTGGTGCAGGCGGCGGTGGAACTGCTGGACAGCGAAGGCCCCGGCGCGCTGTCACTAAGCCGGCTGGCAGGCCAGTTGGGCATCCGGACGCCGTCGCTCTACAACCATGTCGACGGGCTGCCGGGGCTGCTGCACCATCTGGCGCTGCGCAATGCGGAGGAGCTGGCCGCCTGCATGGGGGCGGCGGCGATGGGCAAAGCTGGCGGCGAGGCGATGCTGGCGGTCGCCCACGCCTACCGCGGCTATATCAAGCAGCATCCGGGCTTATACATGGCCAGCCTGCGCGCGTCGGGGGCGCAGGCTGCGCCCAATCCCGAACTGGCGGCGGCGGAAGGGCGGGTCGTGCAGATTTTTCTGGCGGTGCTGGCCGGCTTTGGGTTGGCGGGCAGCGACGCGCTCCACGCCGTGCGCGGGCTGCGCAGCGCCGTGCACGGCTTTGCCTCGCTGGAGGTGGCGGGCGGCTTTGGCCTGCCGCTCGCCTGTGACGAAAGCTTCCGCCGGCTGCTGGCCATGCTGCTGGCCGGGCTGGAGGCGGAGGCACAGGTGGCTGCAGCCGCTGCCTAGAGGGGCACGCCGCCGCCCCAGTCCAGACCGCGCCGGTGAATGGAATTCACCGGCTGGCCCGCTGCAAAACCCACCAAGGCGGGTTGGCGATACGAAGGCCTCGGCGCAACGGCCTGCGCAATTGGATGGCGCACATGATATACTACGCCCTATGAACCCATCCTATCACGCCCTGATTACGCTCGAGCCGGGCAAGCGCAGCGGCAAGGCAACGGTGCGCGGGATGCGCATCACAGTCTATGATGTGCTCTCCTATCTGGCTGCCGGCATGAGCGCGGCGGAAATTCTGGCCGACTTCCCCTATCTGACGGCGGAGGATATCCAAGCCTGCCTGAGCTATGCCGCCGACCGTGAACGGCAAATGGTGGTTGCCGCGGCATGAAGCTGCTTTTTGATCACAATCTCGCTCCCCAGCTTGTGCAGCGCTTGCACGACTTGTTCCCAGGGACAAGCCATGTCTCTACCGTAGGGTTGTCTCAAGCCAGCGATTTCGCCGTGTGGACACACGCCGGTGACGAAGGCTTTGCCATTGTCACCAAAGATGCGGATTTCAATGATCTGACGGTTGTACGTGGTTTCCCGCCAAAGGTGATCTGGATTCGACTGGGGAACTGCACGACGCGACAAATCGAAGCTGCCTTGCGGCGAGCAGCGCCGGCAATCGACCTCTTTCTGGAGGACGCCACGGCCGGTGTGCTCGAACTTTACTGACAAATGTACACGCACGCAGCCATACTTCGGTTGAGGCGCACCGGAAATCAGGCGCCGGAAATTGACGTTTCCCTCTTGCGCAGCAGCGCGCAGCCAAGTACAATACATCCACAACCGTCTCTTGCGCATCCACTTGATCGCCGACCCCAAGGTGTCGCTTATGGACAACAATCTCCTGGTATTGCTCATCATCTTGCTGTTTGTGGGCGTGGTTGTGCTCGCCCTGTTCTTGTTCCGCGGCAAATCCAAGGCTTCCATCGAGGCCGGCCCGCTGCGGATGGGCTTTGAGGGCGAGGGCAAGCCCGCTGAACTGCCGCCGGCTCCACCGCCCGCGCCGCCCGTAGAAACGCCGCTGGATGTGGAGATCAGCAACGTCAAGGTGGGCCGCCATGCGTCGATCCGCGACAGCGCTGGCGGGCGCATCCGCGCCGACCAGGTGGATGCCAAAGGCGACTTCACCGTCAGCCGCAGCAAAGAGGGCAGCAGCGGGGATTCCGCCCCAAAAGGCTGACCCCATGAATAACGAGGGAGATACTATGGCGCAATACGAGCAGGCGCTGCTGCTCTTTCACCACGTGGGAGATCGCTTTGGCGAAGTCCTCACACGCTACAGCATCGCAATGGTGTCAAAAGCGCTGGAACGGGTGCGGGCCTTGCTCAGCGGGCAGAGCGGGGCCTAACCACGCCGTCCCGGATGCCCGCGGCGCCGGGGCCGCGTACGGTTTTAATAATAGGGCACGTCCGGCTGTGACGGCAGGCCGCTGAAGCGGGCTTCTTCGCCGCTGCCCACAAAGACTAACGCAAACGGCTGGCCGGGGTGGGTCTGGTAGGCATTGGTCCGGAACGCGCCGCCCAAAACATCAACCAGGTAGTCGCCGGAGGGCAGGGTGGGCGCGCCGGGCACGACGATCTGCTCGCTGTTGTGCACCGACTCAAAGGGGTTGGCCGGCGCCGGGTTGGGCAGCGGGTCGCTGTACTGCGCATCGGGCGCTGCACGCCAGCGGTTGCCCACAAACACGCGCCCATCCGGGGCCGTAATGCGCAGATGGAGATCATTCACCAACTGCACCCCCGGCGGATCGGTCCAGGCCAGCATGGCGCGCAGCAGCCGCGTGCCCGCCGGCAGCCGCATCCGGTAGCGCAGGCTCTGCCCCGTCGCCACCGCCGCGTCGTCGCGCGCATAGAAGGTAACGGGCGGCAGCGGGGCCAGCGACTGGCGCAGATTGAGCCGCCCCCAGCCGTAGCCGTCGTTGGGGTCACTGCCCTGGTTGGGCAGCGCTGTGCGGCGCAGATTGGTGGCGCCGTTGAAGAGCGTGGCCCGCACTAGCGCCGCCGAGGGATGTTCGTAGGCGCGGTCATAGCCCGGCGGGCCGGGTTTGCGCGGCACAGCCAGCGCCGTCTGCATATGATGGATCTTATCGCCGCGCTTTTCCGTCCAGGTGATGCGGAAGGTGCGCCCGTTCCAGGCCAAGGCAAAATCCTGCACATCGGCCTCTTTGGCGCTAACGACGAAGAGCGGGGCCGGGCGCACGGGCGCGACGCCGAAGTTGAGGTCCACGCGCGCCCCCTGCGCGTCCAGCACGGTGAACAACAGGCTGTGCGGCCCGCCCGTCAGCGGCTGCTGCAGCCAGACCAGCCCGTAGCCGTCGCTGTGCCAGACCAACTGCGGGTCGGTGGCGTCCACCGCCGCGTTCACGATCACAGGCACGTTGCTTGCCGGGGCGGGTCCGGGAACCGGCGCCGGAAAGTTGCGCGTGCCGTCACGCGCCCGGCGGCTGTAGTAAATCGCCCAACCAGTTGTGCCGTTGGGGCGATACTGCCAGGCGACGCCGTATTGGCGCTGGCGCAGCTGCAGCAGTTCGGCGGCGGTCGTGCCTGTGCCGGTGGGGGCCGGCGCCTGCGGGCGCGGGGCCAGCACGGCATTTTGCGAGTCGCCGGGCAGGGTGGTGAGCTGCAGCGGCGGGCGCGCCGCATAGGGTGCAGGCGGCGGCGTCACCGCTTGGGCACGCCCGCTGAGGTCAAAACGGTTGATAAAGACGACCATATTGCCGCCGACAAGACGCTGCCAGGCGGCGATGGCGAAAGGCGGCGTCTCGCTCTCCACATAGTGAAACCAACGGTGCGCGGCCGTACCCGCCACATCCGCCACCAGATCACGGGCGGCGGCAACAAACGCGCCCTGCTCGTTGAGCACGCCAAAGCGGATGGTATGACCGGTATGGCCGGGCGCGCCGCGCCGCCCCCACACGGCCAGCACGCGGAAATTGGCGGCCACGCCGTGGTGCGCGACCTGGGCCGTGATGGCGTCGGTGGGCCGCTCGGCAATTTCGAGCACACCGCTGTTGCCGAAGGTGGCGACCGGGTCGGCGTTGCGCGTCAGGTCG
This sequence comes from Caldilineales bacterium, assembly GCA_038205395.1. Lineage (GTDB taxonomy): Bacteria > Chloroflexota > Anaerolineae > Caldilineales > Caldilineaceae > Fredericiella. The sequence continues at coordinate 17,253 of JBBRBX010000018.1, forward strand.
AACAGCAGCAGCCTGGTGCTGGTCAACTGCGCCGAGGCCGCCACGAGCCGCTGCCCGCCCCAGTGCAGCGCCAGCCGCGCATAGCGCAAGTCGCTGTCGACTCGCCGCGCCCCGCCATAGCCGAAGCCGGCGTCGGGCAGACCGTCGGCGTTGAGCCGCATCAGGTCGAGGCGCGCGCCGGCCCCCAGCGGGTCGGAATCCGGCGCCGCGCGCAGCAAAAACAGGTCGGCTCCCGCCCACGCCAGGGCTACGCCCGTATGCTGCAGACCGATGGCAGGTTCGGTATATTCGGCCAGTTCGTGCCGCGTATAGCTGCCGCTGTCGATCAGCGGCGTGTTGGGATCCACCTGCGCCTGAAAACGGCCGGCCTGGGTGACTTGCAGGGTGTAGACGCCGGTCAGGTCGGCGTTCAATTCGTCGCTGCTCTGCCAGATGGGCGTGATGGCGTTCCAGTTGACCAGGCAGGCAAAGCCGAAGCTGTCGCGCGCGGCGTCGGAAATGCGGCTGCGTCCGCCGGGGATGCGGTCATCGACGACGCCATTGGCCGCCAAAAAGAGCAGGTTGACGTCAAAGCGCGGCGTCTGGGCGGCAGGGTCGAAGACGTTTTCCCCCGCCTGCACGTTGTCTTCCCACAGCAGCAGATAGCCCGCCGCCGGGTGGCGCGCCACAAAGACATTTTTGACGACGCTGGGTTCGGCCACCGTCACCGCCGCGTTGGGTGCACCAACCGGGCTGCCGCTGCCGTCCACCAGCAAAACAAAGATTGATCGCGGTGCGCCGCCGCGCCCATCCACCCACGCCACCAAGAATTGATGGGCGCTGCTTTCCCAGTCAAAATGCGGCCCAGAGATGGGGGCATCCTGCTGGAAGAGGGTGTGCGGCTGGTCGCCCACCGCCGCGCCGTTGTTGTCGACAAAGCGAAGCTGCACCTTGTGTGTGTCCCCCTCCTGGCGCAGCCAGAGCACCGAATACTGTTCGCCCGTGTGCAGCACACAGGGATGGTGGGAGGTGGCCGTGGCCGCGCCCAGCGCGACGGGCGCGGCGTCCAGCGCGGCGCCGGTGGCGGCGGCAAAGCGCTGCAAGAAAAGGTTGTCGCCGCCCTCCTGATGCCAGACGACGGCCACCTGGTCGCCGTGCACACAGAGGGCGGGATGACGCTCGCCGTCATTGCGGGCGAGATTAGCGACGGTGACGACGCCATTGGTTCCAAAACCGGCCACCGGCTGCAGGGCGGCGTTATAGCAGCTGAGCCGCAGCCGCTTGTCGTCATTGCGCTGAAGCAGATAGCTGTTGTCGCCGCCGCGCGCCAGCATCGGCGCGGGCTGCGCGCCCACATTGGTCTGCAGCTGCTGCAGCGCGCCCTGGCGCACCCCGCTGCGGTCACAGCGGGCAGCGACGATGTGGTTCTGCCCGGATGCGGCATCGTGGCGCACCCACGCCAGCACCGCCCCATCCGGATGTTCGGCGATCGTCGGGCGGTCCACGGCCTGGGGGATGGCCTCCAGCAGCAGCGGGCGGCGCAGCTGCCCGAAGACCTGGCGGTAGAACTGGCGCACCAGCAGCGCCGCCCCCGCCACATGTGGGGCCGCCATGCTGGTGCCGGAAGAGACAAAGTAAAAATCGGCGTCCGCTGCCTTCGGGCGGCGCGTGTCCCCGTCGGCAAAAGGCAGCACACGGTTGGGGGCGGGGATGATCGGCCCGGTGGAGAGGACATTGGTGCCGGGGGCAACCAAATCGGGCTTGACACGGCGCTGGTTGGCAGGCGGCGCGACGCCGCCGGCGGGGGCGGGCACAAATAGCCGCCCGCGGTCGCTGAACATGGCGATGTCGTCGGCATTGTCGGAAACGGGATGGTCCGCTTTGGCGGGGTTCAAACCGGCCACCAGCCCAAAGCGTCCCGTGGCCGGCAGAACGACCGCCGGCGTCAAGATGAAGGCGCTGTAGCTCTGGCCAGTGCCTTCGTTGGTCAGATTCTCGCTGGCGCCCACCGTCAGCACATTTTTGGCCAGCCCCTGGATGCCGACCGTGCCCTGATCCAGCACGCCGTCCGCCGGGTTGATATCGCGCTCGCTGTTGCCGGCGCTAAAGATGATCAGGTCTTCGGGGTTGAGATAGCAGAAGCGGTCGATGTTGCCCGACACCAGGTTGAGATACTGGTTGTTGACGCTGTCGGCGCCCCAAGAGTTGGTGTGCACGCGTGCGCCGCGCTGGTGCGCCAGGGCAAAGCCGGCTGTGGCGCTCAGAAAACGGGAAAAGTTCAAGCCGTTGTTGGGCAGCGGCAAGGAAGGATCGGCGGCGGACTGCAGGATGATGGACGCAGCGGGGGCGACGCCGCGCACCTTGCCGGCGGAGCGCGCCCCGCTGCCGGCGATGGTGCCCACCACATGGGTGCCGTGCACATTGCGGCTGCCGGCCTGCGGGTTGGGCTGCCCATCTGCCGCAGAGAATGCCGCCCCGTTCATGTTGGCCAGCAGGACGACGCGCCCGGCCAGGTCGGGGTGCACGCTGGCGACGACCCCGGCATCCAGACCAGAGTCGATGACGCCGACGATTTCGCCGGAGCCATCCAGCGCCGTCAGGAATCCGGGGTTGCGAAAGCGGGCCACATGGTTCACCTGGGTGATCGCCAGGGCACGGAAGTTGGTGAGCGCCGGCGGGCGGTATGGCTCCACGACGGCAACCCCTGCCACGCGCAGCAGGTCGCGCACGTTGGCGGGCGCAATCTCCAGGATCAGGCTGTAGCCCGTCTCGACCACGCCGGCTGCGCCCGCCGCTGCCGCTGCCGCCAGCCGCTCGCTGGGGAGAATGTCGGCAAAAAACTGTACTTCCAGCGCCAGCCGGTCGCGGCCGGCGGGCGGCGGGGCGGGCTGAAGGTTGACCAGTTCCGCCGGGCCAAACGGCTGTGTGCGCCCCGCCAGGGCAAAAGCCAAGGCATAGGCGGGATGATATGGCCCCACCCAGCGCACAAAGGGCAACGCCCGCACGGCCTCCGCCTGCGCCGCCGTCAGCCGCAGCAGCAGCGCATGGCTGGGAATGCTCTGCACAAAAACGGCGCCCATCTCCTGAATTTGGCTGATCCAGCTTTCGGCGGGCGGTGCGACAAACTGAACCAGCAGATAGGCGGCCTCCTCGCCCGCGGGCGGGGGGGCGGTCAGATCGGGCGGCGGCTGCGGGATGGCGGCAAGCGGGTCAAAGACAATCGCAGGCGTCTCGATCCAATCCGCCGCCGGCTGGAGCTGCACCAGAATCCCGGCGGCGGCCAGCCGCTGCGCCTGGCCCTCATCCACCTCCACCCACGCCTGGTCGCCGTTGGTGTGCAGGATCGGGGTGCGCGCCGTCACAAATGCCATCTGCTCCGGTCGTCGCTGCGGGTCAAACGTTACAACAGCCTTGGCTCCCATGCGCTATCCCTCCACACACTATCACTCCACACTATATCCCTCGACACTATATTTCCAGGCCAATGTCAATATTCAGCGGGCGAGCCGGGTCGAGCGGGCGTCCGGGGGTGCGGATGCGCACGATGGGGCGGCCTTCGTCGTCGTGCAGGGCGCGCGTGCTCTTGAGTTCGATCTCCGCCTGGTAGAGCAGGCGGCGCTGGTTGGCGGCCGGGCTGCTGCCTTCCAGCAGCTTCAAGCTGTTGGCCTTGACGGCGGCGGCATAATCGCCGCCTTCATACAGGGCCGCCGACCCGTCCAGCAGCTCCTGCCGGTGCAGGGCCACAATTCCGGCCACCAGCGCCTCACAGCGCGCCAGTTGGCCCGCATCGGCGGAGGCCAGCAGAATGCTCAGCGTCTGGTTGAGCTTGAGGGTGGTAAAGAGCGCCGTCACGCCATACAGCACCTGCACGCCGTTGACGCCGGCCAATTCACGGTTGGCGGCAAGCGCCAGCGTAAAGCGGCGGCTGTCTGCTTCATCCCAGATCACTTCGCGCTCGCTGAGGGGGATGCGGTCGCCTGCGTCCGTGAGCAGCCGCACGCGGCGCGGCCCCGCATAAGGCGGCTTGCTCAGGGTGAACTGGGGCAGCGCTGCTGCGTTGTAGGCCGGATGACTGGGGTCAAAGACGATGCCGGTGGGGTCGAAGGTGAACTGGTCGCTGTGGTCGTCGGGGCGCGCTTCACCCGCGAGCGCGTCCGCCGTGGTGGGGTCGACGGCGAAGTGGTCGCTCTGCACCACCAGATCCACAGGTGGCGGCGCGCCGTTCAGCAGCGCCGGCAGCGCTCCCTGCAGCAGAGATCGGATGGCTTCGTCCAGGTTGCCGGTCATGCCTGCTCGCTGTGAACCACAGGGTCCGCACCATTGGGGGACGCTTCCTCGCCGGCCAGCATCTCCTCCAACACCTGGATGGCGCCGCTGATGCGCAGCAGCGTCTGCTCTACGCCCGCCTTTCTCTGTTCCAACTCGGCCAGCATTTTTTGTCCCGTCTCGAACTCGCTGCGCAGTTCCTGCAAGCGCCGCTCAACTTGCTCTTTCATCCGCCTGTCTCCCTGTCTTGAATGCCCGGCATCCATCTACTTAGGCTATGCTTGCCTGGCCGGCTGCGCCCGCGGCAGCCGCGTGACCGTTGCTGCGCCCGCTCTCCATCTGCGCAATACGCCGGCGCAGCTCCTCATTTTCGGCCTGCAGCGTGCGCAGCGCCTCGACCGTCAGCGCCTCAAAGCCGCGGATGGCCAACTGCTTGTAGCCTTCGCTGCCGCTGCGCACCCACTGCGGAAAGACTGCCTCCACCTCCTGGGCGATCAGCCCGATCTGCGGCTCATCCAGTCGCTCCTGGCCGTTCGGCTCGTTCCAGTCAAAGGTGACGCCGCGCAGCTGCAGCAGCCGATCCAGCGCACCCTCCAGCGGAGCTATGTTCTGCTTGAGCCGGGCGTCGGAAGGAGAAATAACCGGAATTCCCGGGTCGAGGATCGGGCCGATGACGGGTCCGATGACGGGTCCCACCGGGTCACTGAAATTTACGTTTTGGAAAATCTGGCCGCGGATAAAGAGGTTGCCGTTGATGTCCAGCCGCATCAACGTCCGTCCGTTGTTGCCGGGGTGGAAGACGTTGTCGTTGTGGCTGCTGCCGCGATACCAGGCAAAATTGTTGCCGGAACGGAAATAGAGCGTAGAGTTCTGCACGCCGATGCCGTAGTCCGGGTTCCACAAGGTGAGCATCTGCCGCGTCTGGTTGCCGAAGTTCAGGTTGGCTGTCTCCTTGACGTTGATCGTGCCGTTGCTGTTGACGATCATCTGATCGTTGTTGTTCGTGCGCAGCCGCACGGAAGTCGGCGAGTTGAGATAGGTTGTGCCGTTGTCGCTGCCGCTGCCTTGAATCAGCGCATAGTTGCCGGCCTGTGTCTGGTCGAGGCTGTTGACGCCCACAAAGCCGTATTGGGTGGGGTTGGCGGGCCAGGGGCCGCTCAGCAGTTGACCGGCGCGCACGCGGCCATCTACCTCCAGGCGGGCAGCCGCTGTGTCCGAACTGTTGACGCGCAGCATCTCTTTAAGACCGGTTCCATCGGCGGCGGATGCCGTCCCCACGCGCAGATCGCCGCGCTTCCAGGCCAGGAAGGGCAGTTGGCTGTTGCGCCGCCCGCCAAAGAGGCTGAGAAAGTCCTCGCTGTTGGGGGTGCTCAGCACGGCCAGCGGCGGGCGGTCGGCGCCGCTGCTCTGCACCTGCAGCGCAAGGTCATTGTTTACGTTGGTTCCGACAGCCAGGCTGCCGCTGATGCTCAGCCCCCCGCTGATCTTATCGCCGGCGCGGTTGACTTTGTCGCTGTCCAGCCGGCGCACCTCGCCGACCAGATCGTTCCAGTCGCTGGAACGAACCGTGTCGCCGCGCGACTTGGGGAAGGGGGGTTGGGGTTGAAATGCCATGGAACGCCTCCTCACACACAAACAAACAGGCTAAAAACGGTGACTGAAACAGCGGCTAAAACACAATGTCCCACAACAACGTGAGCTTGAAGGCGTCGGTTTTTGTCACCGGCTCAAAGACCACACGGTTGTACATCACACCGCCGCTGTCGGCGGTGAAGATGCCCGCCTCGCGCAGTGCGCCGGCGCCGTTGGCATCGCCGAAATCAAAGACAGCCGTCAGCCGCGCCCGCACCCGCTTGATTTCGCTGCTGCCGGTTCCTTCCGTGATTTCGGAATAGTCGACGCTGCTGATCAGCTTGCGCGGGGCGCGTTCGGCTTTGAGCGCGCTGTCGGTGTCGGTGGGCGGCGTGGCGTCGGTTCCCACCGCCATATGCGTCACGCTGCCGGGCGGCACGCCGCCGGAGATGCCGGCAAACATCTGCGCCACCAGCGTGCGCCCGCTGGTGACGATGCGGTTGTGATAGCGTGCCTTGTAGAGCAGCGCGCCGGTCCGATCACTCACCTGCAGGGTCAGCGCCCCACGCATTTCAATACTTTCTCTCATCCCCGCCTCCCTCTGCTGCGTTGTCCAAACATGTTGTCCAAATATCCGGCTACTCGTCAAAGCCGTGCGCCTGATCCATTGGCGAAATATCCCAGACGCCGCCAATCACAAAGGTCTCGTCCATCGCCTGGTCTTCAGCGTTGTCGTTAACGCTGGTGGCCGTCAATGTATCCTGCATATCGGCATCTTCGGCCACGCTGTGTTGGCCGGCCAATGCAAAGTGCTCGCTTTGGTTGTGCACATCCAAAAAATTGAGTGAAAATTGCACACTCCCGCGCACACCGGCGGCGCTGGTCTGGTTGGCGACGTTGACCAACGCCTCCACCGGCAGCCCTTCAAAGACAAACAGGCTGCCCGGATAGTTGTAGAAGGCGGCCAGCGCGGCCACCGCTTCCTGCAAAAAATAGGGCACATGCACGTCAAAGGTCAGCGGCTCATAGCGCTGCCAGTTCATCTCCACCGCAAAGAGCGGCAGGTCAAAGCTGTTGGGTTCGTCAAACAGGCTGATGTCGAAGAGCGCGCTCTGGGCCTGAAACCGCCACTGGCTGCCCCCTTCCGGCACCTGCGGCAGAATGGCGGGCGTGGAGCCGTCCAGGTTGGTGAACTGCCCCGCCAGTTCGACAAAGCCGATGGCGGCGCTCAGCCGCCCCTCTTCCACCGCCGTCAGCACCAGCGTTTCCCCCGGCGGAATTACCAATGGTTCCAGCGAGCGCAGCCCGCGCAGCGTGCCACCGGGCTGGTCGGGGGTAACGGTCAGGACCAGCGTGCGCGCCCCGCCCTGGCTGAACTTCCAGCGGATCAGCGGGCGCTCCTCGCGCACGGAGGGAATGTTGATAGCGACCTTGATCTCGCTGGCCGGCCGGCCGTCGACCGTGACCTCCGTGATCTCGCTGCCCAGCACGCGCTCGCCTTTGGGCGAAAACTCCACCAGGGTAACAAGGTTTTCAATATCGCGGCGCAGCGCGGCAAAGTCCGGCCCCAGGTTCAACTGGTCGAGATCAAAGGGCAGCCCCAGCGCCGAGCGCACGGCCCCGATCACCGCGCGCCGGGTGCCGCCGCCGGCAAAGAGCGGCACGATCGACTTGAGCCGCCGGCGAAAGCCGGCGTCGCTCTCCAGGTCGCCCCCGCGCAGGCGGCGGCGCGTGACGCCGAAGGTGGCCGCCAATCCATCCAGCGCCCCACCCTCGGCATAATCCACCCAGTGCGACTTGAGCAGTTGCTTGATGGCCTCGTCCGCGCCCATATACTCGGCGCCCACGGCGTCCAGCAGCTTATAGAGCAGTGCCTCACGGTCGCCTGCGGCATAGGCTGTTGGAAATAGATCGGCCAGACGTTCGCTCTTGTAAGACATGGCTGCTTCCGTTTATGGCTTGCTTTTGCGTGTGCGCGTGCGGCGCACTTCCGCCACCGGTTCAGGCGCGGCGCTGGGTGAGAAGTCGACTGTCGCACCGGCCGCCTGCAGGCCAGGGAAGGCGGCCACCGCTACTGTCACCTGGATCGGCTCGTTGACATCGTGGGCGTCGGCGCCGCTTGTGCGCAACTGCGGCGCATCCGCTGGGGTGATGGTCAGGGTGGACTGTGCGCCGGCGACAAAGCTCGCCGTGCGGGTAAAGCGCCCCACCACTTCGGGCGGCTGGTCCGGCGCATTGGCCAGGCGAGCGCGCAGCGTGACGCTGAGGTCCAGCGCAAAGTCCTTGAATTCCGCTGCGCGCCCGCGCGCATCCAGCAGGCTCACATCCACATCCGTTTTGCTGCCGTCCCGGCGCACGGCGGCCAGCTTGGTCAGCACATCCACTTCCAAGTTGGCGGCGTCAGGGCGCACCAGCTCCGTCTGCGCCGGCAGAAAGGGGTCCTCGACATCCCCGGTCAGCACTTCGCCCGGCTTGCTCAGGTCGGCTTTGCGATAGCGAAGCTGCACCGCCGCCACCTCCGCCAGCCCGCTGATCTGGTACGCCAGCGCGCTGAGACGGCGCAGCGAAAGCGGCTGGCCGATCGTCGATGTCTGGATGGCCTCGACGATGCGGTCGCGCAGCGTGGCGCCGGCATTCTCCGCCGCACCGGAGAGTGTATCGGCCAGCACATAGATGATCCCGCTGATCAGCACTTCGTTGATTTTTTCCAGCCGCGCCAGGATGCCGGCTGCACGCGTCTGCTCCACCACCACCTGCACCGCGCCGTCGTCGCCGCCGGAATAGCGCACGCGCACTTCGCCCAGCGGGATGGAACTGTCGACGCTGTTGTCGACGACCTCCACCCCCTCCACACCGTCCACATCGAGCACGGCAAATTTGATGGCGTTGAGGGTGGCGTTGCCTTTGCGTTCCAGCGCGTGCTTGGCGCGGTCGCGCAGTTGGTCGTCGCTCTCCGGGCTTTGCCCCCCCGTGATCGGCGTTTCGTTGATGACGCCATCGACGCCGGGGGGCGGCGTGGGCATGATCACGACGGCGCCGCTGTTGACGTTGCCCTCCGGCCCCGCCTCCACTGCTTGCACAGGCACGGTGACGCTGACCGATTGGTAGCGCACCAGCAGCGCACCTGCCTTGGCCAACTGCGTGCGCAGCTCTGGCGCCACGGCCTGAAACAGCAGGCTGCGTTTGTCATCCCCCAACTGCAGCCCGGCGGTGGCGGCAGTCACCAGCGGGTCGCCGCTGAGCTGGTCGCTGTTGGCCTGCTTGGGCCAGATGCCTTCTAACTGCGGTGCGCCCTTCTTGCTGCCGATCTGGTTCCTGACCGTCACCACCCCATCCAGCAGGCGGCTGGTTTCGGTCATCACTGGTTCGATCTGCCCGGCCTGGGTGGTCACAAAGGCGCGCTGGCCGGCATCTTCGACCCGCGTGCCCGCCCGCACCGGCACGTTGCGTGTGGTGGCGGCCTTGACGAAAAATGTCACCTCGCCCGCGGCCTTGATGGCGGGGTTGCGGGTGACGCCCAACAGCGCCACCACGTTGTCCAGCCCCGCCCCGTCGGCTTCATCGATAAAGGCGCGGCGGTAGGCTTCATCCATCTGCTCATAGAGCAGCTTCAGCTCGCGCGCAACCGCCCGCACCAGCGTGCCCACCACGCTGCCGGGGTTGAAATCGGTCAGCCCCGCCGGGCGTTCGCGATAGGTGTACTCCACCTCCAGCCGCCCGCCCTCCGCCGGCTTTTCCGTGTCGTGCAGCCAGATGAGACGGTCGTTGCTCAGCCGGTAATGGACGCCGGGGCGGAAGACGACAAAGTTCTTGCCGCCCACCAGCCCGCTCACGCGCAGAATGCGCACGGCCGGATAGCGCAGGTCGTAGGCGGCGACGCTGCTTTGGAAAATGAGCCGCTCCGTCACCGGCTGCTCCACCCCTGCGCGGATACTCTGCTCCAGCGCGGCGATCAGGCTTTGATAGGGTTGGGAAAACGGGTTGCCAAGTTCGGCCATAATGCACCCTCAGGTCAGCTTTACATCAAACACAAGATTCAGCGGGTTGGGCGTCTCGATCAGGCTGATTTCCATCAGCAGGCGCACGACATCGCGCTCGCCGGCAATCACCATGCTTTCTACGGACGTTACTTTGCTGACGCGCGCATCCTGCTCGATTGCGGCGCGGGCAAAGGCCATCAGCTTGAGATGGGTGCGCCGGTTGTTGGGTTCCCCGATCAGCTCGTGCAGGCGGGAGCCGTACTCGGCCCAGCCCAGCCGCGCCAGCTCGCCCTTGCGCACGCGCAGCCGCAGCGTCAACGCCTGCACGATATTGTCGTTGCCCTGCGCCAATGCCAGGTCGCCGGCGGCGTCGGGCAGCAGATCAAGCCCGCCTGCCCGCTCCACCACCTGTAGATCACTGCCGAACAAAGCCGCGCGTTCGCCGGCCATAGACACCCTCCCCTTTCAGGCGATAATCGTCACCATGCGCGCCGCCGTGTGTGCCTGCGCCGGATCGTCGCTCAGCTCCACCCGCAGCGTCAGCAGATACTGCTGGCCCACCGCCAGCGCCGCCGGCAGCGGTCCGCTGTAGCGCAGCCGCGGCGGCGGGTCGACTTTGGGCAGGGGCGAGTCGTGCGGCGGGATCAAGGTCATGCCGATGCCGCCCTGCACATCCAGTTCGATGGGCGCGCCCGGCGGCGCGACGCGAGCGAAGAACCAGCGGTAGCGCAGCTTGTTGACGGCGTGATAAAGCGGATCCGGCTCTGGATAGGTGGCGGCCCCGGCGACGAATTTTCCCCACTGCAAAGGCGCCTGCGCCTCCAGAACGGCGCTGCTCTTGCTCAGATTGCTGTTGTTGGCCGGTGCCAGCAGGTTGGCGGCCAGCACATGCACCACGCAGGGTCTGCCGTCAGCGGGCGGCGGCTGCGGCGGCCCGCCGGCGGCGCCGATATGCTCGATACTCTTGAACAGCGCGGCCAGGGCGGGCGGCGGCAGACCACTTTCGTCTTTATCCTTGACGGTGTAGGTGAGCGTGTGCGAGCCGGGTCCCAGCAGCGCCGGCAGTTGGTCGCTCGTCCCCAGCGGCTCCGGCGCCAGGCTGGAATACCACTTGCGCACCAGCGCCGCCGGATTGGGAAAGGTCGTGGCCACGATGGTCCCGCGCAGAAGAACGCCCACCGTAGTCGCGCCCGTAGTCGCCGCCGTGGCGGCGACAAAGACCTGGCCGTGCACAGGTTCTTCAATGGTCAGTTGAATCGGATGCAGCTCGCCCATCATTGCCCGCTTTGCGCAAACATGCCCACGCCGCCGGAAGGGAAGATCGTCGCCTGGTCGTTGACCACGTTGATGGCCATATGGTTGATGGTCACGGCGGGGTTGCCCACGCTGGGCAGCATCATGCCCGGCCAGCTTGGTGCGTCCCCTTGCAGAACGATGCCCAGCGCCACGATATTTTTGCCGTTGACCGTCACCGTCTTGTTGAAGCTGCTGATCACCTTGACCTTGACGCCCGGATCACTGGGCGAGGCGGGCGGCGGCGGGAGCAGCACCGGCGGCGCGGCCTGACCTTCGGCCTCTTCCACCAATGCCTCCAGCCCGCCAGCGCCGATCAGCAGCTTGCCGCCCTCCGGGTTCAATTTGAGGCTGCCCACCAGGTTGAGCACGCCCTTCAGCGTCAAATTCGCCATCAGCCACCTTGAATTTCGCCGCCCTTGATCGTGGTTTTGGGCGCAGTCCCCACCACCAACTGCGTATCGATGGTCGTATCGCTCGCCACTTTCAAACTCTTGCTGATCTCCACATCGCCGTTGATCGTTAGCTTGTCACAGTCGATGCTGATGCTGCCGTCGGTCTTGATAGCGATGGTGATCTTGTCCCCGCTCTTGATTTCCACGTTGCCGTCGGCGTCGATGACAATACCCGCTTTGGCTTCGCTGTTGTCCTCGCGCTTGGTGACGTTGCGCTGGATATAGATGGCCCCGCTGCCCGCCAGCCGCAGATGGTTGAAGGTGTCGTCCGCCAGCCGCTGCTCGAACAGGATGTCGCCGCTCTTGTGCAAAGGCGGGCGCTCGCCGGCATGGTAGAAGCGCCCGTTGATCACCGGCTGGTTGAGGTCGCCATCCAAAAAGTGCACCAGCACCAGGTCGCCCACGCGCGGCGGAACGGCGCTCCCCATGTAGTCAACCGCCAGCGGCGTCTTGCGCAGCTCCAGGTCTTCATGCTTGAGCCGCACATCCACTTCATAGTTATTTTCGTCGTCCTCCGCTTCGTGCAGATAGACGGCGGTGACGACGCCCAACAGCGCGCCACGCCGCTGCGCCAGCTCCTGCTGCACGGCGTGTTGAATGGCGGCCAAGATGCGCTCGCTCATGCGGCACGCAGCGCGATCTGCAGATCGCTCACAAAGCCCGCTTCGCTGTCGAAACTGTGCTGTAGGGTGCGGATGTAACCTTCCCCGTTGAGCAGCCCGTCCGGAGCGTCGCCCACCGTGATGGTGTCGCCTAAATCCACCTGCGGGCGGCCCAGCACCCGAATCCGCACCTGGTGCGCGCGGCGGGCGGCTGTGGCCAGGCTGCCGGCGGCAAAGCGGTCGGCAATGTCCTTGGTGCGGGCCGCCGGGTCGAGGATCAGGCGGGCGGGTGCGCCGTCACCGGCCTCGCCGCGATAATCGGCGTCGTTGACCGTCAGCCAATGGGCCGTGCCGTCGCCCTGGCCCGACATGGGACTTTCGCCGCCGACGACAATGCGCCCCCAGGCCGGCGGCTGCCGCTGCGCCTGGCCGCCAAGCAGATGTTGGCCAAATTGGTAGCCTTCGCTGCCGCCGCCCAACAGGGTGGCCGCCGCCGCCGAAGCCGCCGCGGCCAACCCGCCGCCACCCAACCCGGCCCCATCCAGCCCAACGCTGTCGCCCAGCGCGTGAAAGCAGATTTTGCCGTCGCGCCTGGCGTACAGTTCGTAGCCGAGACGATCCGCCAACTGCTTGAGATGGCCATAGCCGCTTTGCCGCCGATCCACGGTATAGAGCGGCAGCGTGGGGCCGTCGTCCACGGCGCCCGCCTCCAGACCGGCCTGCTCGATCAGGTCACGCGCGATGTCGCCGGCGCTCTGGCCGTCATACCAGGCGGCCACGCGCAGATCGAGCAGCCGCTGCATGTTGCCCAGCCCGATGACGGTGACGGCTGTTAGGTCAGGGCGCAGGGCGGCGACCGTCCCGCTGAAAACGGCCTCATCGTCGCCGTCATGGCCCAAGGAGAGGCTAATGGCGTCGCCCAGGGCTACCTCGGCGCGGCGCAGCAGCCTGATCTGCACGGCATCCGCCGCCACATCCATAGCACGCGCTACCGTCAGCCGTTGAGGGCCGGCGGCGGCGCTCGCCGTTGTGCTGCGCAGCGCGCCGATGGTGAGGGCAAAGGTTGGCTTCAGCATATGGTTCTCGCTTTACGGCTCGGCATGGGCGCGCGCGTCGCGCTCCGTCCATGCCTTGCGATAGCCGTGAATAATGACATCCCACTCGTAAAAACCGAACAGCGGCAGCCCCAGATGGTAAAACGGGCCAAACCAGCCGTACTGGTTGGTGTGGCGCAGTTCATGCTCGTAGAGCATCCGTTGGCGCGGAATGGAAACAGCCCCGGCATAGGCCGGCGGAAAGATCGGGTCGGGCAGCGAAGCAAGGTAGGTGGATTTCTCCCATTCTTTGTAGACAAAAAAGACATTGCCGAAGGTGATGCCCAACAGCCCGGAAAAGGAACCCAGCCAGCCGCCGCTGAAGACCAGGGCAAAGGCGTTGAGCCGGCCCGACGCCGCCGCATCAAAGCCCGGCGTCTGCCACGAGACATGGCCGAAGCTGACCAGCCAGACCAACCAGCGGACAACTTCCATGGCCAGACATGTGATCTCCAGCAGGATGCCGAACAGCGTGTTGGGCAGCGTCCAGATGAAGCCCAGCAGCATCAGCAACACCCCGCCGAACGACCAATGGCCGTTGGGGTCAACGCGGCCCACCGGGTCATTGCCGCAGAAGGCCCAGGGATTGCGCACGCGCGGCTGTTTGAGCCATTCGCCCAGAATCTGGCTGCGCAGCGCAGGCTGGCGGCTTGCCGGCAGCAGCGGGTTGACCAGCCGCAGATCATCGGGCGCACCGGTGTAGCTGTCGGGCGTAAGAAAACGTCCCAGGGCGGGGTCATACCAGCGTGCGCCGAAATAGTACAGTCCAATGGCGGCGCACCAGTCACGCCCGCTGAAACAGGCGGGTGCGCGCTTCGCTTGTGCTGCGGAGGGAGGCAGGGGCAGACCAAACGGGTCATAGGTGAAGCGCGCCTGGACGACACCTGCGGCATCCGTCAGCAGGCGGAGTGTGCCCCGCTCATCGCTGTGGCGGAAGAGAACGGCGCCCGTGCCCAGCGCGCCCTGTATCTGCGCATGGACGCCCAGCGGGGTGCGCACCAGCAGCCGCAGCGGCTGCCCATCCGCGCCGGTCACTGCCAGCAGCTCGTCGGCGTCGCTGTAGAGATAGCGTTCGACCTTGCCCGCCACGTCCGCCCAGACCAGCCGCCCCTTGTGGTCATAGAGGAAGTGCGCCAGCGGCGCATGGTTGCGCCGCACTTCCAGCAAGCAGCCGCGGTCGTCATAGCGGTAATGCCAGACGCCGCCGGCGCCGTTGCGCTGCACCAGCCGCCCCCAGCGGTCATAGCTGAACTCGGCCCCGGCAGCATTGTCGCCGCGCGCCGCCAGCAGGCGGCCCTCGATGTCGCAGTCAAAACGCAGCGCGCCGGCTGCGCTGCTGCGCAAGCGCAAGTTATCCAGCGGGTCATATTCGTAGCGGTAGACGGCGCTGCCGTTTTCGTCCTGGGCTTCGGCCAGCCGCCCCAACCCATCATAGCGGTAGCGCCGTTCGCCGTCGCCCACAATTTCGCCGGCGTCGTCATAGCGCAGGCGGCGCGCCAGCAGCCGCTCTTCGCCGCGCTGCAGCGTAAGCGCCTGCGGCCGCCCATCGGCCATCTGTGCCACGCTCTGCGCCGTGACGCCGTTGGCGCAGACAACTTCGCTGGTTTTGCACGTATCGTCATAGCGGAAGCGCGCCACCTCCTCCTGCGCCAGCGCCAGCGCCAGCGGCCGGCCCTGTTCATCCCAACTGTAGCGCAGGACGCAGTCGCTGCCCGGCAGGCGCAGGGAGGCCAGCCGCCCCTGGCTGTCATAGGCGAAGTGCGCAGCCAGCGTCACCCCGCCCAGCGACTGCTCGATGGCCACGGTGCGCCCGGCGGCGTCATAGCGCCAGCTTGTGCTCACCTGCGCGGTGCGCGCCAGCAGCACACGCCCGGCCTCGTCGTAGCGGTAGACGCTCACCTCGCTGCGGCCATGCTCGATTTTGGCGACCCGCCCTTCACCATCATAGCCATAGGCGGTGACAAGCCCGCGGTCATCACAGCGTTCCAGCCGATCCTGCGCATCATACTGGTAGCGCGTCGTCTGCCCGGCGCCATGCTCGACGCTCTGCAGCCGGCGGCGGGCGTCGTACTGATAGCGGCGTGTGCGCCCGTTGGCCTCGCGCAGCGCCGTCAGATCGCCATTGGCGTCGTAGGTGTAGGCAAAATCGCCACCGCCCCACTCCTCGACGCGTGCGACGCGCCCGTCAGCGCCCAGCAGCCGGCGGCGCTGCTGTTGGCTGCGCAGATAGTTCTCGACCCGCTGCAAGGCTTCCCTCTGGCCGGCAGAGCTGGCGGCCGGCTGGGGGACTGTCTGGGGGGCGGCGGCAGGAATGGAATACACCAAATGGTTGGTTGTCATAGTGCCAGCCCTTCCCCGGCTGCCTGGCTGCCGCCCAGCGGAACCGCATGCAGCATTTCGTCAAAGGCGTTGCGCACCCGTTCCAGTTCCTGGTCAAAGCTGACGCCCAGGTTGTCGATCACCTTGCCCAGCCGTTCGAGAATTTCGACAAAGACCAGCGCTTCGATCTGCTGCAGCAGCCGCTTCAGGCTGTCCAGGGCGGCGGCCAGGCTGGCCTTAAGCTGGTCAAGCACCACATGCAGCGCGGCGCGCAGCGTGCGCAGTTGGCCGTCGATCACGCCCACCAGATCATCCAGCACCCCTTTCAACGTTACGCTCACGGTCTGCACGGCATTGGCAAAGCCGGCGTCGATCTTCGCCTTGAGCGCCGCCGGGCTGAGGGCCTGCACCGCGGCCTTGATGGGGTCGAGCAGCGCGTTGATGGCGGCGGCAAGCTGCGCCGGGTCCAAAATGTGCGTCTTCTGGCGCACGGCTGCGTAGATCGATGCCACGCCGTCGCGCAGGCTGAGCGGGCTGAGCAGCAGCATGATCTCGCGCAGGGTGGCAAAAAAGCCATTGACTGCCGGCTCGATGGCGCTCTCATAGGGCGCAAGCTGCTGCAGAAAATGGGTGAAAAGCGCTTCCACGGGGGCCACCTTGCGGGAAGGGCGCATGGCGTGCAGCCCGGCCAATATATCAGCGTGCGTCAGCGGCGCCGGCTGGCGCAGGAAATCCGGCAGCACGCGGTCCAGATTGCTGCGCACAGCCGCGTAATGCAGGCTGGCCTGCGTATGGTCAAGCTGGTTGATGCGGCGGCGCAGGTTGTCCAGAAGCCGCGCATGGGCCGCCTGCAGCTGCGCGTACTGGCTGCCGCTCGCGCCGGGCGTCACCACACTGCCCACGGCGTCAAAACGGGCGCTGACGGTGGCGATGTCGCCGGCGCGGCTCGGCGGCGCCAGCTCGACTTTGCCGGCAAACAGCGCCTTGGCCGCAGGGAGGCCGGCCGTCTGCGCAAGAAGATTGGCGGGGGCAAGCTCCTGAAGGCGGCCATAGCCGGCGCGCAGCGTGCTGATCAGCGCCTGCGGGTCGAGCAGCTCCAGCCCCACCCCGATCGACTGGCGGATGGCGTTCATGGCGGCGGTGAGGCTGTCGGCGGGCACGCTTTCGACCATCGTCACCAGCCGCCCAAAAAGCTCGTCGAGCGGCCCAAACAGCGTCCCCAGCCGCACGCGAGCGTTGATGGCCAGGCCGATCTCGCGCAGCTGCGTGTCCGGGTCGCCAAAAACCGCCTCCGTCACCAGCTCCAGCAGCGGGCGCATCTCCGCCCAGAAGCCGGCGAGCGGCGCCGGCAGGTTCAAGCTGTCAAAGCCGTTCAAGATGGCAGCGCGCGCCTGCCCCAGCAGTTGGCGCTGTTTGCTGTCCAGATCCTCCAATACCGGCGTAATATCGACCACGCTGATCAGGCGGTCGATCTGGGCGTAGAGATCGTTGAGCGGCGCGACCCACTGCGTCGGGTCCAGCCGGTTGAGCAGAGAGGCCGCCTGATCATAGGCCGCCTGCAGCGGGTCGAGCAGGCGGCCCGGCGCCACGGCTTGCAGCATCCCTTGCAGCGTGTCGATCTGCGCATACAGCGGCCCCAGCAGGCTGCGGGCGTTGACCTGCTCCAACAGATGGTTGGCCGCATCCAGCGCAGCGTTGATCGGCTGCAGGATGGCGGTGGGGTCGAAGAGGGCGATCTTGGCGGTCAACTGGTTCAAGGCGGCGACGATCTGGTTAAAGAGCGCCCGCACTTCATTTTCGGCGCTGTGATAGCCGCTTTTCAGCCCGCTGATCACCTGTGTTTCCAGGTCGATCGCTTCCAGAAAGGCCAATGCGCCGGTAATCGCCAGCTTTTCGGCGTCGGAGAGGGCGTTGGGGTTGATGGCCGCCAGCCGCCCCTTGAGTTCGTCGATCTCGCCGATCACGGCATTGCTGACCGGTTTGAAGCTGAGCGCTTCCGCCTGCTGCAGCAGCGCCTTCAAATCGTCAAGCTGCCCCTGCAGGGCGCTCTCCAGTTCGCCGATCAGGTTCTGCACCTGGCCGAGCGCGCCGTTGAGGTCGTTGAGCAGGTTCGTCAGCGGCAGGTTGTTGAGCTGGGCGCTCAAGGCGGCCAGCGCCGTGCGGATATTTTCCCGCACCGTGGTATTGAGATTGTTGTTGACGAATTCGTCGATGCCGGTAAACACCTGCTCGATCTGCTGCTGAAGCTGGTCGAGATTCAGTTGAGCGATGGCGCTCTGCACCTTGCCCAGCATCTCGTTGACCACCCGCTGCACATCTTCGGTGGGCACGGCTTCGATGGCCTGGCGGATGCGCAGCAGAAACGCTTCAATCGTCTGTTTCACCTGCCCCAAGGGCGAGCCGAGAACGGCGTCATGCAGTGTGCGGTTGAGCAGCTCGATGCGCCCGCGCAGGTCGTCGCCGTCAAAGACGCTGAGCAGCCCGGCTAGCAGGTCGCTGATCATCGATTCCAGCAGCAGCACGACATCGTCCACGGTCGGGATGATGCCGATGTCCAGGGCGGCCAGCAGATCGACATAGACAGGAAAGAGCGTGTCCCAACCGTAGTGGGCGATGGCGCCGTCCAGTTGGCTGTAGAGCGTGTTGAGCGCCGGAATCAGCAGGGCGTCGGCAGCTTGCAGCGCATCCAACTGCAGCGTGATGGCGGCGTAGCCGGCGGCATCGGCAGGGTTCAGCGCGTCCACCGCTTCCAGCAGTGCAGCGTAGGCGGCCAGCGCGGCGCGGCGCGGCGCGGCGAGCGTCTCCGCCGGCGCGTCGCTGATCGGCCCCAACAGGTCGAGCGCCGTCTGCACATGTGCCAGCGGCGCAGCCAGCAGATCGGGGGCGACGCCGAGCAGATGGCTGCTCAGAAAGGGCAGCAGCTCCGCCTGGTGGCCGGCAAAATCGTCCTCCAGGCTCTGGATCAGGCTCAGCGCCTGGCGCAGTTCCTCCAGCCGCCCGGCGTCAATCAGGTTGCCCGCCAGCTCGTCGATATGGGTGGCAAACAGCCCCAGCGCCTCGTCGATCACCGCCTGCGCCACGGCGTTGAGCGACTGCCCTTCGCCCACCTGGCGGGCGATTTCGCTCTCCCCCAGCAGGCCGGCGGCCTGCTGGTAGGCACTGTCCAGCGCTTCCACGTAAGCCAGCGCGTTGGCGGGCAGTGCGCCGCTGATCGACTGCACAGCGCCCTGCAAGCCGCCGGTCAGCGTGGCTGGGTCGATGTCCAGCCGCGTGTGCAGTTCGGCGAAGGCGCTGAACAGCCCGGCCAGCGGCGAGGCGGCGTTCTGCGGCTGCAGCGCGTTGAGTGCGCCCAACAGCCCGCCCAGATCGGTTTGCAGGCGGGCGCCCGCACTGGCGGTCGCCGTAATATCGGGAAGTCGCTCAAGAATGGCCATACTTTTTTCTCGTTAGAACAGATCTCGAATCGTCGTCAATGTGCCCGCGCCGCCCTGCGTCAACGCCTGGAAGGCGTCCAGCATCTTGGGCAACTGCGTGGTCGGGTCGCCAAACGAAGGGGCGTTGGCGATCAGATCGACCAGCCCCGACACCTCGGCCAGCGCGTTTTGCACATCGTCCATAAAGCCCGCCGCCTCATCCAGCAGCCCGGCGTCCAGGGCGCCAAAGGGGTCGGCGGCGGCGGGTGCGGGCGGCTCGATGTACTCCATCACCTCGCAGGCAAAATCAAATTGATCGGGATAGCCCGCCCGCTGCGCGACCTGCAGGCGGGTCACCAGCACCTGGGCGAAATAGCCTTCGCCCACCGCCTCGGTGAAGAAGTCCACCGGCTCCCCGGCCAACTGTGCGCTGCGCAGATCGCCCAGCCCGGCGGCCGCATCTGCGCCGTAGAAGATGCCTTCCAAGCGCACCGTGACGGAGGGGCGGCCCAGCACCTGGCTGAGGTCGCCGTTCAGCCCCGGCACCGGATGGCGCACCACCCGCATCCCTTCGTGCACATCCACCCGCGTCAGGTGCGCCAGCGTCAGGCTGCCCAGTTCCACGCTCATCGACCACTCCTCGATCCAAACCGGATCCCGCTCAACCGCCCGCCGTGCCGTACATGCGCAGCAGCAGCAGCTCCAGCCGCTCGTCCAGCGCCGTCAGCACCTGGTTGATCTGGGCGCTGCTCAACGGGGACGCCGCCGGCTCATCCTCTGCCCAGACAAGCCCTACGTCCGGCGGCGGGGCGGTCGCCGTGCCCCAGTTGACCGGCGCTGCAGGCGGCGCCAATGCCGGCCCAACGGCTGTGCTCGCCCCAGCCCCTTGATCCTCCAACCGTCTGGCGGCTGCGCCGGGGCGAGAAAAAGGTGTCCCGTGCAGCGGCTCGCCGGGGAGGGCCGCTGCGTGCACGGCTTGCGCCAACGTCTGCTCTTGCCGCGGCCAGGCGCTCATATGCCCGCCGCCGGGATGCGCCTGTCCGTTGGCAGGCGGGGCAGCCGCCCCGACCTGGGTTTGTGCGGCGGGCGAAGCTGCCCCGGCAGCCGTCTGCCCTTCTTCTCCCACACTTGCCGGCTGCACTGCCGTATCGCTGCGCCGGGCCGCACCCGTCTGCGCGCTTTGCGCCAACCATCCGGTTTGCGACACGGCAGCCGGCGTATCGGCAACAAACGGGAAGGCGGGCAAGGCAGGGGCGGCAGTTGTCTCTGGCCCCGTCTCACGCCGCCCGTCGGCGGGCGGCTCCGGCCCCAGATTGGCGTGCAGGATGGCCTGGAGCGCCGTCTGGTCACGCGTCAGGCGCAGACCCGCCGGCGGCAGGGCGCTACTCTGGGCGGGCGCGGGCGGCGACACAGGCGGCCCGGCCTCTGCGTTTGGCCCAGCGTCGGCGGTGCGCGGCGGGGGTGCAGCCGGCACAGGCGGCGGCGCGGCGGGCCAGGCAAAGCCGGGCGCAGCGCGGTCAGCCTCTGCTCCCTGGCCGGCAGCCGCGGCGGGTGCGCCCGGCGCAGCCAGCCGCGCTTCCAACACCGCCAGCGGGTCCACGAACAACTGCACCCACAGCAGAGGCCGCTGCAGAGGCGCCGCCGGCCGGCGCAACCGCTGCTCCCTGGCCAGCAGCCGCCGCCCCAGCGCCGCCAGGCGGGCGGTGGCGTCCGTGCCGGTAATGGCTGCACCGGTAATCGCTGGCGCGTTCATGGCCGGCCCTGCTCAAGCTGCAGCAGCTTCTCGATCCCGCTCAGGTAGACCGCCACCTGGCCGGGCGTCAGCCGGCTTACCTGCTCCGGCGTCCAGCCGAAATGCTTCGCCAGCAGAATATGCGTCTGCCCCAATGTCGAGTTCGTCGCTTCCTCCAGGGCCGCGCCATCGGCGTTGAGACCCGACAGGCGGTTGGCCTGGTCGGCCAAAAAGTAGACCAACCCGGCGTGCATCTGCCGAATCTGGTCGAGCGTCAGCGGCGGGTCGACCACCGCCTCCTTGATCATGAGCAGCGGGATCAGACCGGCGTCGTCGCGCGCGGCGCGCGAGATGAGCGACAGCACGGCAATGCTCAGCGGGCGCATCCGCACCTGGCCCCCGTGCACTTGGTCACTGTGCGCCTCGCCATTGCTCGCCGCCGGCAGCAGAACCGCGGCCGGGATCGTTACATCCTGCACCGCCTGGCTGCCCGCCAGCAGATCGGCCACCCGCAAAAGGTTTGTCTCCATCCCCCACCTGCTCCCAGCCCGCCTTAGCTTTCTTCAAACGCGATGCGCATGGCCTGGAACTTCACCCCTTCCATGACAAACTCGTCGGCAGGCACGGAGTAGCTCCAGGTGTCGAACTTCACGCCGAAAATCGTCACGCGTGTATAGATGTCGGGCCGCGCCGGGTTGGTCAGCGCGGTGATGATATTGAAAGCAGGCTGGACAAAATTGGCGGCAGCCGGCGGGCTGACGGCGCCGTCGCCCAGCAGCAGCCGCAGGAGCGCGCCGTTGACATGCGCCCGATCGGCAGTGCCGCTGATGCGCACGACACCGGGCCGCAGGTGGGTCGGGTAGCGCCGGCCAATCTCGTAAAAGGGCTTGACATCGCTGCTGACCGTCACCTGCACATTGCGCAGCCGCCCCACGGCGTTGCTGAGATCGTATTGGGACACCAGCCCATCCGCCACGGCCCCCTCCGGCGAACTGGTGTCGTCGACGCCGATTACCAGCGAGGCGTCTATCGCCCGGAATACATCATTTGCCATCGTAGCCTCTCCTATACCGGCCCCCAGCGAGCCGCTTAGCGCAGATTCATGACCACCCGGATAAAATCGATGCTGAAGGTCGGCTGCAGCGTCATCACCACCGCCACTTCGCCGGCAATCTCCTGGGCGCGCGTGGCCGTAACCGTCAGGTCAAAGCCGGTCAGCGCCTCGTCTTCGACCATGCGCGTCAAGAACGCTTCGAGCGTGGCCTGCATGGCCGAGCGCACACGGCTGTTGTTGAGCCGGCCCAGGTAAGGGTTGGCAGCGGAACGCACCCCGTACTTGGCGTAATCGACAATGCGCCGCGTCGGGATGGCCGCAAAGGGCTGGCCTTCGCCCTGCGTTGTGATGCCCTTGAGCACGCGCAAACCGCTCTTGTCGACGACGACCAGCAGGTTGCGCTTGATCGCCTGCTCCTGTTCGCCGCGATTAAAGTTGATATCCAGCCCCGGCACGGTCAACGGCTTGTTGGTGAGGCTGGCCTGCACCGGCAGCGAGGAGATCAGCCCCGCCACCGCCGCGGCCGTATAGGCGGCGGGCAGCCGCGTGCCGTCCGGGTAGCGCAGCCCCGGCGCGACGACGATCATACGGTCACTGGCGGCAGTGTGGCCAAGCGCCTGCGCCAGCGTCGTCCCCGGCGCGCCGATCACACCGATGCGCTCCAGGTCGGTCTGGGCGGTGGCGTTGAGATGACCTTCCAGCACCGCGCCCAGCTGCTGCACATTCTGCCCGGCAGGCACAACGATGTTGATCAGCATGTTGGACAGGCTTTCCAGCCCCGCGGCGTATTCGTCGCGCCCGGCGTCGGCGCCGTTGCTGCCGGGCGTGTTGCTGCCCGTGCCGAAATAGGCGCTGAGGCCGGGCTGGGGGCGGTCACTGCCGCTGCCGGCAAGCTGGGCGTCGACCAGCGCCGAGGTGTTGTTGACCAGCTCCACCAGCAGGCGGCCATCGGGCACGTTGTACGCCTCGCGCGTGGCCTCATAGGTCAGCGTGACCAGCACGCAGTTGGCGCGGTCCACCAGATAGGAAGCCACCAGGCGGTCGCCGTTGACCTGGCTGGGCGCTTCGTCGCCGGCAAAGGTCAGCACCCCATCCCAGGTGTTGACCAGCACTTCGCCCGCCGCCGGGGCCGCATGGCCTGCGGCATAGGTGGCGGCGACGCTGTCCTGCGGGTCGGGGGGTGCACCAAAGGTCAGCTCACCGCTGGTCGTGTTGATGTTAACTTCGCCCGCAGCGGGCGGGTTGCCGGAATTGTAGAGAATGGCGCCGGCGTCAAAGCGCTGCTCATCGCCGTTGGCTTTGCGCACACGCAGCGAATTGACGGCGTTGACCGTCTCCACCGGCGTATGCTGCAGCTTGTAGACGGGCGGTGTGGGCGAACGCACCACTTCTTCGTCTTTGATGGTGCGCTTGTAGACAAGGTTGAGCGTTTCGTTGCGCCGGGTCGTGCCGCGAAAGACGCGCAGACGATTCTCCGCCGAAGGAACGATCCCCCCATAGTTGAGCGCCGCAAAATCGGCCAGATGGGTCTCGCCGTCGACGCGGCATTCGTCTTCGGCAGCCTTGATTTCAATGGCAATGCTGCCGCCCCACGAGCCGGGTGTTTTGGCGGTCAGAACCGCCACGCTCTGGCCGGCGCCATTCTGCACGGCATAGGTGGCGGCGGCGCGGCTGCCGCCCGCCACCCGCACGGCCACCACCGTGGAAGCGCCGTTGTTGTAGATGTGCTCCAGCGCCCGCACCAGCGTCAGCGGGTTGCTGCCGTCTTCCGGACGGGTGTAGCTGTCGGGCAGCCCAAAGAGTTCGCGCGCATTGGCAAAGCTGGCCAATGTCACCGGCTGCCCAACCGGCCCGCGCGCGCTGGTGCCGACGACGCCCACGATGCCCGTGGCGACGCGTCCGGCCGAGATCAGTCCTTCGGCGCGTACATCAATGTACGTGCCGGGGATAATCATTTCAGCCATGAAAACCTCCTCTGAACAGAACAGGGTTGTAGCGGCCGATGCAATTTGCAGTTGTACATTCAGGTAAAGGGGTATCGAGAACTGCCCGATTATATGCCTGCTGCGGGCAAAGCGCAATCGCCTGATTGCACAGCCGGGGTGTGATCCGGATCATAGGCTCGACCCGTTTGCGGAAGGTGGAGAGCAGATAGGTGAGTCAACTTGGGTTGCGTTAGATCAGTTGGATGAGCGCTGCTCTCGCTCAAACGCCATTCTCTGCGCACTGTGTGTTATTTCACACACCTTGCTTCACGGTATACTGCCGTCTATGAAAGATGATCTTGACCCACAAAAGCGGGGTGACGCTTCGACGGTGGCGGCGGCGGCGGCAGTGTTGGAGGGCAGCAGCCAAAAAAACTGGCTGGCGCGCATCGTCCCCTTTATGGGGCCGGCCTTTATCGCCAGCGTGGCCTATATCGACCCCGGCAACTTCGCCACCAACATCCAGGGCGGCGCCCAGTTCGGCTACACCCTGCTGTGGGTCATCGTCGCCTCCAACCTGATGGCCATGCTGATCCAGGCGCTCTCGGCCAAGTTGGGGATTGCCACCGGCACCAACCTGGCCGAACACTGCCGCAACGAGTTCCCGCGCCCCGTCGTGCTGCTCATGTGGGTGCTGATGGAACTGGTGGTGATGGCCACCGACCTGGCTGAATTTCTGGGCGCGGCATTGGGCTTTCAACTGCTTTTTGGGATGCCGCTCTGGATCGCCGGTCTACTCACCGCCGTCGTCACCTTTCTGATTTTAGGGCTGGACCGCTACGGCTTCCGCGCGCTGGAGATCGTGATCGGCCTGCTGATCGGCGTTGTGGCCGTCTCGTATGTGGTCGAAACCATCCTTGACCGCCCCGACTGGAACCTGGTGCTCTTTCACTCTTTTGTGCCGCAGTTCGCCGGCCCCGGCAGCGTGCTGGTGGCGACTGGCATCCTGGGCGCCACGGTGATGCCGCACGCCATCTTTCTGCACTCGGCGCTGACCCAGCAGCGCATCGTCACCAGTGACCGCAAGCAGATGCGCCGGCTCTACCGCTTTGAACTAATCGACGTGCTGGTGGCGATGGGGCTGGCAAGCATGATCAATATGTCGATGCTGATCATGGCGGCGGCTACCTTTTACAACACGGGCATGACCGAGGTTGCCACGATTGAAGTGGCCTATCGTACGCTGGAGCCGCTGTTGGGGCCGGCGGCCAGCATCTTTTTCGGCATCTCGCTGCTGGCGGCGGGGCTTTCCTCGTCGTCGGTGGGCACGATGGCCGGGCAGGTCATCATGCAGGGCTTTCTGCACTGGCACATTGCGCAGTGGCTGCGGCGGCTGATCACGATGGCCCCTGCGCTGATTGTGATAATGCTGGGCTGGGACCCCACGACGACGCTGGTGCTCAGCCAGGTCGTGCTCAGCTTTGGGCTGCCCTTCGCCATCATCCCGCTGATCATGTTCACCCGCCGTCGCGACCTGATGGGCGACCTGGTCAACCGCCGTTCGACCAATTTCCTGATCTCGCTGGTGGCGGCGCTGATTGTTGCGCTGAACGTCTACCTGCTGGTCATACTCTCTATGGGAGGCTGAACCATGTTTACCCATCTGCTTGTCCCCTTGGACGGTTCGGAGATGGCGGAAGCGGTGCTGCCGGCGGCGGTCACGCTGGCGCGCACGCTGGGCGCGCGCATTACGCTGCTGCATGTGCTGGAGCACAACGCGCCGGAGGAGGTGCATGGCCAGCGCCACATCACGACCAATGAAGAAGGCTTGCATTACCTGACCGATGTGGCGCAGAAGCTGCCGCCGGCGCTGGAGGTGGTGACGCATGTGCACCCCAACCAGGAGGACAACATCGCCCGCTCGATTGGCGAACATGCCGCCGAACTGGGCGTCGACCTGATTCTGCTCTGCACGCATGGTCGCGCCGGCCTGCGCCGCTGGCTCTTCGGCACCATCGCCCAGCAGGTCATTGCGCAGGGTGTGACGCCGGTATTGGTCATCCACCCCAGCGAGCTTCCGCAGGGGCAGGGCTTTGGCTGCCGCCAGATTCTGACGCCGCTGGATGGCGACCCGGATCACGAAGCGGGGCTGGCGGTGGCGATCGAGCTGGCGCAGGCGTGTGAGGCAGCGCTGCATCTGGTCGTCGTGGTGCCCACGCGCACGACCTTATCGGGCGAAGGGACGGCCAGCGCGCTGCTGCTGCCGGCGACGACCAACGCGCTGCTGGAGCTGAGCCAGGCCGCCGCCGCCGACTATTTGCAGCAGCAGGCGCAGCAGGCGACGGCGCAGGGCGTGGCCGTCACCAGCGACGTGCAGCGGGGCGAGCCGGCCGCCACCATCGTGCAGGCGGCGCAGGCCGTCCACGCCGACCTGATCGTCATGGCGACCCACGGCAAGAGCCACACCGACGCCTTCTGGTCCGGCAGCGTCTCCCCGCGCGTGGCCGGCAAATCGCGCCGCCCCCTGCTGCTGGTGCCGGTGGTGGAACGGTAGAGTGGATCACGGTTAAAAGAAGTTGAAAAAAAAGCAGCTACACCTTATCATAGAATCTGATTATCAGATTCTATTAGATTGCTGTGGAAGGAATCAGAGGAGCATGTAGATGCCTGTTATTATCTCCGTGACAGAAGCGGCACGAAATTTTTCAGACGTAATCAATCGCGTAAACTATCAAGGGCAAACGTTTCTGCTTACACGCGGTGGAACCATCGTGGCCCGGCTTACTGGGGTGGAAAAGGCGGTAACTGTCGCTGATTTTGTACGCCTTTGGGAGGAGCGGCCACGGCTCGATGCACAAGACGCGGCCAGTTGGGAGCAAGAACTGGCGGAATTACAAGCCGGTGTACTTCCACCAGAGGATCTTGCATGGGATTCCTGATCGACAGCAATGTTCTCATTGCCGCTGAGCGTCAAAAGCTTGAACTGTCTGCCCTACTGCTGCAATACGGCAACGAACCGCTCGCAATTAGTACTGTGAGTGCAAGTGAACTCTTGCATGGCATTTATCGAGCGCATGATGTACGACGAGCCGAGCAACGGCGTGCATTTGTTGAATATTTACTCTCCACGTTACAAGTAATTCCTTTTGATCTGGATGCGGCTCACTACCACGCAAGGCTGTGGGCTACCCTGCAAGCAAAAGGTCTGATGATTGGCTCGCACGATTTGCTCATTGCATCGACAGCATTAGCACTAGGCTATGGAATCATTACGTTTAATATAGGAGAGTTTAGTCGAGTTCCAGGTTTAGCCGTAGTCGTGCCTTGATTTTACGCCAAAGGTGTAGTCGATGGCATGTCAATCGGCAAACGATGATGGTGGGAGCCGTCGGCGTTCATCTTCAAGACGGGAAAGGTCGGCTACCGGGTAGCCTTCCACCCACACGACGGCGGCGGCTTCGTCCAGCCACAGCGCAGGCGTTTGCGGCAGCGCTGTGGCTGGACGTCGTAGTGCCCACGCATACGACCAGCAAAACGCACACCGACGCCTTCTGGTCCGGCAGCGTCTCCCCGCGCGTCGCCGGCAAATCGCTCCGCCCCCTGCTGCTGGCGCCGGTGGCGGAACGGTAGGGCGGGATTGCGGTCAGCGCCGTACCGGATTTATTTGCTCGCAGCAGTCACCACTACACCCTCAATAAAGAAGCGCTGAAACACCAGGAAAAGGATGACAACCGGAAGAACCGTCAGCGTAGAAGCAGCCATCAGCAGATTGAACTGCACGCTGTGAGTTGAGCGGAAGTATTGCAGTCCGATCGAGAGGGTATACAGCGCTTCTTCCTGCAAATAGATAAGGGGGCTCAAAAAATCATTCCAGGTGCCTACAAAAGAAAAAATCGCCACGACAGTGATGGCCGGCGTGATTAGCGGCAAAATTATACTGAACAGGATTCGCAGTTCGCTGGCTCCGTCAATGCGGGCAGCATCGGAGATCTCCTGAGGGATCTGCAGCATGAATTGGCGCAGAATAAAGATATAGGTGGCGTTGCCGAAAAAGGCGGGAACAATTAGAGGCAAAAAGGTATTGACCCAGCCAAGACTGGCAAAGATGTCAAACAGCGCCACCATGATCACGGGAAATGGAATAAAAATGGTGGCAATCACCAGGTAAAAAATGGAATCTCGGAACCGCCACTGGATTCGGGAAAAGCCGTAGGCAATGAGCGGGTTAGAGATAACGCTGCCGATCATGGCCCCCAGGGTGATCAGCAGTGTATTGAGCATGAACCGAACAAACGGGAAATAATCCACCGCAGCCGCAAAGTTTTCCCAGTGCAACGTCTGCGGGAGCATTGTCGGCGGAAATTTTGCCAGCTCTGCACTGTCCTTCAACGCAGTAACCACCATCCAGTAGAACGGGGTGAAAAAGATCAGCGAAAAGGTGATCAGCATGAGCCGTGAAGGCAAGTTGTGCAGCAGACGACGCATAGAACGGCGTGTACGCAACTGCTTGGTTGCGCCTGAAGTGGAAACGGTTGCTGCTTGCATAAAGTAATTTTCCTGCTATACCAAATCGTAGATGACCCAGCGCCGAGACCAGCGGAAGACAACAAAGGCAAGAAAAAGACTAATCACAAACAAAACCCAAGCCATTGCTGATGCATAGCCCATCTGACTGTAGCTGAATGCGTTGCGGTAGAGATAAAACACATAAAACATTGTAGCGTTGTTAGGGCCACCATCTGTGATGATATACGCCTGTGTAAACACTTGCAGACCCAGTCCAATGCCGATAATCGATTGGTACAAAATAACCGGCGTCAAGAGCGGCAGCGTGATGGAGCGAAACTTTTGCAGAGAACTTGCACCATCTATGGTTGCAGCTTCATAAAGTGAAGCTGGGATGGCGCGCAGCCCCGATAAATAAATCAGGGCCACCTGACCCGCGCCCAACTGCGCCATCAACACGATCGCCATGCGCGCCCAAGTCGGATCCCCCAGCCAATTGATAGCCGGCACGCCGATCAGGGAGAGCAAAAAATTGAGCAGACCGTAGCGCGGATTCAAGATCCAAATCACGATAAAAGATAAAGCAAATAAGGGCAGCACGGACGGCAGATACAGGGCGGCTCTATAAGCCGATACTTCTTGAAAAGGCCGGTTCATTGCCAGCGCCATCAAAATTGTGAAGGGGACGCCAATCAACATGGCAAAAAACGTGTAATACAAGGTGTTATAAAGCGACGTCGCAATCAGGGTGTCACTAAACATGCGCTGGTAGTTTGCCAGCCCGATCCAGACGGCGTCGCCAAACCCGGAATATTTGGTAAAGCCTAAATAGAGCGTATACCCAATCGGATACAGCATTAACCAGATAAATCCTGCTATCCACGGGCTGATGAACAGCAGACCCAATCCCATGTTGCGCCACTCTTTACGCGTCATCCCCAAGTACATTGGATGCCACTCCTTTTTCCGCTATCAGTGTGTTCAAGTTGATGGTTCAGGCCCATATCATGGCCTAAGCCTGAACCATCAACTTGTCTATGCCTGGCTTATGCCAGACTGGGAGCCACAGCTATTGGCACAATGGGTCCAAAATCGGCTGCATACGATCAATCACTTCCTGCAGTGCTTCCGCAGGCTGCTTCACGTTTAGCGTTACCTGCTCTTGCGCAGTCGAAAGTGCATCCCAGTAGGCGGCGCCGGCGGGGACAGGCGGCAGCGAAGCCGAATCAGGCAGCAGAGTGCGGAAGAATTGGTGATCGCCCTCGAACAGATCAGCCTCATCCAGCAGGCTGGCCCATGTGGGTAGATGCTTTGTGGTCTTCACGTAGACACGTTGGCCTTCAGGCCCAGTCATGTACTTCATGAAGCGATAGGCTTCATCAGGATGCTTAGCGCCTGTAGGACTTACCAAGGACCAACCGGCTGACCATGATGTGATTGGGTTGCCTGCTGGCACGGGGATGTACGTAATGCCATAGTCCAGATCAGGAGTAAACTCGGCGAATTGAGCCAGCATCCAGTCGCCGGAGACCATCATAGCCACACGGCCGGTCAGGAAAGGATGAGATTCCGGCGGTGCACCTTGCGGCATATACGTATCGCGGAAGGTCTGTACCTTATCGGCGCCCATGCGTTCGGCCCAGTCATACAAAAACTGGAAGGCGGCGACAACCTTCTCATCGGTTGGCGTCACAGCACAGGCGTCTTTGTCATAGAAGGAGCCGCCGAATGCGAAACCCCATGTGTAATGCCAGCCCTGCTCCAACCAGGGGATAAAGCCGACGCGCGTGTAGGCGCCGCTTTCATCCGTCTCATCCAGCATCTGGGCGATTTCGGCTACGCGCTCTAGAGAAATGGGGCCGTTGGCAGGATCAAACTCGGCCAAATCAACGCCCGCCTCAGACAGAAGAGTTTTGTTGTAGTACAAGGCGCGCACGTCGGTGTCGAACGGCAGACCGTATACACGGTCCTTAAAGGTAATTTCCTGCTGTGTAAACGGCAGATACTGCTCCAGCAGATTATCTGCCTGCACGTAATCGGTGATATCGGACAGAATTCCGGTCGCAGCGCGTTCGGCAATGAAGGGGCGGTTGAACAGATAGACGTCCGGCCCAGTGCCGCCACGGACGGCGGTCATCAGTTTGGTGACATCGGTTTCATCACCCGGCACCGGCACAACCTTGACCGTCACATCCGGATTGGCGGCCATGAAGTCGGCGACAATCTGGTTGATGGCGGCGACGTCGACCGGATTTGAGTGCTGGTTCCAAAATACGACTTCTACCGGTGCACCCCCAGCGGATGTACTGTCTCCGCTGGTCTGAGCTGGTGCAGCAGGCGCCACTGCGCCCGTACACGCGCTGAAAAGCAGAAGGGCAAGCACGGCCGCCAACAACTGGATCATGCTTTGGCGAACCCCGCAACGAGTCTTGCTCATGACGAATTCTCCTCTTTGATTGAACCATAGTGGAACAAACTGTTTAATTGGGCAGCGCCATCATACTATATGTCTGTCTGCTTGTCAACCTGTCTTATAGGTTGACAGCTACACCGGCTCATGCTATCCTTAGCAAAGTTGCTCTCTTGGCAGCCCAGCCAAGAGGCGCAGTGGCACTATGGAGATTACAGTCAGTGATGAACGAGACGTTCAGCGCCGAGATCCGACGCGAAACTTTGGTAGAGCAGGTTGCGCAAATCCTTATCGATTATATTGAGGCGAACCAACTCATGCCAGGGTTTTCGCTTCCGTCCGAACAGCGCCTTGCCGATGAGTTCAAGGTGAGCCGCCCAGTAATCCGTGAAGCCTTTCGAATGTTGGAAGTGCAGGGCATTATTCAGAAATCCAATGGCAAAAGCGCCATTGTAAAGCCCACCAACAGCGAACTGCTGCAGCAATTTTTCCAAAACTCAATCAGGCGGCGCAGTGAGACCATTGTGGAACTGCTGGAACTGCGCCGGGGCGTCGAAATTCAAAGCGCCTTGCTCGCAGCAGAACGGCGCACCGATGAGCAGGTGCAGGCGCTGCAGGCAGTTGTGCTGCAAATGGCGGCGCAGCTGCAGGAACCGAGCGTCTATGCCGATCTCGATGCTCAATTTCACCTGCTGATTGCGGAATCGTCCCATAACCAGATGATATTTTATTTGGTTGAAGCCATTCGCGAACCGATGCGGGCAACCATTAGCGTGGGCTTGAGCCAACGCACGACGCAGGCGCAGTTGGAACGCGTGCAAGCGATCCATGAAGAACTAGTGGCTGCACTGGCCCAGGGAGATGCAGCCGCCGCAACTGCTGTCATGGCCCAACACTTCGACGAAGCCGTGATGGCAATTGCCGGCGGCGGCAGTGCGCCGCCGGTTGCAATCTCTTAGCCATACCGTTATCCGGCAAACCTAGTCAGTAAAATGATCCGGCAAATTATTTCGAGGTGAATATTTTATGCAACTTGGTCTGGGCCTCTACAGGCATATGCTGACGCAAGACAATTTTCGCTTCGCTAGACAGGCCGGTGCAACCAGTATTGTTGCCCATCTCGTCGATTATTTCAGCCAGGCCCCGCGTCTGCCTGACGCACGTGAAACACAAGATGGCTGGGGCGTCACTGCTAACGCCGGCCGCTTGTGGACGCTTGAGGAGCTGAAAGCGCTGCGCCAGGCAATCAACGCCGAGGGGCTTACTTTAGCCGCGATCGAAAACTTTGACCCCTCCCATTGGTACGATGTACTGTTGGATGGGCCACGCAAGCGGGAGCAGTTGGAAAATATCAAAACCATTATCCGTCGCTGCGGCCAGGCCGGCATCCCCTGCATTGGCTACAACTTCAGCATTGCCGGTGTGTGGGGCCATGTTACCGGCCCATTTGCGCGCGGGGGAGCGGAGTCAGTCGGCTTTTCGGCCGCCGAAGGGCCGCAGCAGACGCCTATTCCCAGCGGACACGTTTGGAACATGGTGTACGATCCGTCTGCTCCCGCCGGCGTCGTCGGTGAAGTCACTTCCGAACAACTGTGGCAGCGTCTGGAAGAATTCCTGCGCGAAGTCGTGCCGGTCGCCGAGGAGGCAGGTGTGCGGCTGGCTGCGCACCCGGACGATCCGCCCATGCCGGTGCTGCGCAACACAGCCCGGCTTGTCTACCAGCCGCACCTGTATCAACGCCTGCTCGACATTGTGCCCAGCTATTCCAATGCGCTTGAATTTTGCCAGGGCAGCATTGCCGAGATGACGGAAGGCGATATTTATGCGGCAATCGATCAATACAGCCGCCAAGGCAAGATCGCCTATGTCCATTTCCGCAATGTGCAAGGCAAAGTTCCCGAATATCATGAGGTGTTTCTTGACGAAGGCGACATTGACATGGTGCGGGCGCTGCGTATTTATAAGCAAAACAACTTCGATGGTGTGATGATTCCAGATCACACGCCACAAATGACCTGTCCCGCCCCCTGGCACGCAGGTATGGCCTATGCCCTGGGCTATATGCGCGCCGCAATCAACATGGTAATGGCGGAATAAAAAAACGGAATCAAAAAAGGAGTGTCCGCATGGATTTTTGGGACGACGATGAGACGCTGTATCGTTTGATCGCAAACGAACTCTATACACCAGTCGTGGGTGACATTTTAGATACGTTAGGGTGCTATCATCAGTTCTTGCCTCAACCAATTCAGCCCCTACGCGGCACTGCCAGATTGATCGGGCGCGCGATGCCGGTCGTCATGTCGGATGTATTTGGGGTGCAGGACAAGCCTTTTGGGTTGTTGACGGAAGCGCTGGATCAACTGCGCTCCGGCGATATTTATCTGGCAAGCGGTGGCTCAATGCGCTGCGCCTACTGGGGTGAACTTTTGACGGCTGCTGCACGCACGCGCGGTGCGCTCGGCGCAGTCATCAATGGATTTCACCGCGATACGCCCCAAGTCATTGGACAAAATTGGCCGGTTTTCAGTCGCGGCGCCTATGCCCAAGATTCGTCAGTACGCACAAAGGTGATTGATTTCCGCTGCGCAATTGAAATTGAGGACGTCTGGGTTGAACCTGGCGATCTCATTTTTGGCGACATCGATGGCATTGTGGTGGTTCCTGCCAGAGTGGAACGCGAGACTATCCAGGGAGCGCTTGAAAAGGCGCGCGGCGAAAAGTTGGTGCGCGCTGCCATTGAAGGCGGGATGTCCAGCACAGAGGCTTTTCGAACTTTCGGCATTCTATAACGACGAAACCCATTGTTGGCTATCCATTGTCGGCTATCCATTGTTACCTAAAGGCGCAAGTTTATGACCACTACAATCGGCTATGTTCCTACATCACACTTGGATCTTTTTTGGCTTGGTGACTACAAAACATGTCTGGAACGAGGAGCCTTTGTTATCAAGCAGTATCTTGACCGTTGTCTTGAGACAGAGGATGAGACGTTCCTATTGGAAACGACTGTATTTGCTGACTATTTCCTGCGCAAACATCCCGAATATCGGGAACATCTTGTCCGTCTTGTCCAGGAACAGCGTGTTGAAGTCGGCACTGCGTATGTGGACCGCTGGGAAAACCTAATCTTAGGCGAATCGCAGATCCGCAATATCCAGTTTGGCAAACGGTGGTGCAAAGAGGTGCTCGGCATCGACAACCGGCTCACAACCCACCCTGATTTACCCGGTCTTGCACCGCAGACGGCGCAGCTTTACGCGCAGGCGGGCGTAGATTTTTACGTAACATCCCGCAAACTTTTTCCATCGGGTGCAGTTTGGCAACATCGCGCGCCCGACGGCAGCAGCCTGCTGATGCTCAACTACCCGCGCCATTACATCTACACCGAAATCGCGCTTGAAGATGCCCCACCAGAACCGGAAGATTGGTGGCGCAAAAAAGTTGGTTTGCGTCAGGCGCTGGAAGGCTTTCCACTCGGCACAATTTTGATCGCCGGCAGCGCAGCCGATTTGACCGATCGCGAGACCTTCCGCGAACGCTATGGTGATTATTTGGAAGGTTTAATTGCCGAAAATCGCCGCAGCCATCCCGATCTCAATTTTGTTTATACCATTCCTTCTAAAGTTCTTCAGCCTTATCTGGACTATGACAAGCTGCCGGTTTACGAAGGCGAAGTGCCTTCCGTATGGGGTGTCGCTGCGGACGAGGAGGTAGCCTTTTTCCGGAGAGATCGAGCACTCGAGTCACTGCTGCTTACGACAGAGACGCTGGCAGCCGTCGCCGATTCTTTGAAGCTTGCGTGGCTGCCGGCTTCAAGTCCTAACTGGCAAGGCGTGTTTTACGAATCGGCCTTTTATGCCGCCAAAGACCCCATTCAAGCCGGAGAAGAACTGGCGGAACTGTGGCGTATGCATGTTTTCACCCAAGACCATAACGGTGGTGGGTACGAAGGCAGCCTCAGTTCGTTCCAGAAGCGGGTTATGCAGCAGCGCTGCTTTGACTATGCCGAAGAAATTGTCCAAACAACTTTGTCAAACCTGGCGCAACAATTGGCGGGTTCGGGGTCTGTGGCGCTCGCTTTCAATCCGGACGGAAGAGCATGGAGTGGCGCGCTGAAGGCTGCAATGCCCAAAGAACGCTGGGAGGCAGGAGAGCGGCTTACGGGCGCAAGCGGCGCGGCGCTGCCCGCCCAGTACGATCAAGAAGCCGGCGACCAGGTTTCCTTTTATACGCTCGTCAAAGACATTCCTGCGGTCGGCTATCAGACATTCCCGGTCGTTCCTGCCGATTTGTCTGTGCAGGCGGTGGAAAACCCCTGCTCAGTCACAACAGATGGCAATACGACTGTAATCAGTAATGCACTGGTCGCGCTGTCGCTTGACCGCATTTCCGGCGCAGTGACGGCAATTGCGGATCGGCAGCGAGGGTGCACGTGGCGTGGCCATAATATCGGCCAACTCGCTGCTTATGTAGAAAGCGGCTCTGATGTGACACTCCGCCTGGACGAGTCCACACCACCTGCTTTGGAAGTATTGGAGCGGATTGAGGAGCCGGAGGTCGGCCCTTTGTTTGCTCGCATCAGGATTCACAAACGCCTGCTCGATGCTGCTGTCGTACAGACCATTACCGTGTGGAATCACAGCAGTCGCGTTGACCTGCAAACACAGATTCGTTGGTGGGGTGCACACAACTGGCAGCTTCGCCAGGCATTGCCCAGCGCCGCCGGCATTGATGATATTGCCTATGGCACACCATTTTATGGCAGCGCGTGGTCAAGCTATGTGCCTGGCTCTGCACCGCGCAACCCCGATGAAATTCTGGTTGCGGATTACCATCACTATCGTGAAGTGCAGAATTGGCTTCATCTGCGCCAAAGCGATGGCGGCTTAACGATTGCCACGCTGCATCCGGGCTTTTATTATGACGACGCGCATGGGCTGCAAGCTGTCCTGATGCGCACATCTCCTTCTTGTGGCGACCACCGCCTGTTCTGGGAAAATGCAGGAGAACAAACGTATACCTTTACCCTGCTGACCGGAGACGCCGATTGGCAGCAAGCAGATGCACAACGGCTGGCAATGCACATCCATCGGCCCCCAATTGTGCAAATAACCAGCCGGGCAGGAAACGGCTCTCTTCCCGACAGCCAAAGCCTGCTGCGCCTGGAAGGTGAAAGCG
Source organism: Caldilineales bacterium (assembly GCA_038205395.1). GTDB lineage: Bacteria > Chloroflexota > Anaerolineae > Caldilineales > Caldilineaceae > Fredericiella. The sequence goes on from JBBRBX010000018.1 coordinate 53,034, forward strand.
TTCAGCTTTCCGCTTTGTATCCGGCCGGCGCACAAGCGGGGATCGTTGTACGGCTTGTAGAAACGGCAGGCAAAACCGATACGGTTACGCTGCAAGGCCCTATGGCGGCAGAGAATAAAGCGAGTGCAACCAACTTACTCGAAGAAGATCCGCATTCCCTAACCAAAGAAGCAGATGGTTGGAGCCTGTCGTTAGCACCATGGCGCATACAGACGGTCTTGCTCACGCCTGAAGAAGCGTAACTTCAGCAGTCAATTGGGGATATCATGATGGATCAGCGCAGCAGAATGATGCAAGAGGGGTTGGATCGGCTTGATCTGGATGCGCTGGTGGGCTGGCGGACGGAAGAACTCGTTATGCTTGCCGGCTGCTTCCCCCATTTCGGTGCGAGCCTCTGTCTTTTTACCAAAGCAGACGGCCCCGTGATCTATACGCCGGCGCATGAGCCGGAAGTTTCCCTTGCAAAAACCGCACGCCGCCGCGTTTATCAACCTGCTTCGGAGGCCCCCTGGGCTTCCCTCCGTTCTCTGTTGCAGGAAGATTTACAAAAGCTTGGTCTCCGTGAAGGAAGGGTCGGAATTGCCGGCGATCAAGGCAAACATGCGCTGCCGGGAAACGCTGCCGAAACGCCGCCGCTGACGGAAGCTGTTGTCCATCAGCTTCTAAAGCCTTTGACGGTGTGCGCTGACGCCAATATAGACTCTTTATGGACAGAGATGTTTCTCTACAAAACAGAAGCGGACGTTGCCGGTATTCAGTTAGCCAACACGGTGGCGGCCGAGGGGATCAAACGCTTTTACCAGTTGGCCGGCGCCGGCCGCAGCGAGGCGGAAGTTGCTGGGCAGGTCGAGGCGGCCATTCAGTCTCAAACCGGCAGGGCAGGCTGTAGATCGGCGCGCGCCTGGGCATTTGTGCAGGCAGGCGAACATGCAGCCCAGGCCGGCATGTTTAGCCGTTCGTCCGGCACGCTGCTTGCACAGGGCGATATGGTAGTGTTGGAACTGGCAACCTGTGTCGATGGCTACTGGAGTGATCTCACGCGCACCGCTGTCGTGGGGACACCGAATCCAGCCCAGCAGGCTTTGCTCGATGCGGTGCGCTCAGCGCAGTCTGCCGCCATTGCGGTGGTGTGCGCCGGCATTACACATGCTGACGTCGACCGTGCGGCGCGCCAGGTGCTGGAAGAGCGAGGCTTTGGCGCCGCTTTCTCCCATGCGACAGGCCATCACGTCGGCTTCCGCTATCATGATGCGGGGCCAATGCTGGCGCCCGGCAGCACAGCACGCTTGCACGAAGGAATGGTCATCACCATTGAACCAGGCGCCTACGGCCCAGCCGGCGGCGCGCGCTTTGAAGAAAATGTGCTTGTAACGGAAGACGGCTGTGTAGTGCTCTCGCCACAGTCTCTTACAGCGTAAGACATTCCATTTTGGAGGAGTCAGGTGTCGACAATTTCTTTAGACGGCAAGCGTGTCGTGGTGACAGGTGGAAGCCGTGGGATCGGGACTGCCATTTGCCGCCAGATGGTTGCCGCAGGCGCCAGGGTGGCAGTCAACTATGTCAGGCACGGCGCAGCGGCGCACGAGTTGGTTCGCGACCTGAACGGAACAGCCGGCGAAACAGTGGCTGTTGCTCTTCAGGCCGATGTGAGCCACGAAGAACAAGTTGCCGCTCTTTTTGCCCAAGTTGTCGATGTGTTTGGCGGCATTGATGTTCTCGTGAACAATGCCGGCTATGAGTCCACCCACGCGGCTATAGAAATGCCGATGGACGAATGGGACAAAGTGTTCAACATTAACCTGCGCGGCGCATTTCTCTGTGCGCGCACGGCGGCTCGTATCATGCGGACACAGGGCAGCGGCGGTGTGATTATCAACAATTCTTCGATTCATGAAAGCGTACCTCGGCTTGGACTCACACACTATTGTGTCGCCAAGGCAGGACTTTCCATGTTGACCAAGGCGCTCGCCTTAGAATGGGCTGAATACGGGATTCGCGTGGTAGCCGTTGCGCCCGGCGCCATTGAAACCGATATGAATCGAGCTGAGATTGAGGCATTTGGCCGGCATCATTTTCAGGAGTGGATCCCCCTGCACAGGCTGGGCCACGTGAACGATGTTGCGGCAAGCGTCGTCTTTCTGGCTTCCGACGCCGCCTCCTATATTACGGGAACTTCCCTTCTCATTGATGGCGGCTATGCGCTCAGCCTGGTGCGCTACGATCCACGAACGCAGCCGGAAGAGCCTGCCTGACTCACCCGCCCCAACTCACCACTTGATCGCCCCCAAACGTGTAGTTGATGGCCATGTCAATCGGCAGACGGCGCTGGTTGGAGCCGTCGGCGTTCATCACGCACGGATGCCAGTCGCCGGCGTTGTGGTCGTCCTGGCGGTTGCTCAAAAAGACAATCGACTGGCGGCACGCCGGCATAGAAGAGCGGCAGCTCCACCTGGCGGCGGGCCGGCGTGCGCGCCAGCAGGTTCATCCAGGATGGCGGAAATCCGTGTCATCAGAATCGGTGCAATCTGTGCCTGAATCGGTGGACAGAAATTGGTGGACAGGAATCGGTGGCGGGCGCATGCGCATAAAGCATAAAAAAAGCAGCCGCCCTCGCGGGAAGGGGCGGCTGCTTGGCAGTTGGCGAATCGGGGGATTGTTCGTACCGTTCCCGGTCAGCGAACTTTCTCCAACTGCGCTAGAACGAGGTGCAGAAGGGGGAGCACCTCTTGGGGGTCGCTGTGGATGGTGTGGCCATCGGCGGGCCAATCGCGGTTGGCGCGCCCGGCGATATGCGGTTTGGCCACAAAAACGGCGTGCTGGCGGGCGGCCTGCTGCAAAAACTCCGCCAGGCGGCTGTCGTGCCGGCTGGCGATCTGCTCCGGTGCACAGGGAGCCACCACACAGATCGTCAGCTCCCGGCAGCGCAGCGCATCACTCAACGCAATATCCGCCACCAGCTGGCTGCCATAACAGCCGGTGTGGGTATCGCCGCGCAGACCGACCAAGCGTGTGCGCCATCCGGCTTGACGCAGCGCGCCGGCAAAGAGCACGGCGAGCACATCATCATAGTAGTCCGCCCACAGCACGTAGGCGCAGCCGTCATGTTTGTGATAGAACATACCAACCCTCGGTCTGGGCGTTGCTGTTGCTCCGGTTGGCCACACCCAGAGTCTAGCACATTTGGCGGTGGCTTGATCTCTCGCAAGGCTATCATCCTGCCGTCAAGACCGTAAGGCTTTTATCAAGAAAAGGCTGCTACAAACAAAACGGCGGGCAGCTGTAGCAGGGTTGTAGCTTGCCCGTATAGATCACGTCTGATTCGTCATTTCGTATCGTGTAAGGTAAAATAGGGGCGCGAACTCGGTTCCATCACTGGATGCCATTACCGGTTGCACAAGACAAGCAAAGGTCAATAGCGCAAATGGACCTGTCTCATGTCGATTCTCATGTACTCGATTCTCCTGACGCTTCTCCCGTAGAGGTGGAAGCGTGTATTGGGGCCAAGGTGGCCGAGGCGCTGCGACAGTTTCACGAACCCGCTTCGACGGCGGGTCTGCTCGACTGCACGCTGCTCTTTCGCCAGGAGCTGCGCCGAGCCGAGGGCGATGCGCGTGCGGCCAACAACCGCGTGCTGCGCGCCGGGCTGGCCGCCCTGCGCCGACGTCACGCCCTGGCCGCCGATCTGCTGGAACTGCGCTATCTGGACGACTGGCCGGTGGACCGGGTGGCAGTGCGCCTGAGCTTTGCCGAAAGCACCGTCTACCGTCGCCAGCATGAGGCGGTGAGCCTGTTGGCGGCCGCGCTGGCGGCGCTGGAAAGCAGCGCCTGGCAGGTGCGCCGCGCGGCGCTGGAGGAATGGCTGGATGTCGCTTCGACCCTTACGCCGGTCGGCCTGGAGGCGCAGGTGGCGGCGCTGGCGGAGACCGCAGCCGGCGACAAGGCACCCTGGCTGCTGTCGATCGAAGGCATCGGCGGCATCGGCAAGAGCCTGCTCGCGGCGGCGCTGCTGCGCAAGCTGAGCGGCAGCCTGCATTTTGACCACTTCGCCTGGGTCAGCGCCCAGCCCAGCATTTTGGATGCGCGCGGGGCGATTCGCGCGCGGGAACGGCCCACGCTCTCGCTGGCCGAGCTGGTAACGGCGCTGTTGGAGCAGTTGGCCCCCGACGAGGCGGTGGGGCTTCTGGGCCGGCCGGATGCGGCGCTGGCGCTGCTGCGCACCGTGCTGCGGCGCGCGCCGCACCTGGTGGTGATCGACAACCTGGAGACGGTGGTGGATTTGGAGACGCTGCTGCCGGCGCTGCGCACGCTGGCCGGGCCGTCCAAGTTTGTGCTGACCTCGCGCAAGCGGCTGATCGGCGAGAGCGACATCTATCTTTATCCTGTGCCGGAGCTGGGCGAAGCGGATGCACTGGCGCTGCTGCGGCAGGCGGGGTTGCAGCACAACGTGGCGGGGCTGGCGGCAGCGAGCGACGCCGATCTGCGCCCCTTGTATGCGGCGGTGGGCGGCAACCCGCTGGCGCTGCTGCTGGTGGTGGGCCAACTGCATCTGCACGATCTGGCCACGGTGGTGGCCGATCTGCAAAGCGCGCGCGGGGGGCCGGTAGAGAACCTCTACACTTTTATCTACCGGCGGGCGTGGGAACATCTGGACGAGCGGATGCGGCAGGTGCTGCTGGCCATGTCGCTGGTCAACGTGCACGGCGACAACCTGGCCTTTATCGCCGCCACCAGCGACCTGCCGGTGGCGGCGGTGAGTGATGCGCTGCAGCAGTTGGTTGTGCTCAACCTGGTCTACCCGGTGGGGGATGTGCATGCCCGCCGCTACGGTATCCACAGCCTCACCCGCAGCTTTCTGCACGAGCAGGTAGCCAGATGGATATAGCGCAAGCCCCCAAACAAATCCAACCCGCACAAATCCAAGAACAAGGCCCCGACTATCCGGCTCTTTTTCGCGCCATGATCGTGCGCAGCACGCAGGCGGCGCTGGCTGCGCTGGGGCCGCAGGCGCTGAAGCTGGAGGAAGAAGAGCGCCGGCGCAGCCTGTATCTATTGAGCCTGGCGCTGGATCTGCCGGCCGCCTGGCGGCCCGCTGTGGAATTGACCCTGGCGCTGGCCCCCTACATGGAGATGCAGGGCTTTGGCCCGGAGTGGATGGGCTATCTGGAAAAAGCCATCAGTCAAGCGCAGCGGCAGCAGGATGGCGCTGCCCTGGCCAAGCTGCACAGCGCGCTGGGCTGGTTATACCGGCTGAGCAACGACTACCCATTGGCCGAGCGTCACCTGTTGGCCGGGCGCGACCTCGCGCGAAAAAACAACGACAAAGCGACCCAGGCGCAGGCTGTGGATCGGCTGGCCGTCTGTGCTGTCGAGCAGGCGGACTTTCCGCGTGCGCGGCAGTATATAGACGAGACCATGCAGTTGTTGGAGGCGGGTGATCCGCTGTATGCGCACAGCTATTCGAGACTTGGCCTTATTGCGCTGCGCCAAGGGAATTGGGATGAGGCCATTCAGCGGTATATGCGCTCTTTGCACCTCTTTACCGTCAGCCAACAGGCGCGATTTGCAGCCCAAACGGAGCGCCACTTGGGCTTTGCCCTTATCTACGCCAAGCGCTATGCAGAAGCGGTCGAGCATTATCAAAATTCGTTAGCATTGCTCTCGCAAGCTGACAGCCTGGTCGATTGGGCGAGCACCCAGATGGAATTAGGCGTGGCCTACTGGTACACCGGCGATTGCCAGGCTGCTCTGGCTTTGTACAAGTTGTGTGAACCGGCATTTGTCAAGACCAACAGCCGGATTTTGTTGGCGCATCTCTACAACAACCGCGGCCTGGCTCTGCGCGAGTTGGGTGCGTTTGCGCAGGCCAAGGAGGCGCTTGCTGCCAGCGTTGCACTGATGCGTGAACTGCAGCACCCGCTCTGGATCGCCAATGCACTGGAAAGTCTGGGCGGGCTGTACCAGCGCATGGGAGAGCGGGAGCAGGCGGTTGCGACTTGGGAGCAGGCGCTGCAGGAACTGCAGACCCTGCCGGAAACGCCGCGCTATCTGCATGATTTGATACTGCAGCGCCTGCAGGAAGCGAAGACGGCGCCGGGGTGACGCAAACGTTCCCCTCGTCCAGTCCGCCGCCCTTCGTGCGGATACCGGCACGCCCACGTGCTCGGCCCATGCGTCATGCGACAAAGCCGCACGTGGGCGTGCTCACTGGACATCGGGGGAGCGCCTTGTAGCCTTGTAGGTCACGCTTGCAGCGTGACAGGTCGGCGCGAGCATTGATCGGCGCGATTGGCGAACATTCGTCGCGCGCGACCGCCGGTGAATCAATTCACCGGCTACCAAAATGCGAAACCCACCCAGGTGGGTTGCGGGGACGAACGTCTCGGCGCGCGCCAACCGGTTTGTAACAGGTTTCGTTTGAGATAGCCACCGATTTGAATCGGTGGCGGTCGCCGGACTGAACACTGCGGAGGATAGACAAGAGAGCAGTGGGGGGGGACCGGGGCGGGGTG
>JBBRBX010000019.1:0-58928 GCA_038205395.1 Caldilineales bacterium
GCAATATTGAGCATGCCCAAGGTGACAATAAAAGAATGAATTTTCCAACGTTCGGTGACAAAGCCATTAAACAACCCAGCCGCTGCGCCCACAGCAATGCTTGCCCCAACTGCCAGCAAAATGGCAAGCGGCGGCGGAAAAGCGGGGTTGGTGATAGTCAACCCCGCCACCACCGTACACAAGGCAAGCACTGAACCGACGGACAGATCGATGCCGCCCAACAAAATGACAAATGTCATGCCGACGGCGATCACTGTATTGATGCTGATCTGCGTGAAGATGTTGGTGAGGTTGGCCATACTGGCAAAGCGGGGGGCAAAAATCGAAAAAATGATACTCAGCAGCACGAGCGCCAGCCCGATGCCGGCTTCGCGCAGCAAAAAATAAGCGATGTTCTTCGCCCTCATAGGTCAGCTTCCTTGTGGCTCGCCTGGCTGGCGGCCGGCCGGCTCGGCGGCAGCGCTGGATTGACGTACTCCTGGTAGGCCAGAGCCAAAATCCGCTCCTGGCTGAATTGGGGACGCTCCACTTCGCCGGCGATCTTCCAATTGGAGAAAACCAGCATGCGGTGGCAGATGCCGAGCAGTTCCGGCAGATCGGAAGAGACGATGATGATGCCCTTGCCGGCGGCGGCCAGCTTCCAAAGCAGCATGTAGATCTCAAACTTGGCCCCGACGTCAATCCCGCGCGTCGGTTCGTCAAAAATCAACACCTGTGGGCGGCGGAAGAGCCACTTGGCCAGCACCACCTTTTGCTGGTTGCCGCCCGATAGGTAGCGCACCCATTTATTTACCGACGGCGTCTTGATAGCGAGATCGTCAATAAGATTCTGCGCCGCCGTAGTCTCCACCTGTTTTTGCAGCAGCCCGCCGTAGGAGATTGCAGCCAGATCAGTCAAAGTGATATTGACATAGCATGGCATATCCAGGATCAGCCCTTGCCCTTTGCGATCCTCCGTCAGCAGACTGATACCATGCTCGACCGCATCCTGGGGACGATTGATGCTGATCTCGCGGTTGTGCAAAAAGATGCGCCCCGCGAGCCTGGGGTCGGCCCCAAAGAGAGCGCGCATGGTTTCGGTGCGCCCGGAGCCAACCAGGCCGGCAATGCCGAGAAGTTCGCCTGCACGCAGGCGAAAGTCCACCGGCGCACCCGCCCCTTTGGGGCGCAGACCCTCCACCCGCAAAATCTCTTCGCCGGGGATGATGTGCGGATCAAATGGGTATTCCTCACCCATCTCTTTGCCTACCATCATGCGCACAATGTCGTGCACATTGACATCTTGGATGGCGGATGTCTGCACCTTGCGCCCATTGCGCAAGACCGTGATGCGGTCACCGATCTCAAACGTTTCCTGCAGTCGATGCGAAATGTAGATAATTGTCACGCCTCTGCTCTTTAGACGGGCAATGATTTCAAATAGGCGGCTAATTTCTTTTGGCGTCAAAGTGGCTGTCGGTTCGTCCAGGATTAGCACCTTACTCTCGCTGGAGATGGCTTTGGCAATCTCAATCAACTGCATCTGCGCCACGCCCAACAGCTCAACCGGTGTCTTGGGGGCAACATCCAGCCCCACCTCATCCAGCACTGCCTGCGCTCGGCTGTAGAGGGTGCGATAGTCCACCAACCCAGCCTTTTGCGGCAGTTGCTCAAACAGAATATTTTCCGCCACCGAGAGATAGGGGAGCAGGTTGAACTCCTGATAGACTACCCGGATGCCGGCATGGATGGCGTCGATTGGCGACTGTGGGGCATAGGGCGCACCCTGGTAGCGCATGGCGCCGCCGTCAGGCTGGTAGATGCCGCAGATGACCTTGATCAGGCTGGACTTGCCGGCGCCGTTTTCACCGACCAGAATATGGACTTCGCCCTGGCGCACGGCCAAATCTACCTGGTCGATGGCGACAACACCGGGAAACTGCTTGGTGAGACCGTTCAATTCAAGGATGTTGGTCATAAGTATGATGCGAGAGACTTTCGGCGGCGACTACTTTCGGCGGTGATTTTGGGGAAGTGGCCGGAGGCGCCACTTCCCCATAAAGCAACTATGCCTGTTACTGCATATCCTCCGCCGTAACCAGCTTGACCGGCGTCTTAATCCAACCCGTCAGCGCTTCGCCGTTCATCATGCGGAAGCCGGTTTCAATGCAGTTCTTGGCCATATCGGGGCCAAATTGATCGATGGTGGCCAGCATTTCGCCCTGCTTGATCAGATCTTGCACAGCGGGAATATTGTCGAAGCCAACCACATCGATCTTGCCGCTGAGGCCGGCGGCCTGGATCGCCTTAACCACGCCTAGCGCCATCGAATCGTTGGCCGCCATCACGCCTTGCATTTCCGGATACTTGGTAATGAGGTTGGTCATCAGCGTGTTGGCTTCCTCAGTCTCCCAGTGCGCAGTCGTCGACTCGAGCACATCCAACCCCGCTTCCTGCGCCGCCCGCTCAAAGCCGGCCTTACGCATGGTAGCGTTGTCCGCACCAGGGTTACCCTCAATAATCACGACCTTGCCACCTGCGCCCAGCTTTTTGCCAAGCGCCGCGCCGGCCAGGTAAGCCCCTTCCTCATTGTCCGGCCCAACAAAGAGCAGATCTGCCAGCCCAGCGTCGGCCAAGGCCTTGTTATCCAGCTTTACATCAAAATTCACTACGGTGATGCCGGCGTCCATCGCCCGTTTGGCAGGCGCCACAAGACCAACCGAATCCGCCGGAGCAAGACAGATGAGATCGACATCCTGCGTGATGAAGTTGTCGACGGCGTTGATCTGTGTATCGATGTCGGTTTCCGAGTTCATGCCGACCGGCACCAGTTCAAAGTCGCCGCGTTCGTTGGCATACTTGACGGCGCCTTCTTCCATTGTCTTGAAGAACTCATTGGCCAGCGACTTCATCACCAGCCCCACAACCGGCTTGCCGTTCTTACCGGCGGGCGCAGAGATCGGCGCAGAAGCCTGCGCATCGGATGCCGGAGCGGTGGCCTCGGCTGTAACCGCTTCGGTCTGAGCCGGTTCGGCGGCAGGGGCGACCGCCGTGCAGGCGCCGAAGAGCATGCTGGCGACAAGCAGAAGCGCAAGCAGTACATACTGTTTCTTCATGATATCTCCTTTTTGTCTGGAAACTTGTTACAGAACAATGAATTACAGAACAACTTGTGCAGCAATATCCTCCGGTTTTACCACCTCCTTGTGTTGCCATTCCAACTCATAACCCAATTGAACCATCAGGCTGGCAATGCTGTGGCCGGCACAGCACGATGAGTGTCAGTTGATGCTAGCCGTCAGCAGAGTTGATTTGTTTGCGGCGTATCCGCAATTCGTCGCTGAGGACAGGTGGTATTGATAACATGAGTGACGGTGGTTGGAGAAACGCCGACTCGTGTTGCGATATTGCGAATGGTGAACATCAGCCAATCCTGTTCGCAAACGATTGCGCAAACGATTACGAACAGTGTACTATCCTTCCCCCACGCCTGTCAATAAAGGGCCGAATTTAAGAATCTGGGGTACCGGCGGATAAGTAGTTAATGTCCATGACCGGTGCGGTGACGCAGACGAATGAGCGCTGGGTAACGTAAGATTCTCGTAACATTCTTCTCACGCCACGACAAGCTTGTGACGCTATAAATGTTCCAGCGGCCTTATCTCATTCCCAAAAATTGCGGAAAAAGCTGAATTTGCCGCCGTTATCAGGAAGCACCCCGCCCAGCGCAAGAAAAAGGATGCTGCTATGCACACACGCACAATCATACTGCTCGCCGTGAGCCTCCCGCTCTGGACCGGCTGCAGCGCCCCGTTCTCCGCTGCGACGCTGCGCCTGCCGCCACCGGCAGAGGTCGCAGAGAGTGTAGAGGCCGCGTCCTTACCGGCCCAACTGGCCGCGGAAATCCGTCTGCCCACACCGACGCAGCAGCCGGCGCTCATCGTCGCGGTGGCGACGCCGGACCCGCTGCTGCCGGAACTGCACAACTGGGGCCTCGCACCCGAGCTGACCAACGAGGAATGGCTCAATTCACCGCCGCTGCGGCTGGCTGACCTGCGCGGCAAGGTGGTGATGGTGGAATTCTGGACCTTTGGCTGCATCAACTGCCAGCACGTGACGCCCACATTGCAGCAGTGGCATCAGCAGTACAGCGACCAGGGTCTGGTAATCATCGGCGTGCACACGCCGGAGTTCGCCTATGAGCGCGAAGTGGTGAATGTTGCAGCCGCAGCCGAACGTGCGGGCATCACCTGGCCTGTTGCTATTGACAACGAGCGGCAGAGCTGGCAAGCCTACAACAACCACTACTGGCCTGCCATGTACATCATCGACAAGCAGGGCAACATACGCTATCTGGCGATCGGCGAGGGCAACTATGGGCCGACCGAAGCAGTCATCAAGAAGCTGCTAGCGGAGTAATGGGAAAGGTGGTGCTTATCAAGAAAACACGCGCCAGGCCCAATATCCCGCCAGCACAAGCCCTCCAATCCAGATCAGGAGGATTACAGCCACCGCCACACGGCTAACCGGTTTGCCCGCGGCAAAGACGCTGTCTGCCTGTGCACGGCACTCTACCAGCACGGTGGGCGGGATGAGGCGCACGCACACAACAATGGCGGCGGGCAGCAGAATCAGATCGTCCAGATAGCCGAGAACAGGGATAAAGTCGGGGATCAGGTCGATGGGGCTGAGGGCATAGCCGGCAATGAACAGGGCCAGCACTTTGGCGTACCAAGGCGTAGCGGGATGGCGCGCGGCCAGATAGAGGGTGAGGGTGTCGCGCTTGATCAGACGCGCCCGCGTCCGCAGCTCACTCAACATGGGTCAGGACCCTGCTAGGCCAGCCGCTCGCGCCAGTAGGCGACCCGTTGCGCGTCGAGCGCGCGCAGCCGCTGCTTCTTGAGATTCTCGCGCATGATCCAGAGCAGATCTTTATCGCGCGTGCGGGCAGCCTCCGCCAGCCGCCGTTCCAACGCCGGCCAGCCTGTTTGCGGTTGGGCAGCGACCAGCACACTCCAGCCATAGCCGAGCGCCTGGCGCAGCGCCCGAAAAGCGGGAGTGCGCCGTTCGCCGGCAGCGGCCACCGTCTGCGTAATGGCGTCAAAGATTGCAAGGATCTGCGCCGTGTAGCTGGTGTCCCGCAGCAGGCGCGGCTCAGCCAGGGCGGCCACCACTGCACGCTGCTCAAACGGGCCGCTTTCGCGCCATGCCTGCGCCGTCTGCAAGAGCAGCGGCATATCCTGGTCGCCCACATATTGCAAGGCAATGGCGACCGCCTCGCGCACCCGCCAGCGCGGGTCAGTCGCGTGCCGGCGCAGCTCGGCCAGCCAGGAAACATCCCCCTCGGCCACAAGCTTGCCCAGACCAGCGACTGCGCAGATGGTGACAAATTCGTCCGGGTTGTTCTGCGGCGGCTCGGGTAAAGCTTCCTCCAGCGCCAGCAGATGGACAAAACGCAGTCGGTCACCAACCTCCACCACTGCCTGCAGCAGTTCCAGATTGGCGCGCGGGCCAGGCAGGTGCGACTCCTGGCGTAGATATTCTTCCCATGCGGGGAGTTGGCGGAGTTGGATGCGATAGGTGTTGCGCGTGTTGGTGGCGGCCATAAACAGTCACTTCAATCGCTCATAAAAAGCAACAACTCACGATTGGGCGCGATAGATGCGCCCGGAAGGCTGCTCGACACGCTGCAAGCGTCCCTGCTCGGCCAGATATTCCAGATGAGCCAGGGCTTCAGCTACGGCAAAACGCACCTCATGTTGGCTGAAGCGGTCGTAGTTGAAGACCGCATAGGACACCGCCAGCGCCGTGGCCCCCGTCTGGGCGACGTTGTACATCACCTCGATGCGCTGGGCGTGGTGCTCCTGCAGTTCAGCAATGCGCGCTTGCCAGCCGCTGAGCCGGCCGCTAAGCCAACCGTAGTGGCCGGGCAGAGCCAGCTCGACCTCCAGTTTCGCCAACTCCACCAGCGAGGCCAGGTAGCGAGCCAGCGGGTTGGGCTGCGTCGTCGGCCAGACGCCGATATTGGGCGTGATGCGCTGGAGCACCTGGTCGCCGCACAGCAGCAGGCGGTCGGCGGCGCTGTAAAAGATAAGCTGGCCGTCAGCATGGCCGGGGGCGTGGATGGCGCGAAAGGAGCGCCCGCCCATCTGGAGAATCTCACCGGGGGCGATGGCTGCAATGCCCTCTGGGTGCGGGTAGGTCAGTGTGCGCAGATACTCCTGCTGGCTGACGATAATGGCGGCCACATCCGGCGCAACACCGGCGCTGTGCATATACGTCTGTAAAATAGCCGTGCGCGCCGCGGTCATATCTTCGATCCAGGTCAGCCGCGCCACCTCGGTTTCGCGTGCGGAAAGCAGCACCGTCGCCCCCGTCTGCTGCTGCAGCCAACCGGCCAGACCGAAGTGGTCTGGGTGCATATGGGTAAGCACAATGCGGCGAACCTGCTGCGGCGCGATGTCAAGCTCGCGCCAGGCGGCCAGCCACAGATCGCGCACCTCAGGCCGGTTCAGCCCGGCGTCGACCAGCGTCCAGCCGTCATTGTCGCGCAGCAGATAGCAGTTGACATGGTTGAGTGCAAAAGGCAGCGGCAGGCGCAGCGCGTAAATATCCTCCGCAGCCTGGCGCAAAGGGGATTGGGTGACAGCCGGGGCAGCAGCAATGTTCATGATTTGCGTGCTCTTGTCGAGAGATAGTGATGCCATAAAATTCGTGCCGCCACGGCGCGATAGGGGCGCCACGGTTCCGCCAAAGCGTGCAGTTCATCCGGTGTAGGCCGCTGCGGCAGCCCCTTCACCTCCTGGGCCGCCACCAGCAGCGCCAGGTCATGCTGCGGCCAGGCATCCGGACGGCACAGCGCCATCAGCAGATAGACCTCCGCCGTCCACGGGCCAATCCCTTTGAGCGCCACCAACGCGCTGCGAGCCTGCGCATCATCCAGCGCCTGCAAGGCGTGCGGGTCGAAGCGCTCCTGGTCAATGGCGGCGGCCAGGTGGCGGGTATAGGCGATCTTCTGGCGGCTAAAGCCGGCTGCACGCAGTGTAGCATCGTCAAGTTGCAGCACACTTGCCGGCGTGATCTCGTCCACGGCCGCGGCCAGACGGTCATAGGCGGCGCGCGCCGAGGCGATCGACACCTGCTGTTCGAGAATCAGCAGCACAAGGGTAGCAAAGCCCTGCTCGCGTGCCCACAGCGGCGGTGGCCCCAAGCGCGCAACTACCGCCCCCAGCGCCGGGTCCGCATCGCCAAGTTCCTGCACAGCAGCCAATAAGGTGGCGTCGTTGAGCATCACAGCAGGTGTCATGGCCGCCATTATACCTGAAGCCGGCAAGAAGCGCAGCGCACCTCACAGCCTGGCCACCCAACCTGGTTAAATGACCAGGCTGCGGCCTACACTGTAGGCGAGTGTACAGTTAGCGGGCGGGCGTGATAAACTATACGCTGCCAATTGTGGCTGCGAGTTTTTTTGTAAGGGAGCCATTCAAATGAGTGAGCGCAAAATTCGGGTGCTGGTCGCCAAACCGGGGCTGGATGGGCATGATCGCGGGGCCAAAGTGGTGGCGCGTTCGCTGCGCGATGCTGGCTTTGAAGTCATTTACACAGGCATCCGCCAGACGCCGCAGATGATCGCCGAGGCGGCGCTGCAAGAGGATGTGGATGTCGTCGGCCTCAGCATTTTGAGCGGGGCGCATCTGACGCTCTGCCCCAAGGTGGTCGAGCTGCTGCGCGCCCAGGGCCAGCAAAATGTGCTGGTGCTGGTAGGCGGTATTGTGCCTGACGACGACATTGAGAAGCTAAAGGCAGCGGGCGTCGAAGGCATTTTTGGGCCAGGCACGTCGACGCAGGCCATTGCCGATTTTATCAACCAAAATGCCAAGGTTGCCGCCTAGATGAGCAAGGCGACAGTGCAGCCGCGCCTGGACGCCGCTGGTCTGGTGCAAGGTGTTTTAGAGGGCGACCGCCTCCTGCTGGCGCGCGCGATCAGCCGCGTCGAAAACCAGGAGCGTGACGCGGCGGAACTGCTCTCCGCTCTCTACTCGCACACCGGCAAGGCGCACATCATCGGCGTCACAGGTGCGCCGGGCACCGGCAAATCGACCCTCGTCACCACCCTCACCCAAAGCTATCGTGAGGCGGGCTTGAGCGTGGGTGTGGTGGCCATTGACCCCACCAGCCCCTTTACCGGCGGCGCGCTGCTGGGTGACCGCGTGCGGATGCGGGCGCTGGCGGGTGACGCCGGCGTCTTTGTGCGCAGCATGGCGACACGCGGCAGCCTGGGCGGGCTGAGCAAGACCACAGGCGATGTCGTCACCGTGCTGGACGCCGCCGGCTATGAGCGCATTATCGTCGAGACCGTAGGCGTGGGCCAGGCCGAGGTGGAGATCGCCTCCACGGCGCACACCACGCTGGTGGTGGAGGCGCCGGGGCTGGGCGACGAGGTGCAGGCCATCAAAGCCGGCATCCTGGAGATCGCCGATGTGCTGGTGGTGAACAAAGCCGACCGCCCCGGCGTGGACAAGACGCTGCGTGCGCTGGAGATGATGCTCGAGATCGAGAACGGCGGCGCCCGGCTGATCCGCCACCATGGCCAACTGCTGCGTGTGGAGACGCCGGCGGCGCTGGCGGCGGATTGGGAAGAAGAGAAGCGCTGGAAGGTGATCGTCATGAAGACAGTGGCCACCGACAGCAGCGGCATCCTGGAACTGCGCGAGCAGATCGAGGCACACCGGCGCTGGCTGATTGAGTCAGGCGAGATGGGGGTGCGCGAGCAGTTGCGAATCGCCAACACGCTGGAGAACATCGTGCGCGCCGAACTTAACCGCCGCATCCTGGCTCGTCTGCCCGAAGCCGGCATGGACAGCATGGTGGAAGCCATCCGCGCCCGCCGGACCGATCCCTACGCCGCAGCCGGCGCACTGCTGGCGGCGCTCTAGCATTGCAACAGACCTCTTACGCTGGACCTCCTTATCCTCCAAGTACATTTACCCAAAAGTGCCACAACAAGCAATAGAGACAAAACCGCCGATTTTTACATTACGGTTTTGTCCGTTATACTATAGGCCAGCTTCTTCAGCTTTGTTTGCATGCGCAGCGCACGACCTGCGCAGAACCACCCAACCAAATGGCTTCGGGACGTAAGGATAGAGGCCGCACATGTATACCTCCGATGAAAAACGCGGCGAGTTGATTGCCTGCATCCGCACCTGGTATCCCGATTGGCAGGACTTTCACGACCCTGCGTTCCAGAAGGAAGAAATTGAATACAAGCGGACGGCAGCGCAGAATGCGCAGGAACTGCTGGCCGAACCGGTGCTGCGCGCCCTGCTGGACAACCAAGAGTACAGCGAAATCCGCCGGCGGCTCATCAAGGTGGCGCAGTTGACCAACCTGCTGTACATGTCAACACCTGCGACGGGTGATCTGCGCATCCTGAACCAGGCGCAGTGGGATACAGCGCAGTTTGCGCAGCAGATGTATGATCTGCTGTATGGCCCAGGTACAGGGGAAGAACGTTTGCAAAGATATTTAGACTTCTGCGCCTCCGCTGCGCTCGATACGTACTGGACCTTCCCCACCTACTACCTCTATCTTTGCCATCCGCAGGACGAGCTATTCGTCAAACCGAAGAGCGCCCGCGCCTTCTGCGAGCAGGTTGATACATCTTTCGTATGGTCCGCCAAACCTACAGCCCAGGCATATGGGGCGATCAAGGAGATTGCACGCGCCCTCATCACCGCCTTTGCCGCCTACGGCGCCGCCGATATGATGGATGCCCAAGCAATCATCTGGACATGCCGCACACAAGCAAAGCCCCCAAAAGAGCCGAGTGGGCAGCCGGATGGGAAGATGACGCCGGAGGAGGCGGAAGACGCTGAGAACGGTGCAGAACAGCAGAGCAGCGCCTACCCACGGCAACCGGCCTATTCATTGGCGCAGTTCGCCGAAGAGAGCGGCACGCCTGCCAAGGAGTTGGAGCGCTGGGTGCGGGCCATCAAACGCAAGGGACAGGCGGTGCTGTATGGCCCGCCGGGTACAGGGAAAACCTATCACGCTGAACGGCTGGCCAGGCATCTGGTCGGTGGCGGCGACGGCTTGTGGGAACTTGTGCAGTTCCACCCCGCCTACGCCTATGAAGACTTTGTCTAGGGCATTCGCCCGCGCGCCCGTGAGGGCGGCGGGCTGGACTATCCGGTGATTGCCGGTCGCTTTCTAGACTTTTGCCGCCAGGCCGCCCAGCGCAGCGGTAGGTGTGTGCTGATTATCGACGAAATCAACCGCGCCAACCTGGCGCGTGTCTTTGGCGAACTGATGTACCTGTTGGAGTACCGCAACGAAAGCGTCACATTGGCGGCCGGCGGCGAGCCATTCTCCATTCCCAGCAATGTGCTTCTGATCGGCACGATGAACACGGCGGATCGCTCGATTGCGCTGGTGGACCACGCCCTGCGCCGGCGTTTTGCCTTTATCCCTCTACAACCCAACTATCAGGCGCTGCAAGCCTATCACACCCGCAACAGCACAGGCTTCCCAGCCGCAGAATTGGTCTCCATTCTGGATGATCTGAATAAGTTAATCGATGACTCCGACTATGCAGTCGGCATCTCGTTTTTCACTCGTCCTGCCCTGGCGGATGAGATCGAAGACATCTGGCGGCTGGAAATAGAGCCGTATCTGGAAGAATATTTCTTTGACAGCCGCGCAAAGCTGGAGGACTTTCGCTGGGAAAATGTTGCGCCGAGGCTTAAACAGGCAAGCAGCGGCGATGAGTGATGCGAGGCGGCGTGTCATTACTCTGGAAGAATACCAGTCGAAAATTATTGCCGAGACGGAGCTGCCTCCGGCGGTGCGGCTGCAGCTGCATGACCACTATGCCAAGTATGTGCAGATTGAGCCGCCCTTTTTACCCAGCGCCGGTTGGAAGCTCACGGCGTTGGGCTATGTAGGCTACTTGCCGCTGGCGAAAGAGTGCGCGATTGCTCTCGAACCTAAAGTGCCGATTGGCAACCTGTTCCGGATGCTCGAGACAGTCTACAACTTTAAGTTCAACATTTTTGCAGAGTCGTTCGGAGCACAGACGCTTACGGATGCCTACCAGCGGCTAGCACATATGCTGGCGCAGCGGGTAATCAGCCGCTTTCGCCAGGGTATCTACCGCGCCTATACGGCCCATCTGGACGATCTTCCTTACGTGCGCGGCCGTCTGGACATCCAATCCCTGCTGCGGCAGCCGTGGCGTGCGCAGATGCCCTGCCGGTATGAGGAACACAGCGCCGACATCGAGGACAACCAACTGCTGCTGTGGACGCTGCACTGCATCTTGCGCAGCGGGCTGTGCACGGACGCGGCCACCAGGCTAGCGGTGCGGCGCGCCTTTCACTTGCTGCACGGCAGCACGCGGCTGCAGCCGTTCCCTGCGCAGGCATGTCTGCAGCGCCTCTACAACCGGCTCAACGGCGATTACCAGTTGCTGCACAGTCTGTGCTTTTTCTTTTTGGCCCACAGTGGACCGCACCACCGGCTGGGCGAACAGCAGATGATTCCGTTTTTGGTGGATGTAGCGGCTCTTTTCGAGGCGTTTGTGGCAAAGTGGTTAAAGAACCATCTGGACAGCCGCTACCAGGTATTTGATCACGAGCAACACTATCTTGATGCCGACAGGCAAAAAATGTTTGATATTGACCTGGTCGTGCGCGAGTGCGCTGCGGCCAGGCCGCTGTGGGTGCTGGACACCAAGTACAAGCGCCCCCTCAGCCCAAGCACGAACGACATCGCACAGGTCGTCGCCTACGCCGAAACCTTGGGCGCAAAGCAGGCCGTGCTGATTTATCCGTCCGGCAGCAGCGCCGGCGCCACTTACCAGGCGGGCAAAATTACGGTGCGCGCCCTATGCTTTGATCTGGCCGGCAATTTGGATGCAGCCGGGGAGCGGCTGATGCAGGCGTTAGTAGCGGCGTAGCCACTGCCCGCTGCCTGTCAGCGCCGCTCCAGTTCCCGTTTCAGCGCCGCAAGCTGCTCCTCCAACGCCGCACGGTCTGCGGCTGCGGCCTGGCGCTGAGCATCGAAATAGCGCTCCATCTCCTGGCGCAGCGCATCCAGTTCGTTGGCAGAGGCATGGCCGCGCTTAGAGAGAAATTGGGTGGAAATGTAGCCGGTGATCACCGAGAAAATACCGACGCCTGAGAGAATCAAAATCGAGCCGATCAGGCGGCCCAGCGAGGTGACCGGATGCACATCGCCATATCCGACAGTGGAAACGGTCACAATCGCATACCAGAGCGCGTCGCTGCCGGTTTTGATGTTGGCTCCTGGCGCCGTTGCTTCCACCCACACAATCGCCATGCCACCGACCGTCGTCACCAGCAGAACAACAAAGAGACTGGTAAGCAGCGTGCTCTCCGCCAGCCGCTCGCGTGCGAGGGTGCGCAAATCAGCGGCTGTATTTTGGCGTAATTTGTACAACATGATGAGAAACGAGGGGACGCGCAGCAGACGCAAGAAAGGCGCCCCCGGCAGGCTGCCGATCAAATCCAGCAGGCCAAGTGGCAACAGATACTGAATTTTGCTGGGGGCGTGATAGAGGCGGACGGCGAAATCGGCCAGCAGGATCAGCGCGTTGATGTCGTTGAGGATGTACAGCACTTCATCCACCGGCGCCGGCAGCGGCACGAGGTAATAGAGCACCACCACGGCTAGCGACACCAACGTGACGAGCAGGATAAAGATTTGATATGTTGTGCGTAAGACCACCGCCCGCGGCGGTTGGGAACTGCGCTGCTGCATGGAAAGCACCTGAATGAGGCTGAACTAAGCGCACGCAGTGTACCACCCCTGGGCAGAGAGTGCCACAAATTCAGACAAAAACCTAACCACCTAGCGGGGGCGCAAAGTCGAAAACTCTCCTATAATGGTGGGTAGGCAGCGCAGCAGATGCCCACCGCCCTGCTCCTGCAATAGTGATAAGCTGAGTCCCCCGGCGGCAGCGCACTCCTGCACCGCAAACCCTTCCAATCGCGCCGGTCTTTGCGCAGCAGCAGCCACATTCGGCTGCCGGTTATCTGCGCGCAACCATCATCTGATCTCAGGAGTTTGTCTCATGTACAAAAGATTTGCCGGCATTGCCGGAGCGCTGTTCGCCACCTTCTTATGTGCAGCCGTGGCCATGGCCCAGGATTACACAGTGCCTGTCACTGCCGGCAGCAAAACGTACACGCTCACCGTCAGCATTATCGGTAGCACCGTGGCGGTGACTTCCAATGCGCCGGAGCTGAAAGTGGGCGCCGTGCAGTTGATCACGGCCCCAGCCATCCTCACTACAACCAGCAGCGCGGGCGCGGCCGCGGCACCACCCAGCCAGGATCAGCAGACGCTGTTGGCGACTGCTGTCTCCATCGAATATGACGACTTGTTCCGCAACAATGAGCAGCATGTGGGCAAGGTCGTGCGCTACACAGGCAAAATAGTGCAGTACGGCGAACTGAGCTGCCTGCTGTGCGCCGATCCGGGCCATTATCTGCGTGTGGCCGTAACGCCGCTCAGCTACGGCTTTTACGACGATCCAATCTATGTGATCGACCACAGCGGCGAGCGCTTTCTGGAGGATGACATCGTCACCGTATGGGGCACGGTCGACGGCCTGGAATCCTACACCGCTGTACTGGGCAACGAGGTGACGATCCCGCGCATCAAAGCACTCTCCATTGTGCTGGGCAAAGCAAGCAACCCCAAGCCCGCCGGCCTGGCGGGGCAGCCATCAGCCAACCGTGATGCCAACTTGCGCGGGGGACCAGAGACAAGCTTTGCCATCGTCGGCAGCGTCGATGCAGGGCAGGCGCTGGCTATTGAAGGGCGTAACGCCGACAGTTCCTGGTTTGAGCTGTCGGACGGCGCCTGGATTGCCGCCTTTCTCGTCGATGATGCCCCGGAGTCGGAGACAGTACCTCTGGCGCCGGATATTCCCCAGGAAATCGCGGCTGCACCAGCCACGGAAGTGGCAGCCGCACAGCCGGCAACCTCCGCCGCAGTTGCAACCACAGAACCCACAGAATCCACAGAACTCACCGCCACATCGGAACCCGCACCTACGCCGGCCGCAGCGTCCAACACTTCCGGCTTTGTGCAGATTGGTCAAGAGATTGAGGTGGATGGCTGGCGTTTCAAGGTGGCGGAAGTGCACAAGCGCAAAACAGTCTATGTCTATGACAATGCCTTCATGGCAATGGGGCACTTCCTGATTGTAATCGTTGAGGCGACTAATCTCCAGAGCGGCACTGACTATTTTGACCGCAACATTGATCCTTGGATCACCGACGGTCCGGGCAACGTCTATCCCCCCAGCAGCAGCGGTTCCAGCCGCGCCCAGTGGCAGTACGGTGGGCTGACCAGTCCCTACGAGAATATCAATCCCGGCAATTTTGCCCGTATTGCCATTGCCTACGACCTGCCGGACTCCGTAGGCGCCGTCTTGTTGAGCACAGATGTGGGCAAATGGGTGGAGCTAGGCGACTTCAGCGCCATGACATCCGAAGATAACTAGTGGGCAAGAAGAACAGGCTCCTTCTGCCCACCAGACGATCCATACATACGGAAGTGGCAGTGACAGAGACACCCTACTGCTTCACCACCACTTCCGTATCCATCGGCGCCCACTCGAAGAGGGCTTTGGCTTCAGGGACGCGCAGGTTGACGCAGCCGTGGCTGACGGGGGTGCCGAAGTTGTTGTGCCAGTAGGCGCCGTGAATGGCAAAGCCGCCGGAATAGTACATCGTCCACGGCACATCCGGTGTGTCATAATCGGCGCCGGTCATGCGTGTGGACTCGTACTTGCGATAGACGTGAAAAACGCCGGGCAATGTGCGCCAGCCGGGCTTGCCGGTGGAGACGATCGTTTCAAAAACCGGCACGTCCCCCTGCCAGGCGGTCAGGCGCTGCGCCGAGATGTCGATCTCGATCCAGCGTTTGCCGTCCGGCGGCGCATCGCTGCGGAAGGCTACCGGCGCCGGTTCGGCGGGAGCATCGCTGTCGTCTGCGGGCGCGCCGGCAGCTTCGGCGGGCACGCCGGTTTCAGCCGCCCCGCCGCCGCTGTTGCGGATGCGAACAGGGGCAAAGTATTCATTATAGTTGAGGCCGAAATAAACTACGCGCAGTCTCAGCGTGTGGCTGCCGTTGTGAAAGAGCGTACTATCAAACTGCGTCAGCAGCGCAGGCGACACTACCGGCTCTTCACCCAGCGCCAAAAAATGCGCCTGGCGATCATCGCCGTCAACCAGCAGGTCAAGCTGCCATTTACGAAACGTAGGGTGCACCGCCACCCCTTGTACATTGACAACGCCTACTACTTCGGCCCCGGCAGAGGGAGAGATGATGCCATTGCCGTCTTGCGCCTGCACCGGCTGCCCCGTTGCGGCAATCCAAACCAAAAGCAGCGCTACAGCCGCCGCCACTATCCGCATCAATCGCACGGTTTCCATCCCTCCTGCAAGTAGCAATCCTCAACACACTGTCCCTACACGCCGCTGCGGCACACACCTTACCACGTCCGCAAGCCGGCGTCAATCGATCTCGGCACAAAAACTCGGGGGACCACAGCCCAATCAAGACGATTATTCGCGCTCAAAATCCAGCGAAACGGAGCCGGTGACGACGGTGCGCAGATAGTCGAGCACCTTCACATGTTCGGGATGCTCCTGGTAGACTTCCAGATCGGCCATGTTGGCAAAGCGGGTGATGATGGCCAGGTCGTAAGAACGCTCGGAGTGCAGGACGTCGAGACCGACTTCCATACTGATCAACTGTGGCACGACACCATGCAGCGCGCGCAGCAGCGCGGCTGCTTTGTCCAGTGTGGCAGCAGTGGGCTGCTTGAATTTGAAGAGCACAATATGGGTAAGCGGACGCACGGCAGGTGGGGTGATGGCGGCGCGCTCGCTCAAATCCAGCTTCATCATCTGTTCGTCGTCGACCAGTTCGCCCGTATCGACAAAGTCCAGGCTGGCATAAAAAGCCTGCGGCGACCCTTCAGCGGGCACATAGCTGACGCCCAGTTCCGTGGCGTTGGGGCGTCCGGCCACATACTCGACGACCTGTTCGATGGCCTGCCGCCCAAAGCCCATTCGTTGAAAACGATGATCGATCAGCAGCCGCCACAAAAAATATTCGGGCGTGTGCGGGTCATCATAGAGCATGACAAAGCCAACCGGCGTCTCATCCGCATAGATGGCGCGCGGCCAGGCATAGGGGTTGTAGACCGCCTCCGCCAGCGAACGGGCGTTGTCGGCTACGAACTGCTCCTGCTCTTTGGTTACACGCAGGCGCAGCACCTCATAAACATTCTCCGGCGTCACAGACCGCAGCGTCACGGACGATTCAGGCGTTAGCTCGACGTCGCTCATACCCATCCTCTTTGCAAATGCAGCGGCTGCAGGCGTGGCCTGCCGAAAAGGGGCTGGGGCAGAGTCCAGTATGCTGCCGCATAGGTGGCTTCCATTTCCTTTCCGGGCACTCTCCGGAAGTTCTCAACCAATCAAATCCATGCGGTAAAGCCCCATCACCTGATCCGGATGCTCGACCGTAAATTGCAGATCTTGCAGCAGCCCATCCTTTAAACCGTAAATCCAACCGTGGACAGCCAGCGGCTGGTTGCGCTGCCACGCACCCTGCACAATCGTTGTGTAGCAGACATTGGCCACCTGATGCAGCACATTCAGCTCGCATAGACGGTCGCCGCGCACCGTCTCGTCCGCGATGGCATCCAGTTCACCTGCATGGCGTGTGTAGATGTCTTTGATGTTGCGCAGCCAGTTGTCGATCAGGCCATAGGGCTGATTGCGCATGGCCGCCAGCACACCGCCGCAGCCATAATGGCCGCAGACGATCACATGTTTGACCTTGAGCACCTCAACGGCAAACTGCAGCACAGACAAACAATTCATATCCGTGTGCACCACCACATTGGCTATGTTGCGATGCACAAAGACTTCACCCGGGTCCAACCCGATGATCTCGTTGGCCGGCACGCGGCTGTCGGCGCAGCCAATCCAAAGATACTCCGGCGTCTGCTGATTGGCAAGCCGCGTAAAAAAATTAGGGTCTTGCGCCGTGCGCGCGGCGACCCATCTGGCGTTGTTTTCAAAAAGATGCGGCAGAATGCGCATATTGTCGTCTCTCGCTTTGTTGGAGGCATGGCCCGGACACCGTCCAGCTTGGTCACGGGT
This sequence comes from Caldilineales bacterium, assembly GCA_038205395.1. Taxonomy (GTDB): domain Bacteria; phylum Chloroflexota; class Anaerolineae; order Caldilineales; family Caldilineaceae; genus Fredericiella. The sequence goes on from JBBRBX010000019.1 coordinate 17,193, forward strand.
CGCCGCGCTGTGCGTTCCATGGTTGCATCATCCCGGCTCAACTGTATGATGTCAGTAAGCCCTGTTCCGCCTCCGCTAACGCCTCTGCACCATATGATAGACGACATCGGCAGCCGACAACACCGCCACCGGGCGCAGCTTGCCGTTTTCCTTCTCCACCGCCACCACGCGATGCACATGGTGCTCGATCAGCAGTTCCATGACCCGTTCCAGCTCGTCGTCCAACTCCACCGTAACGACATTGCGCACCATACAATCGCGCGCCAGTTGCGTCTGCCACTCGCGACTTTCATGCGCCGCGCGCACCAGATCCGTGCGGGTGATCAGCCCATCCAGATAGCCTTCCTCATCCAAAATCACTAGGCAACTGATGTTGTGCTCCACCATCTCGCGGGCCACTGTCTTGAGATCGGCATCAGGCGCAATCGTCCACACGCCAAATCGCTTCGCCTGCATAACCGACAATTTGCGCATCGGCATCAGCCACCTCCGGCTCCTATCATGTTTGCGGCAAGATATGACAACCATTGTAGCGCAAGCGCACACGCCGCCCCAATTGGGCGCTTTTGCAAACGGCCACCAGGGGCGCTATGACGCTTGCAGATCCAACAGCGCCATCCGTTCAAGGGTTAGACGGCTTCTTGACAGAAGGCTCGAACAATGATATTTTAGCCTAGACTAATATTTATATTTGAAACAAAAAAGTTTCTAAAGAATAGAAAGGTATAAATGCAGTATGCATGAAAAAAGACAACTCACGCGGCAGCACTGGTTGTTGCGTGTCCTGCTGGCGGCGGCGGCGCTGCTGCTCGTGGCAGGCTGTGGCGGCAGCGCGCAAGGCCAGAGCGGCAAACTGCAAGTCGTAGCAACCACCGGCCAGATCGCCGACATCACCCGCCAGGTGGGTGGCGACCAGGTCGAAGTGACAGCGCTGATGGGACCAGGGGTCGACCCTCATCTCTACGTCGCCAGCGAAGGAGATGTAGATCGCCTGCAGCGCGCAGACGTGATCTTCTATAACGGTCTCTTCTTGGAGGCGCAGATGACGGATGTGCTGCGCCAGATTGGCGAGCGCAAACCCAGTGTGCCGGTGGCGGAGCGCATCGAGCCGGCGCGCCTGCTGCCTTGGGCCAATTATGCCGATGAATATGACCCGCATGTCTGGTTCGATGTAACGCTGTGGATGAAGGCGGTGGAGGCGGTGCGCGATGCACTGGCCGCAGCGGACCCGCCCCATGCTGCCGGCTATCAGGCCAATGCCGAGGCATATCTGGCGAAGCTTGCCGATCTGGACACGTATGTCAAAGCGCAGGTAGCCAAGGTTGAGCCGGAGCAGCGGGTGCTGGTGACGGCGCATGACGCCTTCCAATACTTTGGCCGCGCGTACGGCTTTGAGGTGCGTGGGCTGCAAGGCATCAGCACCGCCTCCGAAGCAGGCACGGCTGATGTGCGCGAATTGGCCGATTTTATTGCAGACAGAGAGATTTCGGCTATTTTTATTGAGACTTCTGTACCGGTGCGCAATGTGGAGGCGCTGCAGGCCGCCGTGCGCGACCGCGGGACCGAGGTGCTGATCGGCGGTCAGCTCTATTCGGATGCACTTGGCAGTCCCGACAGCGGAGCAGACAGCTATATCGGCATGGTGCGCACCAATATTGATACGATTGTCAAGGCACTGGAGGGTGAACAATAACAATGCAGCCGGCAATCCAAGTAAATGATTTGACGGTGGCCTACCACGAGAAACCGGTGCTGTGGGATATTGATCTGGAAGTGCCGCGTGGGGTATTGATGGCGATCGTCGGCCCCAATGGCGCGGGCAAGACAACCTTGATGAAAGCGATTCTCGGCCTGGCGCCGACAGCCGCCGGACAGGTGCTGATCGAAGGGCGTCCTTATGCCGAACAGCGCCGGCGCGTAGGTTATGTGCCGCAGCGTGGCAGCGTCGACTGGGACTTTCCTACCAGTGTGCTGGATGTAGTGATGATGGGCCGCTACGGCGCGCTGGGCTGGTTCCGTCGCCCCGGTCGGCGCGAGCGTACGCTGGCGCTGGCGGCGCTGGAAAAGGTGGACATGGCTGCTTTTGCCCAACGCCAGATCTCGCAGCTTTCCGGCGGGCAGCAGCAGCGGGTCTTTCTGGCTCGAGCGCTGGTGCAGGATGCTGATCTCTACTTTATGGATGAACCCTTTCAGGGCGTGGACGCCACCACCGAGCGCGCCATTGTCGGCCTGCTCAAGGATCTGCGCGCGGCAGGCAAAACCGTTATCGTCGTGCACCACGATCTGCAGACTGTACCCGAATATTTTGACTGGGTGACCCTGCTCAATGTGCGACGTATTGCCGGCGGGCCGGTGGCGGAGGTTTTTACCGAAGAAAATTTGCGCCTCACCTATGGCGGGCGAATCGCCTTTATGGCGCGTCCTGCCGGTGTAGAGACGCCCCGTGCCGAGACAACCGGTGCAGAAGCAGGCGCCGCCCTGGCCGCACAGCCCAGCGCTACACTGTGAAGAAACAGGGGGGACAGCAATGGATTTAATGCAGATTTTGCATGGGCTGCTTTTCGACTACACGCTGCGTACGGTGGCACTGGGGACGGCAGTGCTTGGGCTGGTCAGCGGGGCGCTGGGAGCGTTTGCGCTGCTGCGGCGGCAGAGCCTGATCGGTGACGCCATCTCGCACGCCGCCCTGCCCGGCGTCGTCCTGGCCTTTATGCTGACGGGAGTCAAGGGACCGCTTGTGTTGATGGCTGGCGCGGCGCTGGCGGGCGTCGCCGGCGTGTTGCTGGTGATCGCCATCACGCGCAACACACGCATCAAGCAAGATGCCGCACTCGGCATTATCCTCTCGGTCTTCTTTGGCTTTGGGCTGATGCTGCTGACCTTTCTGCAGCGCGACCCGGACGCTCGCCAGGCGGGGCTGAACCATTTTCTCTTTGGCCAGGCCGCCACGCTGCTGGAGGGCGATGTGCTGGTGATGACGTTGTTTGGTGGTATTGCGCTGGGGCTGCTGCTGCTCTTCTGGAAGGAACTCAAGCTACTGGCGTTTGACCGCGACTTTGGCGCCAGCCTTGGTTTCTCCATGCAAGCGCTGGAGGTGCTGATTACCCTGCTGCTGGTGATCGCCATCGTGATCGGCTTGCAAGCCGTGGGTGTGGTGCTGATGAGCGCCATGATCGTCGCCCCAGCAGCAGCAGCACGCCAGTGGACCGACCACCTGGGCTGGATGGTAGCGCTGTCGGGGCTGTTCGGCGCTGCGGCCGGCGTAGCGGGCACAGCCATCAGCAGTCTGGCGGGCGGGCTTTCCACTGGCCCGGTGATTGTGCTCTGCATCAGCGCCATTGCGGCATTTTCTTTGCTGCTGGCGCCCAATCGGGGGCTGTTCTGGGCGTGGCAGCGGCGGCGGCGACAGCGGGAGGTGTTCGCATGAGTGCTTCGCTGGAAATCCAATTGATTGCGGTCGTCGTGGCGGCGGCTTGTGCGCTTCCCGGTGTGTTTTTGGTCCTGCGCAGCATGTCGATGCTGGCGGACGCCATCAGCCATACGGTGCTGTTGGGGATTGTGCTGGCCTTTTTTGTGGTGCAGGATCTGCAGTCGCCCTGGCTGCTGTTGGGGGCGGCGGCGGTGGGTGTGCTGACGGTCAGCCTGGTCGAACTGCTCAACCGCACGCAGCTTGTCAAGCAGGATGCGGCGATTGGGCTGGTCTTTCCGGCGCTGTTCAGCCTGGCAGTGATCCTCATCTCGCGCTTTGCGCGCGGGGTGCATCTGGATGTGGATGCTGTACTGCTGGGCGAGTTGGCCTTTGCCCCTTTTGACCGCATCAGCCTGTTTGGGCTGGACCTGCCGCACGCGCTGGTGACGATGAGCGCTGTGCTGCTGCTCAATGGCGGGCTGATCGCTCTCTTCTATAAGGAACTCAAACTCTCCACCTTTGACGCCGGCCTGGCCGCCACACTCGGCTTTGCTCCGGCGCTGCTCCACTATGGGTTGATGACGCTGGTGTCGATCACGGCCGTCGGCGCTTTTGACGCCGTAGGCGCCATTCTGGTGGTGGCGCTGATGGTGACGCCGGCGGCGGCAGCCTATCTGCTGACCGATGACCTGCGCCGCATGCTGCTAGTGAGTGTGGCGATTGCCGTGGCGAGCGCGATTGGCGGCTACTGGCTGGCGCGCCTGCTCAACGCCAACATCGCCGGCGCCATGGCCACCGTGACCGGGATTTTCTTTGTCGTTGTCTTTCTGCTGGCGCCGCAGCGCGGCATGTTGGCCATCGCCAACCGGCGGCGGCGCCAGCGCATGGAATTTGCCCAGTCGATGCTGGCCATCCACCTGCTGCACCACACCGGACGGCCGGAGTCGGTGGAGGAAAGCCGGGTCGAACATCTGGCGCAGCATATTCGCTGGCAGCCGGCGTTTGCCGGCCGGGTTGTGCGCTATGCCGAACGCAAGGGAGTGGTGGCTAACGAAAACGGCCTCCTGCGCCTGACTGAACAGGGGCGACTGGTGGCGCAGGAGGCGATGATGAACTAAATGGGTGAACGAAACAGTGAACCAGAAAGGCGACGGACAGATTACGGCTGGGCGGTGAAATCCACCTGCTGGAACTCGCCGTCCACCACCTGATAAATCCAAATTTTAGGCTCCACCAGGTCGCCGTCCGCTTGAAAGCGCAGGTTGTCGAGCAGCGTCGGGATCGTGTCGCTGCGCAGCGCGCCGGCCACTTTGTCACGCTCAAACGAATCGGCTTTGGCAGCAGCCTCGGCCATGGCCTGCATGCCGACATAGCCGTTGACGGAGTAGGTGTCGGGGTTGCGGTACTCCACCGCCTGATAGGCCTCGAACCACTGGGCATCGGCCACGCTGCGCGGGCTGGGCGCAAAGGCGCTGACATACATACCCTCCGCCCTGCCGCCGGACTCGTCAATCGTCGCCGCCAGAAAAGCGCCGTCGCTGGCCAGCATCGGCACGCTGACGCCGGCATCCACCAGTTCGGCGCGTAGATAAGGCGTCTCAATCTCATAGCCGGCATAAAAGATGGCGTCGGGCTGCGCCGTCTGCACAGCCGCCACCTCATCGCTGTAACGCGCCTGGCCTTCCTTGACCTCAAGCTGCAGCGCCACCTGGCCGCCGCGGCTTTCCAACTCACGCGCCAGCGAAGCAGCCAGCCCCTTACCATACTCGGTGTCGTTGTGGATCACTGCAACCCGTTTGGCCTGGAGCTTTTCGACCAAAAACTGGGCATCGACCGCAGCCTGCACCGCGTCATTGGCGTTGACGCGGAAGAAGTTGGTGTAGCCGCGCGTGGTCAAGCTCTGCTCGGAGGCCGTGGGGGTGATCACCAACAGCGGCATATCTTTGTAATACTCCATCGCCGCCAGCGTCTGCCCGCTGTTGAGATGGCCAATAACGCCCAGCACCTGCTCGCCGCCGTCCAGTGCAGCGCGGATCGTGTCAATGCGTTCGATGGCCACATCGCTGTCGGATTCATCGTCGAGCGGGCGCACTACGATCCGATAGCCGCGCAGCCCGCCCTGGCGGTTAATCTCCGCCGCCGCTAGCCGGGCGCCGCCCAGAATCGTCTGCCCGCCGTTGGCCTGGAAGCCGCTCAGCGGCACGGCCACATAGACGACGACATCGCCGCGCGTCGGCTCGCCACTGCCCTCGCCGCCGCAGGCGGCCAGCAGCAGCGCAGCCACCAGCAGAAATACCAGCCCCACCTGCCGCTTGATCGGCCACCTAGATTGCTTCATGATCTTCACTTGCCCCATCCCTTATCTACTGCCGGCATCTGCCGCCGCTGCCTGCCGGGGGCAGTTCACAGCGCCTTATAATCGTAGACCTCGTTAATGCTTGTCACCAGATCGCCCAAGCGGCTCACCTGCGCGCCGATGTCCGCTTGCAGCCGCTCGGCGCGCCCACTTTCAACGCTCTGCGCATCGACCAGTTGAATCTGGCTGTAGATGGTGGCCAACGCCGTCTGGCTCTGCTCCATCTGCAGTTCGGCCTGCCTCATGCGGTCGTCCAGATCGCGCAGCGCCTGCCACTGTTTGCCCTTGCCGTCGATCACCTGGTCGAGCTGCGCCTGGGTAGTTGGGTTGGTCGTCCGTTTGCGCTGCTCGGTCAGCTCCTTCAACTCAGCCGGCAAGCTGCTGCGTTGCTGCGCCAGCAAATCGTCATGGCGGTAGGCGTCCAGCCGCAGCGCCAGGGCATACATATTGGCGACCCACTGCGTGATCTGGTTGGCGGTTTCGTTGAGCCGGTCGCGCAGGAGCGGGCGATCCTGCCGCCGCACCTGCACCTCGATGCGGCGCTGATATTCGAGCGCCGTTTCGATTTCCTGGCGCAGTTCCTTGTCTTTGATGCGCCCGCTGTCGAACTGTTCTTGGAACAGCCGCAGCACAACCTTGGCGTTGGTTTCCGCATCGGTGAGGCTGGAATAGACCAGCGCCGCCAGGCCAGCCAGCCCAAGCAAAAGCCAGGCGTAGGGCGGCCACCACGGAAAGGGGCGCGGGACGAGAAAGAACAGCACGATGGTCAGCGCGATCACCAGGGCGCTTTCCCAACGCAAAAAGGCGTACTGCAGCACGGCGCTTTGCGCGCGCTGTTGGATATCGGTGCGAGTTTCCTGGCCGCTGGAAGTCATGATGCGCCTAGAAGTAGGTCGAAATAATCTGATAGAGTTCGGCAATGTCAGTTTCATCGGCGCGGCGGAACTGGCCGCCGCCGATCTTGGCCATCACCCCCAGCACATCCTCGTCGGCATCGTCGCCAAAGCCGATGGTGAAGATGATGGGCGGCGTGGCGGTGGAGCGCAGCAAATCCTGCAGTTGCTCCAGGCTGCGCTCGCTCTCATTTTCCTGGCCGTCGGTCATGACGACGATGGCATTAATCGCTTGCGCATCGCCGGCATCGATCAACTCAGCCACAGCGGCATAGGTGGCGTCGATCAGGGCCGTGCCTCCCGTCGCCTCCTGCGCGCCGATGGCATCCAGCAGCCGGCTGCGGTTGGCGTCGTCCATAGGCGCCATCGGCAGATAGTTCTTGACGCCGCTGCCAAACTCCACCAGCCCGACCCGGTCGCGTTCGCCACGAATCTGGCTGACAAAGGCAGCCAGTGCTTCGCGCGCGCGATCGATCTTGCCACCCTCCATGCTGCCGCTGCTGTCAGCCACCAGAATCACGTTGGTAGGCCGTTTGGTATAGAACCAGACATTCTGCACCACATCCACCACGGCGGGTGAAGGCATCTGCAAAGTCGTCTGCGGCTGGCGCCAGTCCACCAGATTGGTGCCGGCAAACGGGCTGCCCGCTGTATCGAGCCGCAGGCTCAGATCCGCCGGCCGGTAGCCGGCTGCCAGCAGCTGATTCTGCGCCTCAGCGCTGGTCAGGTAGTCTACCAGCGCCTTGTAGGTGAGCCGCTGGTTGTCGGTGACAGCCGTTTCGCCTGCGCCCCCCAGTTCCAGCAGGGCCAACGGGTGGTCGGTCCACAGCGTGCCTTCCGCCGGATAGATAGCGACCAGCGGATCACCGCGCTGATTCTTGTTCCAGTCGATGACAACCTGCTCCTGGCCGACAAATGCATCCAGAAAGTCCGGCCCTTCCTGGGCCAGCCGCTCGACGATCACCTGCTCGCCCTCACCATAGAAACGCACGGTGGACTCAACCGCGCGCACATAGTCGATGGTGGACTGGGCGGTGGCAGTTTCCTCGGTCAGCCCGCGCGTCAGTCCCGCCCCGGCATAGAACTCCGCCAGCGTAGCCAACAGGCCGGAGGCATTGTTCGTGCTGGGGTGATTCCACTTGAAATCCGGATTTTCCGTCGCCTGGCGCTGGATGTCCTGCCAGCCCACCGGCTTATCCGGCCAGCCCAAGGCGCGCGCGGCTGTTTCCCAGGCGGCGATCACAATGGGGCTGACGGCATAGCGCATCTGCTCCGACACGCGCCGCTGACCAATCGGAATCTGTGATTCGCCGCTACCGGCGTCACTCTGGCTGCCGGCGGCAAAGCTGCCGGATTGTCCGGCGGCCTGCGCGGCATCCTGCTCCGCAGTCTGTCCATTCCAGCTTTGCTCCAGCCGGTCGAGCCACAGGCTGCTGTCGGGCGACATGGCCTGAAAATCAGGCTGCCCCAACGCCGCGCTGACCATCTTCTCCGGCTCATAGATGACGCTGTACACCGTCATCGGCTTGCCGTCGGGGGTGGTCAGCCCCTGGCGGTTGAACTGCTCCACCAATTGGGCGAAGACCGGCCCCATCACCGGCGAGACGGCGACCGTCAGATCGGCGCTGTCGGCAGCCCAGGCAGGCGCAGCCTGATCGCCGCTGCTGCCGGCTTGAAACACACTGGGGCCTTGAATCGTGAACCAGAAGCTGCCCAGAATGATAGAGCCGACGCACAGAAAGACGCCGCCCATCAGCACGCCCAGAATGATCAGCAGGTTGCGCGTGCCGTGCTCGCCGGACATGCGGTTGCGTTTACTCATCGCTGCACCTCACTGTCCTACGTTCAGGTCAAACCAGCGCAGCAGCGCCAGCAGCACATCTCGATCCGGGCTGCGCATGGCGGACGTGCGCGGCACGACATTCTGCACCCCCTGATCCTGCCACTTGACAAAGAGGCTGTCCTCAGCGGCATCCACCGGCACGTCGGAATTGGCCGGGCGCAGCCCATAAGCCAGTGCATTCTTCTGCTGTTCGGGGCTGAGCAGGAACTTCTGGAATTCAAGCGCAGCATTCTTTTGCAGCGCCGTCGTTTCCGGCCCGACCCATACGGCAAAGGGGAAATCAAACCAGGTGACATAGTTCGGATAATAAAGCTTGAGCGGGTCCTCCCAACGGTTGAGGATGCCCTGCATGTTTTGCAGCAGGTCGCTCTCCAGCATCTGACCGCCGTCGCCCACGCTGTAGCCGAAGAGCGCAAAGTCTTCGGCGGTGTAGGCGGAGGCGCTGCTGAAGTCGGTCACGGCTCCCATCAGTTCCTTGAGCCACTTCTGAAACTCAGGGTTGGTGACATCCTCGACGCTGATATTGGTGCGATCATAGTACTCGCCCGCCATCGCAATCATGGCCGCCAGGCCGCCGATATTCTTGTTGGGATTGGGCACAACCAGCTTGAAGAAGCCCCAGGCCGGATCACCGCCTAATTCCGGCCAGCCGCCGCGCGTGGTAGCGGCGTCATGGATGGTTGACCAGTCAATATCGCCGAATTTCTGCTCCAACACCTGGGCGCGGCTGTTGTAGAGGCCCCAGGTGAAGAGGCTGATGGCAATAGGCCGTGCGCGATACTCGCCGTCGGTCAAGAAGACGTCGCGGCCCAACCGTTCTTTGTAGGCGGCATTAGCCAACTCCACCAGATAGCGGCTGTCCGGGATCCAGACCGTCGGAAAGTCGGCAAGCTGGGCGCGTTCGGCGTCGCTCAGATCTTCGGGCAGCGTATCCGCCGGCAGCGCACCGAATTCGTTGCGGTCCCAGCGGCCCAAAGCGGTGAGGCCGTCCATGGCCACCACCTCGACTTCGATGGGCACGCCATCGATCTGGTTGGCGCCGGCGTTAAAGTCGGCGGCGGCCCCGCGCACCCACGGCTCAATCGGCAGTGACGTCAGCACGCGCACCTTGACCGCTTCCGGTTTTTCGACAGTCAGTCCCGCATCGGGTGTGGCGCCGCCGCGAGTAAATAAGATGCCGGCGCCGGCGATCACCAGCGCGGCCACAACAATCGCAATAAAAATCCAACGCGTTCGATTCATGGGATGTCCTCAAGGGATGCTCCCAGCAACAAGCAAGGGTCGGCAGCGAGCGCACTGCTTTGCGCACGCAGCACTGCCGGCCTCCTGCTGTTGGCTTTGGGGTTAGTTCAGGCCAAGCTTCTGCTTGCGTTCGGCAAGTTGAGCGTTGAGCGTCGAGCGATCCAGCACCTGGTCCATCTGCTCGTCGAGATTGGTGGCGCGCATTTCGCTGGCCGACGTCGCCTTGTCGAGACGAGCGTAGATGCTCTGCGCGATGCCGGAAATGTCGGCGTCGCCCGCGCCCATCAGGTCGTCGAGGCTCTTCATCGCCTTGACGGAGGTTTCCTTGCTCTTGGCCAGCGTAAGCAGGGCCTGCAGTTCCTCGCGCTCCTGGCGCATGGTGGCCAGGCGCGCTTCCAGCTTGACCTTGGCATCGAGCAACTTTTGAAACTCCGTCTGCTGGCGATCCACCTGGCTCTTATAGGTCTCGACCAGCCGCTGCGTGCTGTTGAGCTTGCTCTGGGCAGCCAGGGCGGCGCTTTCGTTGCCTTCGGTGAGGAAGGCGTTGATGGCGTGGTCAAGCTCGTCCTGCTTGTGCGCGTACTCCGTCATCTTGCGCTGCAAGCCCTTCACCTCACCGCCGACCGTCGCCGCCGCGTCTTCCAGCTCTTCCAGATTGTCTTCCACCTGGCGAATATACTGGTCGATGACGGCCAGGCTGTTCGATTTTAACGCCTGATCCACCATGTAATGCAGGTTGGCGGAAATTAATGTAGAAACCTTTTCCAAAAGAGATGCCATCGTTGCTTCCTCCTCTATAGAGCGTAAACTGTAAAGCGTAAGCTGCGCTGTTGGTCACGCGCACAATTCAACACGAACAAGCGTCATTATAGCCGAATTGGCCGGCAAATGGTTGACAGGTGACTGACAGTGGACTGCTGATTGGCTGACAATGGGCTGCGTGGCTGGCGGCCATCTGCCAAACGCCAGTATAGCACACGCAGGCAGGGCTTACCGTTTCGATAAAGCCGAGGACGCATTATTCTCCCGCCTGCATACGCGTGCAAATGCGCTGGCTTTGGCTGCGGGATAGGCCGGCGCCACCAGCCACAGCAGCCTGCTGTGCTATAATTCTACAGGACTCGATCGTACTCGACCGTGTAGCTTGTTGGCACCATTATACAGCCGGCAGCACACACGCAGAGCTGAGCGGGGTGCTGCACAGTGTATAGTACGAGCGCAATGAGATAGGGTGTGTTGAGATAGAGGAGCTGCTATGTTCCCCGGTTCGCTGGGACAGCGTTGGAATTCCCTGACACAGGGACAAAAAATATTTATCGGCGGCATCGGCGCCTTGATTGTGTATGGGCTGGTTGTGATGTTTACGCGCGGCGGCGGGTTCGGGCGCTACAGCGACCCGATGTGGTGGCTGGCTACGGCCGCCATCGTCTTGTTTGCCCTGCCGTTTCATGAATTTGCCCATGCCTTTACGGCGGTCAAACTGGGCGACCCGACGCCGCGTATCGAAGGGCGCTATACGCTCAACCCTGTGCGCCACATCGATCCGATAGGGGCGCTGCTGATCTTCCTCGTGGGCTTCGGCTGGGCGCGGCCTGTGCGCTGGAACCCGCGCAACATCCAGATCGACCCGCGTCTGGGGTCGATTCTAGTTTCGGTGGCCGGCCCGCTGAGCAACCTGCTCCTGGCGACAATCAGCTTGCTGCTGATCCGTTTTTTCTTTAACCCCAGTATGGTGGATGGCGGGCTGGGCATGTTGGGCTTCAACGTGCTGCAGTTCTTTGCCTATATCAACGTGCTGCTGTTTGTCTTTAACCTGCTGCCAATCCCGCCGCTGGATGGCTCGCATGTGCTTTTCGCTTTGCTGCCCAGCAGTGCGCAGCGCGTCTACTATGGCCTCAACCAGTATGGTACGCTGCTTCTGTTTGCCGTCATCTTCTTGGCCCCGCAGTTGATCAACGGGCCGACCAACATCATGATCGGTCTGCTGGTGAGGCTGGTAGGGCTTTGAGTATGGCCGTACCGGAAAAGGCCATGCGTCTCTCTCCTCCCTCCTCATGGCTGGAGTGGCTGGCGCGGGTGCGCTATCGGCTGCGCCAATTTCGCCGCGGCTGGGGGGCGACTATTTCCGCCGCCGATCACGCTGAGGTGGAACGTCTGCTGACGCCCGCCGGTGCGGCGCTGTTTGCGCGGATGCCGGCGGATGCGCAGGCGCACAGTCTGCGCGTGCTGCACTCGCTGCAGGCGGCCGGCGACACCCCGCCCGACTTGGCGGCGGCGGCGCTGCTGCATGATGTCGGCAAGGCCGCCGCCGGCGAGGCAGGCGTCTATCTAGGGCTGTGGCTGCGCGGGCCGCTGGTGCTGCTGGAGGCGTGGCGGCCCGATCTCCTGGTGCGCTGGGCGGCCCCGCGTCCGGAAGCAGGGCTGCGCTATGCCTTCTATGTCCAGCAGCAGCACCCGCAAATGGGGGCCGATTGGGCGCGTGCCGCCGGCTGCAGCGAACTGACCTGCTGGCTGATCGCCCATCACCAAGAGCAAGCGCCTGCCCCCTATACTGCCGCCGCAAAAGAGTATCTGGCCCGCCTGCAGTGGGCGGATGGAAGGAACTGAAACGATGGCAACACCTGTGATCACCATTTTGGGCTTAGGCCTCACCGGCGCCAGCCTGGGGCTGGCGCTGCAAGGCGCAGCGGCGCAAGCGGAAGTGGTGGGCCACGACAAGCTGCCCGAAGCCGCGCAGGCGGCGCGCAAGCTCAACGCCGCGCAGCGCGTCGAATGGAATTTGCACGCCGCTTGTGAGAACGCCAGCATGGTGGTTCTGGCCATGCCGCTGAGCGAGGTGGGCGAGACGCTCACCCTCATCCGTGAAGATTTACGCCCCAATACGCTGGTCTTTGTGGTGACCGACGTTCTGCGCCCGGCGGCGGAACTGCTGGCGGAGCATCTGCCGGGCCATGGCCCGGCTGTCACCGGCCACCCCATCCTCAACGGCATCGGCGGTCCGCTGACGCCGCGCGCCGATCTGTTTGAGAAAACAGTCTTTGTGGTGGCGGCTGGAGCCACCACCGACCCCTCGGCCCTCGAATTAGCCGCTAATTTTGTCGAGAGTGTGGGGGCGCAGCCGCTGTTTATGGACCCGCTCGAACATGACGGCATCAGCGCCGGCGTCGAGCAGTTGCCGCAACTGTTGGGGCTGAGCCTGGTGCACATGCTGGCCGCCGCCCCCGGCTGGACGGAAGCGCGCCGGCTGGCAGGGCGCAGCTTTGCGCAAAGCACAGCCACCGGCCGATCCGCCGAGCATCTCTACATGGCGCTGCGCGCCAACCGCACCAATCTGCTGCCGCGCATCGAGCAGTTCGAGCGCGAACTGGCGGCCTGGAAACAGTGGCTGATAGCAGAAGGTGGGGCAGAGAACGGCACAGAGGACAGGCCAGTCGGTGCGGACGAGGCGCAGCATCCGCTGCAGGCCGCCATCGCCGACAGCCAGGCGCAGCGCGGCGAGTGGGAGACGCTGGCCGAACTGCAGGATTGGACACCTTCAGCACAGGCCACCGTCGAGACCACCCCCGCCCCGGGTCTGCTGCGCCAGATGTTTTTTGGCAACTGGGGCGCCAAAAAAGGTGGCGAGCAGCGCTAAGGCTGCTCGCTCCACTCCGAACCGTGAAAACCAGGCGTTAAAAATCGGGGCTTAGGGCCAATCCACATAAAGCAGGCCAAAATCCTGCTGCTCTCCCGCCTTCACCGTGATCATCAGCGGCAGGCTGTCGTTCTGCGCACCAAAGGCCAGCGGCCAATTGTAGATGGCCCAGACGGCCAGATAATAGTTGCCGGGAGGGACATTGTCCAGCATAATCTGCCCCTTCTCATTGCTTGTACCGGCAATGTCCCCCCTTTCCACCTGCGGCCCGACAAAAACGGAAGGAATGTACAACTGGCCGTTGTCTTCAATCGCCGGCGTCAGATAAAAGGTGGTGCCGGGAATAATGCGGTTCACATTCGCCGAATACAAAACACCGCTGAGCGCAGCCGCACCCTCCTGCGGCGTAGGCGATTTGGTCTCCTGCGCCAACTGCGTGATGACAGCCAGATCCGACGGTACGGCAATTTCAATATGGGGACCTTGCCCCACACCCGCCTCCGGCTCGCCGGCGGTGGGCGCCAGCGGCGATACGGGTGCACTCAACGGCGATGTGGGCGCATCCAGCGGTGAGACTGCGGCGGCCGCATTAGCGGCGGCAGGCGTGTCCGTGATGGTGGGAGCAGCAGTGGCTGCCGTTGCGGTGGGCGCAGTTGTAGCGGCAGGCGCAGTGGGCGTCGCATCCTGGCCGCCGCCACAGGCCGTCAGCGTGAGCGCCAGCAGCGCACCGCTCAACCAGACTGCATAACTTTTTTGCTTCATTCTGAATCCTTTCGCATCGGTCTTGCATTCGACCGTTGTTCCAACGGCAGGACGGCTGCCTTGGTTCCCGGCAGCCGCGCGTAAAAAAAGGTCAGCCTCCCATTGGAGAGGCTGACCTTTTCCGGCAATACAGTAACGTTAGTTGGCGGTGGTGAAGGCGTTATGCACCTGGAAGGTGTCGCCAGGCAGACCACTAATGTCAGTCAACTGGACGATACCGTCGATCGGCTGGTCAGACGAGACCACGATCGTACCAAAGCACTGGTCACCGATTTCCGGGACAGCCTGGCCGCCGCTCTGGACACGGTGGTTCTGCTGCAAGCTGCCGCTGGCCGGAATGCTCTTGCTCAGCGTAGCGGTGCAGTTGGCCGGCAGGCCGGCAGCGCCGTTGTACTGCAAGGTGACGTTGGCGGCTGCGGTGGTGCTCAGATTCTGAATCGTCACCACGGAGGCAAAGCCATTGGCCAGGCGCTTGGCATACAGCGGCACCACAACCTTGGTCGCCGTGCCGCTGGCCTTGATCGCCTCATAGGCGCCGGCCAGCCCACTGCTGACGGTGCGCATCTGGACAAAGGCCACCGACTCGAAACCAGTCGTCGTAATGCGGCAGGAGCCATACCATTCCGCCGGGATCGAGGCATCGGTCACCGGATTGAAGAAGTAGGTGGCGTTGGGACCGACGGCAGCCGTGTTCGACAGGCTGATCGTGGCGTCGCCAGGGCTGGAGACATCCTTAGTGCAGAAGACATTGATGCCGCCGACCGGGATGGAGCCACTGCTCAGGTTCTGCACGGCAAGCGGTGTGCTCAGCGTGTTGGCCAGGCGGGAAGTGAAGAGCGGAGCGAGCCACTCCTGGCTGGTGCTGACGAAGGCGTTGTAGGTCTGCAGGGTGTCGGGGCCGCTAAAGACATTGGCGACCACAGCCACTTTGCCCGCACCGGCCTTGACGACTGCCGAACCGAAGAAGCCGGCCGGCACATTGCCGTCATCCGCCAGGTCGTAGGTGAACGCTGCACCTTGGGCCAGGTTGGCAATCTGCTTCGTGTAAACGGTGGCGCCCGTGGCCGAGCTGATCAGATCAACCGAGACATTGACCGGGCTATCGGTCGTGTTCTGAACAATGATCTGCGAGTTGGCCAGGCCGGAAGCCGTATTGAGGCCCTTGGCAACATACGGCGCATTGGCCTGCGACGCACCTTCGGTCGCACCGGAATAGGCGGCGCGTGTGGCCGTCCCGGAGCGGGTCTGAATCTGCACCACGGCCCCCAAGGCGCCTTGGCCGTTGACGACAACCGAGCCGCTGCCGGCCGAAAGTTCAGTGTCGTCATACTGGCGCTTGATCAACTGGTCGCCCTGGGCGGCCAATGTCGCCACTTCGGCAGAGCGCCACTGATTTCCGTCCTGCTTAAAGTAGTTGATGCTCACGGTATTGCTGCCGCTGCTCAAGTTGACCAACGTGAAGTTGGTGCTGAGCACTTTGGTGGTGGACGCAGCGCTGGCAACCAGCGAAGCCGTCAGCACCAGCACCATCGTCAGCGACAAAACCGCCAACGAACGCTTGCTTGTCTTCATACGAAATTCCTCCTGGGACAAAAACTGCTGAATACGATCAGTAACTGCTATAGGCACTGGCTATTCTTTGTACACTGCGCCAGGCTGTGAACGCACCGGCGAACGCTGGGGTGCACAACCTGCGGCAGCGAGCCTTTGCTGTCCCCAACATAGCGACAGAGCGCCCAATTGACAATACCCCAAGCGGGTTATCTTTCCGCTCCACCTCTGGGAAAGACTTTTTTTTCGCCCAGAATTGTCTCGCTGTCTTTGCTGATCGGGCGCGCCGGCGGCGCCAACTCCTGCCGTTTTTGCCGGTACAAAATTTCTTCCAACAGAAAGCGATTGGTGGCGATGATGTGGGCGGTGACGCCGATCAGAAAAATGACAAGACCGACAATAAACAACATGCTCCCCACAATCAACGATTGGACGTGACGGCCCACACCCGTCGCCATCAACAGGTAGAGCAGCAAAAAGCGGGCCACAAGCAGGCCGCCCACCAGCACAAATGGAATGGCGGCATAGGTAAAGGTGTAGAGCGGCTCGTAGACGGTAAAAACGCGCAGGATCGTGAGCGCCTGGCGGCGGATATAGCTTGATGTGCTCTTGATCAGCCGCGATTCCCGCGTCGGCTGGTTGACGCGGATGGGTACTGAAGTAATGCGCAGCCCTTTCTTGGCGGCTTGGATGATGGTTTCCAATGTGTAACTATAGGTGCTGACGACATGAATGCGCAGCGCCGCCTCGCGGTCAAAGGCGCGCAGCCCGCTGGCCGCATCAGGCACGGGCGTGCCGGCTGTCCAACTGACGATGCGGCTGCCCAACTGCTGCAGCCATTTCTTATGCACCGAAAAATGCGCCACTTGGTGGGTCTGCCGGTTGCCGATCACGATGTCCGCGGCGTGCGCTTGAATGGGCGCAATCAGGGCTGGAATAAACTCCCCCGGATATTGATTGTCGCCGTCAGTGTTGACGATAATATCAGCCCCCGCCCGCAGCGACGCCTCCAGGCCGCTTTGAAAAGCTGCCGCAACGCCGCGGTTGAGTGGATGGCGCACGATATAGTCCACCCCCAGCCGGCGCGCCACCTCGGCGGTGCCGTCCGTGCTGCCATCATCCACAACCAGCACCTCCAGCCGATCTACTCCCGCAATCGCTTTGGGCAGTTCGCTCACCACGGAGGCCAATGTCTGCGCCTCGTTGTAGCAGAGAATTTGAATGACCACATGCAGGCCGGAGGCCGCAGAGGCTGTGACCTCCGGCTCTGCCGGCTGCGGATGAGACGGCGTAACAGATGCTGCGTTCATGGCTCAGTCGTTTCCAGAATCACTTTAGCCACCCGGCTGCGCCAAAACAAAGCCGCCGCCAACATCAACAGTTCCGCCACAATCAGGCTGAGCCGCGAGACGACAGCCACCAAATTGGCGTCCGCCGCCGCCATGCCCGATTGGGTAGTCAATAGATAGGTGAGGGACCACTCGCGCACGCCAAAGCCGGCAGGCACCAGCAGGGTGAGAAAACCGGCTGTCCAACCGGCAGCCGACGCCGCCGTCAAATGCAGCAGATCGACCCCATTTGTCAATCCCAGGCCGCGGCAGACGGCGCTCAACGCCAGCCCCTGCGCACCCCAGTAGCACAGATAGAGCGCAGCCGCAGCCGCCGGCAGCGACCATCCCAGACGGCTGCAGCGCAGGGCCAACCGCCCAATCAGCGTCCAGGCCGCCGCACCCCCGCCCAGCAGCAGCGCCGCCAACAAAACCGGCAGAGCCGGCGGCAGCGCTGGGCGTAGATAGACCCAGACGCCGATCAGCAGCGCAGTGACGACGAAGCTGCCCGCTTCCAGCAGCGAACCCAGGCTCGACGTGCGATAGGAGATGCCGTAGCTGCGCACAAGCCACTCTCCCCGCCCCAGATAACCCCACACGGTGCCGGGGATATAACGCGGCAGAAAGGAGAGAAAGTAGCCGGCGAATGCTTCGGCCCCAGAGAGCGTACTGCGCAGAAAGCGCATCACCAGCAGCCAGCCGCAAAGCTGGAGTAGATAGCCGATCAGCGCCATGAGTAGGGCGGCCAGCAGCCAGGCGGGCGCCGCCACAACGACGGGCCGCTGGCGCAGGTTGGCCACCGCTGCCAGCAGCTGCCAGATGAACAGCAGCGACCCCAGCAGCATCCCCACAAAATAGAGCCGGCGGCGCCACGGGTTGGCGGCTGCGGGCGCGGCATTCGCTTGTGGCGTCGTCATGACTGGTCCGGCATCCCTGCCACACTTGCACCCGCCCGCGCCTGGCGGCGGGCGACCACCACATAGCCGAGGGGAAACAGGCTGCGCTGTGCCCCAAAGCGGTCAAGCCAGTAGCAGGGATAGGTCAACAGCCAGCGGTTGAAAAGGCGCACAAGCGGGCCAAGCTGCCGGCTGCGCCAGGTGAGACCCAGCAAAACTGTGGCGACCTGGTGGCCCAAAAACGAAAAAAGACCACCCCGGCTGACCACGCGCAGCGGCTCCAACCCATTTTGCGTCAACAGATGGCGCAGCCCGAACTCCGTATAGCGATAGTAATCATGCGGCAATTCGTGCAGACGGCTGAGGTGGGGGGCGCTGAGCACCAGAATGCCGCTATCTTCCAGAACGCGCGCGATCTCGGCCAGAGCCTGATTGGGATCGGGCAGATGTTCCAGCACTTCCAGACAGACGACGGAATCGTAGCTTGCCGAGCGCAACATCGCCAGCGACTGCACATCCCCGATCAGTGTAGGGTGGCTGTCGCGCACGCTGATGTCCAGCCCATGATAGAGCGTGACGGCAGGCGGCAGCAGTTCGGCATAGGGCATGATCCCGCAGCCCGTGTCCAGGACGCGCCCACCCAGGCTGCCAAAGGCCTTGCTTACAGCGATATACTGTCCATAAAACGCCGGCGACAGATAGCGGCGTTGGCGGGCGGAGCGTACATCCTGATCGATCTGGAGCCGGTTCTTACGCAGTTGGCTGAACATTCCTATAACACTCGTTTCCAATCAGCCTTTGCGCAGCAGAAATTGAGCATGCCAGGTCAGCACTTCACCGAGCAGCGGCCAGCGGATAAAGCTGGCGGGCATGTAGCGCGTGGACATGTCCAACAGAGTGAGCGGCGTCTCGGCGATTAGACGCCGCGCTTTGCCCACCGTCATGGTATAAAGGCCCCAATCGGCATAAATACCGGCAAACGAAGCGGGGACGTCGGACACCTGGTAGATCGACTGAATCCAGGGTGGGTGATACTTCTGCGCACCTCGCCCCACCAGACGCAGCGCCGCCTTTTCGCCCAGATAATGGTAAGGCGCATATTCATGGCCACCGCGCCAGGAGTAAAAGGGCGGGAAGCTCAGATAGCAGACGCCGCCGGGCGCCAGGATGCGACGGATTTCGCGCAGCGCCTGCGCCGGGTCGGGCACGTGTTCAATCAAGCTGGCGCAGAAAACGATCTCAACCGAATTACTCGCCAGCGGCACGGCTTGGGCACTGGCCGCCACAGCCTGGTACGGCCCCTGCAGACGTATCTTGTCGGCCATCAGATCCACGCTGACTACGCGAGCGCCTTGCTGTTGGAAGAGCAGCGAGTAGCCGCCCAATCCGCTGCCCAGGTCCACCAGCAGCCGGTCATGCAGAGCCACGCCGTGAGCGGCCAGATAGCGCACCAACAGCCGCGCCTGTAAGGCCTGGAAAGTGCGGTAGGCTTCTTCCGAGTGCAGACGGTTCAGCGCCGCCCGGTACAGTTCACGATAGTCGCGCCACTGAAGCGCCAGCGAGATTCCAGAAGAGGCCCCAGCAGGAGGCGAAGAAGAGGAAGGGTTCATCAGCGATTCTTTCTACCACGCGCCCTGAGGGGCTGTGGGTGGGCGGTGCAGGCAGGCAAGCTGTCCCTGACGAAACGGCAGCGCCTTCTCCAGGCGCAGCGCCGGCGCCCAGGCCAGCACGTCATCCTGCGACCAAAAATGCACATAGAACAAGTGGCGGCGGCTGGCCGGCATCAACGGGGCGATCAAGAGCCGCCCGTCGGGGGCCAACAGCGCTGCCAGCCCGGCCAGCGCCGCACGCAGTTGCTGCGCTTCAACAATATGTTCGATCACATCGATGATGACAATCAAATCATACTGTGCACCATACGGAACGCCGAATTGAGCCGTGAGCGGCAGTTGCGTCACGTCCGCCTGGGCAAATGCGTAATCGCCAAAGCGTGCGGCCAGCGCCGGCAAAAGAGGGCCGGCAATGTCAAGCCCAGTATAACGACGCACCCCCAACTGCCGCAGCAGGTCGGTGTAATAGCCGGTGCCGGGGCCGATCTCCAACACAGACGCATCGGCAAAATCCAGCGGCAGGCTGCGACCGAGCTGCAGAAAGCGCTCGCCTGCAGCAGCGTACTCGCTGCGGTTCTCCGCATCCGACATGCCTTCGTCACCTGGCCCGCGCAGCGAACCGCTGTGGCGAACAAAGCGGTTGGACCAGTAGCGGCGTGCATCATACCGCTGCGCCGGGGAGCCATAGCGCATGGGATCGACCACGGTCTTGCGCCAGACGCTGCGCGTGGTGGCGAGCGGGTCGGCCATAAACTTGTTGAACAGACGTTGCAAAGACATGTTTATCCTTTGGCCGCCAGCACCTCTTGGTAAAGTGTGCTGTAACAGGAGCCGATTGCGGCAGCCGAATAGTTGGTTTCCACATGGCGACGTCCAGCTTGGCTGCGTGCCTCCCAGAGCAGTGGGTCGGACAGAAGCACCAGCATCTGCGCCGCCAGCGCCGCGGCGTCGCCGGGCGGCGTCAAACTGCCTGTGCCTGCGACCACGACTTCTGGGATGCCACCGACATGGCTGGCGACCACCGGCGTCCCGCTCGCCATTGCCTCGAGCAGCACAACCCCCTGCCCCTCTTCATTGGAGGGCAGCACAAACAGGCGCGCACGCTGCATCCAGCGTGCGACCTCGGCTTGCGGCAGAAAACCGGCCCACTCAACCGCATCTCCGATCCCCAGCTTTGCCGCCAACAGCGCCAGCGTATCCGCTTCCGGCCCTTCGCCGACCAGCACCAGCCGGTAAGAAGGCAGCGCCGCCAGCAGCCGGGCCATGGCGAACAGCAGCGTGTCCGCCCCTTTGCGCGCGATCAAGGAACCGGCAAACAGGACCAGCGGCTCGCGCTGCGCAAACGGCTGCTCTATCGGCAGCGCTGCCGGCTGGGTCGGCGGCGCATAGAGAGCCGTATCGACACTGTTCGAAATGACGCGCACCTGCTCGGCGGGTACACCCAACTGCACGCAGGCGTTGCGCAGCGCCGAACTGACGGTCGTGACGGCGGCGGTGCGGCGCAAGATGCTGCGCGTAAAAGCTGCGCCCAGCGGCAGCTTTGGCGCCTGCAGGATGTCGCTGCCGTGCACTGTGGCGACAACCGGCAGCCCGTGCCACGGCTGCGATGCCAAGGCGGCGGCGGTGGCGACGGTGAAGTGGGCATGGATCAGATCGCAGCCCTTGGCCATCTGCACAATGGCGGCGGCCTGCACCGCCATCAAAACAGGTAATTGCACCCGCGCCAGCCAGTAGCGACGAAAGTTGATGGGCAGCCCGCCGCCGTCTTTGCGCAGCTTTTCGGCGCTGCTGGGCCACCAATAGATAGGGCGCCGGATCGGCACCCCATCCCACACTTCGTGCGCCGGCAGACCGGGGCTGTGCATGGCGACAGCGGCCACATCCATTTCTTGCCGGCGCAGAACCTGGATGAACTGCCAGATAAAGGTGCCTTCACCGTGACCATACCAACGCGGGAACACGGTCGTCGCAACACAGACTCGCATATGAGACGTCACGCGCCACCCTTCCGCCCTGCTTCTGCCGGTTCTTGTTCACCGGTTCTCGCCCTGCTGATTTTCGATCTTCAAATAGACATAGATGGGGGACCATCCAACTGCCAGGCTGTCGCCGTCTGCCGGCAGCACATTACCATATTTGTCGCGCGCTTGCACAAAATCCGGCGGCAGGCTCAGCCTTTGCTCTGTGCCGTCTGCGGACCAAATGATCCAGAGCCGGCGCAGGCGGCTGCGGTTGAATTCGGCCCCGCTGATGCCCACATACTGCTCCACCGGTTTGACATACTCGACCCAACTCAACTGAGAAGCCGCAAATTGGAAGGCCGCATATTGCTGCTTGGGCGTCAGATCGGGCAGCAACAACCCCTTATACTTGAATTCGGTGATCAGCGCATAGTAAACAATGCCCGCCAGCCGCAGTTGGTAGGCTTCGGCGATCACGCGCGGGATGTAGGCGGCGCCCACGTCCTGGCAGTCGCCGCCCGGCTCCTCGCATTTGAGCGCCAGTTCGGTGGCCATGATGACCTTATCAGGCCGGCCATACTGCTCCAACAGCCGCCGCACAAACGCAACCTTTTCCGGCAGCCCTGTGCCGCCAACCGCCGGACTCCAGGCGTAGTAGCTATTCATGTGCGACGGCAGATCCAGGCGCAGTTCGCCATAGCCGTGCACATCCATGATGTCAAAAGCGTCGATCGCGCCGGCCTTGAGGACGCCTTCCAAAAAATAGCCCGATTGCAGCCGCTCTTCGTTCTGGCAGGTGGCGGGAACCGTCATGGTGTAGGGGTCGCACTCCAGCAGCAAGCCGCCCAGCATGACCTGCGCCTGCGCATCGGCGGCCTTAATGGCCGGATAGACGACCTTCAGCATCTCGCCATAGTGGCCACCCCCGTAAAAAGGGTCGCTCAGATCGCCCCAACAGCCAAAAACGCTGTCGCCCGGTACGATGCCGACGGCGACATCCGGCTCATTGCCGATCTGCCAGTAACGCACACCATATTCGCTGGCTGTGCCATAACGCAGGACAAGCTGCTGCATAAAGACGGCAAAGGCGGCGAACTTGTCGCCGGCGATGGGGCCACAGGCGTTGCCGGGGTGCTGCTGCGCCCACTCCGGCGTCATCTGCACGTTGAGGATAGGAACCAACCCGCGTGTGGCGGCTGTGCGCAGTTCCTCCTCCAACCCGGCCAGCACCTCCCAATGGTATTCGCCTTCACGCGGCTCAACATCGCGCCAGGCAATATGGCGCCAGCGGCGGGCATAGCGCAGTTGCAGCGCCAGCGTCTCCTGCCAGCCGGCGGCGTCGAAAAAGCCTTCCAAGGCAACGCCCAACATGGTGGCATGCGGGCGAAATTCGCGCATGAGCAGCGGGATAAAGGTAGGCGCCGGCAGATCAGACGGCGGTTCGGCGGCGTCTTGCGCCACCACGCGGGAGTCGATTGCAGGGAGCGGTGTAGGCGTAGGCTCCGGTGTGGGTGTGGGCAAAAGCCCCGCTGTCCTACCGACAATCTTGCCGGTCAGCGAGGCAGCATTGACCGGGCCGGTCGGCAAGGCGGCCGGCAGCAGGACGATCAAAAGAGCGGCAAGTGCGGCAATCCGATCTACACACATAAATCCTCCTCAGGGTGATAATAGTAACGCGTCGGCAACACAGCTCAAGGCGCCGGCAGCGCAGCGGCGCCCATCAATAAAACGATGCCCTGCCCATAAAGATTAAAATCTTCAATGACAATTGCGTTATAAGCTGCTTCTTGATCCATCGGACCGGTGGGGCCGGAGACTCCGCCCACCACGCCATCCGCCGCTACCAAGGACCAGACTGCGTCCTGCGCAGACGCAACAGCCTGTTCAGCGGCGGCAGTCAGGGCACTGTCCAACAGACCGCGCTGCGCCGCAAGGCTGAGCGCAGCGGCAATCAAGGCCGTCGCCGAGTTTTCCATATAGAAGTCGTTGCGCGTGATCACCGTGTGCCACATACCATTGGGCGCCTGGCTGTTCAGCAGCGCCACGGCTTGGCGGGCAAAAGGCGGCAGCAGCGCTGCACGCCGCACATCATCCGCCGGCAGGGCAGTGAGCAGTTCGGTTTGCGCCAGCAGCACCCAGCCGTTGCCGCGCCCCAAAACTACGGGGCGGTAAAACGGGTTGGCCGGCCCCGCCCAGGCGTGGTTATACCGACCGCCGGGGGGGTCCTGCTGGTGCACAGCTGGGCTGTGCCCCTGCAGGACCGCCTCATCCAGGTAACGGCTGTCGCCGGTTGCGCGCCACATGGCGGTGAGGAACGGGATCACGTCGATCAGCGTGTCGTCCCAAACCATGGATTCGAGGTGGATCAGCGTGCCGTCTTGCGTGCGCGGGGCGCGCTCCAGAAGATAGCCGGCGGCTTCTGTTGCCAGCGCCAGATAGACGGCGTCGGGCCGGCGGGCGTTGACGGCCAGCGCGGCATAAGCCAGCGGCACATCGTTGACATGCTGAATGGAAACGCCGCGCGCCAGGCAGCCGTCTACCCATGCTTGCGTCCAATCCCAATACAACTCGTTGCCGCTCGCCTCCCACATCTTGACCCAGCCCCAGGCCAGCACACCCGCTTCCCAACCGCAGTCATCCGCCAGCCGCTGCGCACCCTGCTGCCCGACCCGCTCCAGAAGCGCAGCCTGGGGATGGATGGGCAGCCTGCGCTGCACCAGCGGCAAATAGAGATTGTCCTGCGCCTGGGCGGTGGCAGCCGTGACGGTGGCAGCCGCAGCAGCGGCCCCGCTCAGCGCCGCCAGCAGCAGCGCCAGCACGAAACGGCGTATGAGAACGGGAAAAAGATATGTGCTGGTCATTGTTGATCTTCCTGGCGCAGTGCAAACACATAGACTTGGCCATCCTGATAAAGCAGTTGATAGGCAGGCGAGGCAAGCAGCTTGCTCACATCAATCGGCCCGCCGCGCTGCCCGGCAAACAGATGGGTAACGCCCGCCCGATGCAGAGCGACCAGCGCCGCCGGCGTCGTCAGGTCGGGGCTGAGGTGCGCCAGTTCCAGGATGTGCTGCGGATAGTCGGCAAGCTGGTTGCGCTCAATTGGGTAGGTCATAGGCGCCGTCACCACCCGCCGTTTGGCCAGAACGGGCAGCCAGCCGCCGGCGTCAGAGCCGATGATATAGTCGGGGACAAAGTCAAAGGCGTAGGTGTTAACCATAAACCGCGCGTCGTTGGGAATGTTCTCGCGCACCCACCGCATGGCGGGCAGGTCCTGGGGCAGAACATAAGCCGCCCCCGCTTCGACGATGGTGCTGATACTGCGCACTCCGATGAGACTGAGCAGGACAGTCACCCCCGCCACAAGCCAATGGCGCCAGGGACGACCGCTGACGTCCATTTGCTGGAACAGCCCAGCAGACAGCCCGATCACGACAGCGGCGGGAACAAACAGCGACTGCACCACGCTAATGGTGTCCATATACTCGCTCGCCGCCCACGGCTGCGAAAATAGATACAGCAGAAGCCCCCAGATGACCATGGTCCATACGCCCAACGACCGCTTGTACAGCCCCCAGACCAGGGCGGCCAGACAGAGCAGCAGCAAAGGCAGATTGGTGGGATAGTTCAAAACAGTGGGGCCTAGACGGCTCAATTCAAAAAATGAGGCGGCAGGCGTGGTGACATCCGCAGCATAGCCGACAGTGCGGTTCGCCCACACATGCCACAACCAGGGCGCCGCCAGCAGCAGCGCCCCGCCCACCATGACCCCACTGTGCAGCAGGCGCAGACGCCACTGCGGCCACGACCAGCGCGCCTGCCAGCCGAGCAGGAGAACAATCACGCTGCAGCCGAGCGCCGCCATCAGGGTGACGCGGTAGTGGGCGAACGCCAGCCCAACGGCCAGCAGCACGATCAGAGCGGCGCTGGGCCAGGTTGGGCGCGCTCGGCACCAGAGCCAGACGATGCCCAGCAGGACACAGAGGATGACCAGCCCGGTGATCTGGGTGTTGCGTCCCCAGTTCACATAGTAAGCGGGAAAGACGGCGATCAGCCCGGCCACGGCGGCGGCGGCCACCGCGCCCGAACGGCGTTCGCCGATGGCCTCGGTCAGAAAGGCGACAGCCAGCGCCGCGCCTGCCTTGAGCAGTTGGGCCAGGATAGGGACAAGCGCCACAACCGAAATACCTGTCATCCACTGCATGAGGGCGACAAAGACATGATAGCCGAAGTGGTACGTAAAGGTAAGCAGAGAGGTCAGCGGCGTCATAGCGTTGGGCAGTTTGCCCTGCTCGGCGATGGCCTGCGCGATCAGCGTATGATGATAGCCGTCGCTGCCGGGTTGCACGACCACGCCTGCCAACGCCCAAAGGCTGGTTAGCGCCGTTCCCGCCACCACCAGCCACAACAGTGCAGAGGGCAACCGACCTTCCGCTTGGAGCAGCGGCGCAAGCGGTTTGTTGGGCCGGCGCCACAGTGACCAGCCATAGACCAGCCAGCCCAGTCCTGATGCCAGCCAGCCAGACCAGGGCGGCAGCGCCACGGCAAAAAGCGTCATCGTGCTGAAGAGGACGGCCCACAGCGAGAGGCTGAGCGCAAAGCCCACCATCACCTGCTGAGTGCGGTCCAAGCGGCGGTTGACCTGCAGCAGCAGCGCCGCCAGCGCCAGCCCCGGCCCCAGAAAAGCGCCCAGCGCCGCCAGCAATTGCAGCCATTGCAGAGGAGAAACACTCGTCAAAACAGTCACAAAGCTTGTCCTTGTTGGATAATTACAGCAGGTGAGGCAGCCTTTCCGGTGTTCTGGGGAAGACTACGGAAAGTTTAGCAGTCACTGCCTCACCTACCCGCAGCATAGCATGAAACGGCCGGCGTTACCTGTCGCTCACCTATCCATCCACCCCTGCTGCCTGTCAATCAAAACCGTAAATAAAAAAAGACAAAGATAGGCAGACGCATTGGTCACTGACTCAGGGCCGCTGGACAAACCGGTACCCGCGCCCGCGCACAGTCAAGATGTAATCATGATCCACGCTGTAATTTTGCAGGTTGGCGCGCAGGCGCGAGACGGTGTTGTCGATCATCTGCTCTGTCAACGCCACATCGGTTGACCAAAGCGCCTGCGCAATCTCTTCACGTGTAACCACATTGCCGGCGCGGCCAAAGAGAAGGGCCAGCAGTTGAAACTGTTGCAAAGGCAGCGATATTTGCTCCGAATCAATCAGTACAGTCTGCAAACTGCTGTCCAACCACAAGCCACGCATCCCCATCGGCCGCACATCCGAGTTTTGCTGGGTGAAAAACGGATCAATAAACAACATGCGCAGCGCCGAGGCAATCTGCAGCGTGTCCCCATTCTGCAGGCGGCGGCGCTCATGCTCAGCCAGACGTACGCCATTGACCAGGGTGCCGTTGCGGCTGGCAAGGTCCTCGACGGCATAGTAGTCGTCCAGCAGCAGCAGGCAAGCATGGCGGCGCGACACATCGGGATGTTCGATGCGCAGTTGATTGGTAAAGCCTCGGCCAATCGCAAAGGGAAGCGAGACGAGCGTGACCAGTGCACCGGGAGGCAGGAACTGCTCATACGGCGGTGAGACTTGCTCTATACGTAGTTGTGGATGCAGCATATACCTTTGCCTTCAGGGGACACAAGCGTATCGTGTCAGTAGGGCGACCAGGAGGGGCTGCTTTGCGCCGCAGCACTGTCGGTCAACTGCTGAACGTCACCGGATGACAGGTCAAGCCTGTACAGATCCATATTGCCGCCGCGGTCGCTGGCAAATACGATATGTTGGCCGTCCGGCGACCAGGTCGGCAAGCTGTCCACAGCCGGGTCGGAAGTCAAGCGCTGCGGGTTGCTGCCATCGCTATTCATGACATAAATATCACGGTTGCCGTCACGGTCGGCATAAAAGGCAATGCGGCTCCCATCCGGCGACCAATGGGCTGTGCTTTCATGTGTCGCCGTGTTGGTCAGGTTAACGGCGTTGCTGCCATCGGCCTCCATCACATAAATGTCACCGGGCTGGGGAAAGTTGGCCGAATAGACGATCTTGCTGCCGTCAGGTGACCACGCACCCGCCCAAGCACCCTCCGGATTATGCGTCAACACACGCACGCCTTCGCCATTCGCTGCCATGCTGTAAAGCCGCCAGACACCATCGCTGCGGTTGGAGTGAAACAGAATGTGGTCACCACTGGGTGACCAGGCAGGATCATGATTTTCTTCAGTATCCTGCGTAAGCTGCACCACTGTTCCCTGTTCCATATCTTGCACATAGATGTCCCAGTTGCCGTTGCGATTAGAGGAGTAGAGCAGCCAGCGGCCATCGGGAGAGAAGGAGCCGACCCAGTCGTCAGCAGGATTGTTCGTCAGGTTTGTAACATTGGAGCCGTCGGGATACATGCGATAGATATCGCGGCTGCCATCCTCATCGGAATCATATACAATCACACCACCACCGCCAAAGGGTGTGGGCACAGGCGGCAGAGGAGTGGGAAGCATGGTGGGAGTCACAGTAAGAACCACAGTAGGAACCACGGTAGGAACAGCAGTTGACGTAACCGGCAGACTGGTCGCAGTCGGTGCGCTGGCAGGCGCACTGGTTGAAAGCTCTGTCGGGCTGGGTGTCGGGCTGGCCGGTGCAGCGGCAGTGGCAGCCACAGCAACGGTTGGCGTGGCATCAATAAACAGGGTAGGGAGCGGCGTAATAGACGACGGCTGCACAAGAGCCGGCCCGCCGACTGCCCCGGCGACCGCTGGAGCCGCCATATCCGGCGTCACGCCGCCCACAAACGAACGCAGCAAGCCTAACACTAGAATAGCAAATAGAGCAACGCCGCCGATGGCAAGAGCCATGAGCCACGGTGCGCGTACCAACGAGCGTCGCGACCGTCCAGCGGACTCCAGCGCCTGCAGCAGCGCCGCCACCGACTGCAGCCGCTGTGTCGGTACAGGCTCCATGGCCCGATAGACGGCTTGCTCAAAGGCAGGGGCGACAGCGCCATTGTATTGGCGGATAGGCGCCAACGGGAGATGCTCGGTCATGCGCTGCAAGGCGTCAGCGGGCCGTTCACCGGTCAGCAGGGTGTAGAGGGTGGCGCCGGTAGAATAGACATCGCTGCGCGGGTCAGTAGGCGCTAAACCATACTGTTCCGGCGCCGCAAAGCCCGGTGTAATTCCGCGTGCGCCGGCAGCCGTAACGGCATCTTTGTAAAGCAGCTTAGAGACGCCGAAATCGACCAGCATCACCGGCCCGTCAGAGATGACGATAATATTTTGCGGCTTTACATCACGATGCACAATGGGCGGCGTCTGGTTGTGCAGATAGATCAGCGCCGCACATACCTGCCGGATCATGGCCAAGGCTTCCTCTTGACTGAAAGGACGCAGGCGGCGGCGCAAAATAGACTCCAGCGTGCGACCCTCGACGAAATCCATCACCAGATATTGGCCGCGGCCGGGCAGAATAAAATGATCGGTGACGCGCGGCAAATTAGGGTGGTTCAGGCGGGCCAGCAGGAGCGCTTCCTGCTCGAACTGCTGCTCCGCCTGCGAACCCAGCAGCAGGTTCTCTTTGACAGCGCAGCTGCGATTGAGGGTGGTGTCCAGGGCTTTGTAAACAGCCCCATACCCGCCCTGAGCTACCAGGTGTTCAATCCGGTAGCGTTCATGCAGAAGTTGGCCTTCGGTGAGTGTCATGCTTTAATTGTGTCATTCCATCCGTGATTGGCCGTCCGTCTGTGGCCGTCACTGGCCATCAGCACCCTTCAACAGCGTCCTGTCTGATGGGTGACACATAGGAATAGTGTAGCTGATTCTTCATGTCAAATCAACCCAAGAAGACCATACTTGTCGTAGATGACGAGCCGCGCATGATCCGCTTCGTCAAAATGAATCTCGATCTGGAAGGTTATCTGACGTTGGAGGCCAACAACGGCTATCTGGCGCTGGAAAAGGTGCGCGACCATCAGCCCGACCTTGTGCTGTTGGATGTGGAGATGCCCGGCATGGACGGCTTTGAGACGTTGCGCCGCATCCGCGAAATCAGCGAAACCCCGGTGATCATGCTGACGGTGCGCGCCGATGAGGACGACCGCATCAAGGGGCTTGATCTAGGGGCGGACGACTATATCACCAAGCCATTCAGTCCACGCGAGCTTTCCAGCCGCATCCGCGCCGTGCTGCGCCGGTTTGAACAGCCGGGCCGGCTGGAAGACCAGATCGTGACGATTGACGACCGGCTGCAGTTTGACCTGCAGCGGCGGCAGGTGATTGTCGACGGCGAACGCATCGGTCTACGCCCGACCGAATACCGCCTGCTCTACCATCTGGTGCAAAACGCCGGCTGGGTAGTGCCGCATGAGACGCTGCTGACCAAGGTGTGGGGCCACGAGTATGTCAACGATAACCACCTGCTGCGCCTCTATATTACCTATCTGCGCCAGAAGATCGAGCCGGAGCCTGCCGATCCGCGCTATATTTTCACTGAGCGCGGGCTGGGCTACCGCTTTGTGGACTTCAAAAAGGCGCAAAAGAACGACCAATAACGCGCCGTGTGTCGGGCTGGGCCGCGGGCGCAAAACGTAAATAAAAACAGATCCCTTCCGGTTTGAACTGCCGGCCTCTTTGTGCTAAAATCCTTCCTTGGCGCGTGTTGCGCCAATGTCAATCCGTCACGCTTTCCGACCGGTGGCCGGGTGCTGCACAGTTGTCACAGACTATTGATGCAGTCTGCCGCCGGGATGAAGAGAGCGGGTGTTTAACCCAATCAGGAGATTGTATGCCAAACGTAACGATGAAACAACTGCTGGAAGCGGGCGTCCATTTCGGCCACCGCACACGTCGCTGGAACCCCAAAATGCGCCCCTATATCTTCACCGAGCGCAGCGGGATTCATATCATTGACTTGCAGCAGACAGTACAGTCGCTCAACACCTCGATGCAGGTCGTGCGCGACACCATCGCCAAAGGCGGCACGGTGCTTTTTGTAGGCACCAAGCGCCAGGCGCAGGCGACGGTTGAGCAGGAAGCCAACCGCGCGGGCATGCCCTATATCAACCAGCGTTGGCTGGGCGGCACACTGACCAACTGGGTGACGATCTACCAGCGCATCCAGTATTTGCGCCAGTTGGAACGGCGTATGGATGCCGGCGAATTTCGCAATTTGCCTAAAAAGGAACGGCTGTCAATTCAGAAGGAAGTGGAAAAGCTCAACCGGCGCATCGGCGGTTTGAAGACCATGAGCAACCGCCTGCCCGACGTGCTCTTTATTGTCGACACCAACGTCGAAGAGTTGGCTGTCAGTGAAGCCAATAAAGTGAACGTGCCGATTATCGCTATGGTCGACACCAATTCCAACCCGGATCGGATCAACTACGTGATTCCCAGCAACGACGACGCCATTCGCGCGGTCAAGCTGGTGGTGGGGGCCATTGCCGACGCCGCCGAAGAAGGCATGCGCATCCGCGAGGTGGATCAGGCTGAATCGGGCCAGGTCAGCCGCAGCGATCTGGCCGAGATGGAACGCTATCTGGGGCCGAGCGTGCTGGCCAAGCTGCAGACGATCAACATCGACGAAGAGGTGGCGGACGAATATGCCGGTAATGACGAGGCGCTGATTGCAGACGTTATTGAGTCCGATGAAGAGTTGGTCGCCGATCTGGACAGTACCCTGGACAGTGCTCTGGACGAAAACGCAGAGACTGAGGCGGCCGGCGGCTTTGAAGCAATTGAAGAAGGCGAGAAGGAATAAATTAAAGAGGGCATTATGGCTGAAATTACTGCGGACATGGTCAAACTGCTGCGCGAGGCAACCAATGCCGGCGTGCTCGATTGCAAGAAGGCGCTGACCGACAGCAACGGCGATTTTGATGCTGCCGTTGAGTTTCTGCGCAAAAAGGGCTTGGCGACTGCTGCCAAGAAAGCCTCACGCGAGGCCAACGAAGGCATCATCGGCACATACATCCATGGCGGCAGCAAGATTGCCACGCTGGTCGAACTCAACTGCGAGTCGGATTTCGTGGCGCGCACGGAGCAGTTCCAGCAGTTGGCCAAAGATCTGGCGATGCACGTCACCGCAGCGCGCCCTACATGGGTGAGCCGTGAAGACGCACCTGCCGAAACCGTTGCCAAGGAAAAAGAGATCTATCGCGAACAAATGGCCAACAGCGGCAAGCCGCCCCAAGTGATCGAGAAGATCATCGAGGGTAAGCTGGACAAGTGGTACAGCGAAAACTGCCTGCTGGAGCAGCCGTTTATCAAGGACCCAGACGTTACGATCCAAGACCTGTTGACCTCCACGATTGCCACGTTGGGGGAAAACATGAAGGTGCGGCGCTTTGCTCGCCTCGAAGTCGGCGGGTAAGCCGCAAACGAAAACAGAAATGCCCAGCCGATGGCTGGGCATTTCTATACTACACGCATGTGCCAGACGCAGAAGGAGAAAACACGATGGCAGAGCTAAAGTATCAGCGTGTCCTGCTCAAACTGGGCGGCGAGGCGCTGGCGGGAGAAGGCGGCTTTGGCATTAATCCACGGCAGGCCGAATTTGTCGCCCGCAAGGTGGCCAATATCGTCAGCCTCGGCGCCCAGGTGGCGCTGGTAATCGGCGGCGGCAATCTCTGGCGCGGCAAGCAAGATGGCCTCGAACACGGCATGGAACGAGTGACCGCAGACCATATGGGGATGTTGGCCACGGTGATGAATGCGCTCGCATTGCAGGATGCCCTGGAGCGCGTCGGTCTGCCCACGCGCGTGCTGACGGGCATTGAGGTGCGCGCCGTCGCCGAACCATATATTCAGCGCCGCGCGCTGCGCCACCTGGAGAAAGGGCGCGTGATCATCTTCGGCGCCGGCACCGGCAACCCCTACTTTACGACCGACACCGCCGCTGCCCTGCGCGCGATGGAAATCGACGCCAACGTCTTGATCAAGGCCACCAAGGTCGATGCCGTCTATGACAGCGACCCCAAGAAGAACCGCGACGCCAAGCGCTTTGACCATCTCACCTATATTCAGGCGCTCAACATGCGCGTGGGAGTGATGGACAGCACCGCCATGGCCATGTGTATGGACAACGACCTGCCCATCCTCGTGCTCAATCTGTGGGAAGAAGATGCACTAGAAAAAGCCATGGCCGGCGAGCCGATAGGCACGACGATTACGGCCTAGCCTGCAAGCATACAAGGGGCTTTGTTTTCACATCGGGCGGAATTTGTTACAATACATCTCAAGGTTCCCAGACCGCCTTTTTTTCTTTTCTGTGTTTGCCTGCTATCCGTAGCGGCAAATACGCATCCTCCATGCAAGGAGCAGAGGTATGATCAAGGAAGTGTTGGCTGATGCCCACGAGCGCATGGAAAAAACGATTGAGTCGCTGCGCCAGGATTTGATGACAATCCGCACCGGGCGCGCCTCGCCTGCGCTGGTGGAACATCTGACCGTAGAATATTATGGGGCGCCCACCCCTCTTCTGCAGTTGGCCGCCATCAGCGTGCCGGATGCGCAGCAGATTTTGATTCGTCCCTACACGCGCACCGACATCGGCATAATTGAAAAAGCCATTGCCAAATCAGACATCGGCTTGACGCCTAACAATGACGGCCAACAGATTCGGCTGATGATTCCGCCGCTGACTGAAGAGCGGCGGCGCGAACTGACCAAGGTCGTGGCCAAGCGGGGTGAAGAAGCGCGCGTCTCTGTGCGCAACATCCGGCGCGACGCCATTCAAGATATGCGCGACCTGGAAAAGGAGCACATGATCTCGGAAGACGACCTCAAGCGCGGGCAGGAAAAGATGCAGGAGCAGACCGATCATTATGTCGATTTGGTCAACGACATCGTCAAGACCAAAGACGAAGAAATCATGACGGTCTAGGCAGGAGCATACAATTCGTGAGCACTCAGGCGGATGCCGGCCCAGCGATCACAGCCGTTCCCCATCATTTGGGCATTATCATGGACGGCAATGGACGGTGGGCCAAGGCTCGCGGTCTGCCGCGCGTCGCCGGCCACCAGGCCGGCGTCGACAACATGCGTCGCATCCTGGAACATTGTGTGGCGCGCGGCATCAAAGTGCTGAGCATCTACGCCTTTTCCACCGAAAACTGGGGGCGACCTGTCGAAGAAGTCAGCGGCTTGATGCGGCTGCTGGGGCTGACAATCCAGCGCCAGCTCAATGATCTCAATAAGAACGGTGTGCGCATTCTGCACAGCGGGCGCATGGAAGGCATCCACCCGCAGTTGCAGAAGCAGATCTTGCATGCCCTGGAAGTTACGCGCAACAACGAGCGCATTACGCTCAACGTCGCCTTCAACTATGGCGGGCGCTCCGAGATTCTGGATGCCGTCCGTCATCTGATCCAGGACGGCATCCGGCCCGAAGAACTGAGCGAAGAACTGCTCAGCTCCTACCTCTACACGGCCAACCTGCCGGATCCGGATTTGATTGTGCGCACGGGCGGCGAATGGCGGCTGAGCAATTTCCTGATCTGGCAGGCGGCCTACGCTGAGTATTACACCACGCCCACTTTCTGGCCGGATTTTGACGAGTCGGAACTGGATAAGGCGCTGATCGAATACAGCCGCCGTGAGCGGCGCTTTGGCCGCGTCCTGCAGTAGCGATCTGAAAATTATAGCCGTGCAGATGTAGTGTAAATGTAATTTAACCCGCTCCTCACACCGGCAAAGAAAGCACAGGCTGCCCAGTGCGCACGCGAATTATTGCGGCCTTTATTGCAATACCCATCGTCATTATTCCCATCTACTTAGGCGGCATCTGGGGTCTGGCGTTTGGTGTCATCATCACAATCGTGGGCTGCCTGGAGCTGTTCGATATGCTGCGCGTGGGCGGCTATCATCCTGCCATCTGGCTGGGTGTGCCGTGGGCCGTGATGCTGTTTCTCTCCGGCTGGAATCCACAGCAGGTGCAGAAGTCGTCTATCCCGATCACGGGATGGTTCACTACGCCGACGGTGCGGCTGATCGAACTGGTCTCGTTTCCCACAGCCGCGGTGCTCATCGCCGGCTTTATCGTGGTGCTGAGCTACTGTCTATTTGTGGTGGATCGGCCGGTGGACACCTGGCTGGCGACAAGTATGGTCGCCATTTATCTTGGAGTGACGCTGGGCCAGGTGGTGTCGCTGCGCTTTTTGGACAATGGCTTTTGGTATGTCATGTTTGGCCTGCTGGTGACGTGGGCCAATGATTCGGCCGCCCTGTTCGCCGGTGTCACGCTGGGCAAGCACAAGCTGTGGCTGCGCATCAGCCCCAAGAAGACCTGGGAGGGGACCATCGGCGGCTGGGTGGCGGCCACTGCGTCCGGAGCGCTGCTCGCCGTGGTGCTACCGGTCGGCATCGGCGCCTGGTTTGGAGCGATTGTGGGCTTTCTGGCCGGTGTGCTCGCTCTGTTTGGCGACCTGTCGATCAGCATGATCAAGCGGCAGGTAGGGGTCAAGGACAGCGGCACTTTCTTTCTTGGCCACGGCGGTCTGCTCGACCGCATGGACAGCCTCCTCTTTACCCTGCCCTTTATCTACCAAGCCCTGGCCAACTTCGCCAAGACGCTGTAACCAACTACTGTGTGAGCGGCACACTCTCGCTCCTGTCGCCAGACCCAAAAAAGAACACTGAGTTTCTTGGAGAAACTCAGTGTTCGCCTATATCCGCCTTTTTCTGCTTTCTGCGCGGCAAGCCTTATTTTGCGTACTCCACAGCGCGCGTCTCGCGCACGACGGTGACGCGAATCTGGCCGGGATACTGCAGGTTGTCTTCAATCTTCTGCGCAATGTTCTTACTAAGTTGGATGGCCGAGTAGTCGTCTATTTCTTCGGGCCGCACCAGCACCCGAATCTCGCGGCCCGCCTGGATGGCATAGGTCTGGCTGACCCCTTTGAAGCTGTTGCCGATGTCTTCCAACTCGGTCACCCGCTTGATGTAGGTCTCCAGGCTCTCGCGTCGCGCCCCTGGTCGTGCGCCGCTGATCGCATCAGCCGCCGCCACGATCACCGCCTCAATCGACTCCGGCTCCACCTCGCCATGATGGCTGCCGATACAGTTGACCACCACATCGGGCACACCATAGCGCTTGGCAATCTCCGCACCGACGATGGCATGGGGGCCGTCGATCTCGTGCGTAACCGCCTTGCCCAGGTCGTGCAGCAGACCGCCCATGCGTGCGATCTTGACGTTGGCGTGCAATTCCGCCGCCATCAGACCGGCCAGTTTGGCCGTCTCCACGGCGTGCATCAGTTGGTTCTGGCCGTAACTGGTGCGGAATTTGAGCCGCCCCAACAGCCGCTGCACCTCGCGGTGCAGCCCGGAAATGCCGGCTTCGATCACCGCCTGTTCGCCGGCCTCGACGATAATGCGGTCGATCTCCTGCTGCGCCTTCTCCACTTCCTTCTCGATGCGTGCCGGATGGATGCGCCCATCGGCCACCAGCTTGCTCAACGCCATGCGCGCCACCTCGCGCCGCACGGGGTCATAGCTGCTGATAATGATCGCTTCCGGCGTGTCATCCACCACCAGATCGACGCCCAACGCCTGCTCGATAGCGCGGATGTTGCGCCCCTGGCGACCAATGATGCGCCCCTTCATCTCGTCGGAGGGTAGGTCCACCGTGCTGACGGAGAACTCGCTCACATGGTCACTGGCGATGCGTTCGAGCGCCATTGTGATGATGGCGCGCGCCCGGCTGTCGGCCTCTTCATGCGCCTCAGCCTCCACCTCGCGAATTTTGCGCGCCATGTCGCCACGCGCGCTCTGCTCCACCCGTTCCAGCAGCACCACACGGCCTTCTTCCACCGTCATGGCCGCCACCCGCTGCAGTTCCGCCGACCACTCTTCCTCAATCGTCGTGAGCCGTGTCTCGCGCTCCGTGATCTTGGTCTCGCGCTGGGTCAGCTTGCGTTCGCGGCTTTCGATCTGCTGCAGCCGCCGTTCGGCAGTATCCAAGCGATTTTGCAGCCGCTCCTCAATTTTCTCCAGCTCGCTGCGCCGCCGCGCCGCTTCCACATCCATTTCCTTGCGCCGCTGCACTTCCTCTTCTTTGACGGAAAGCTGCAACTGCTTGGCTTGAGTCTCAGCATCGGCGACAATGCGCGCCGCGTCCTGCTCTGCCCCCACACGAATGGCTTCCTGGCGCTTCTGCTCCCTGTCGATACCGGCGACTTGCCCACGCCGATAGGCAAAATAACCGGCCAGGCCGGCGCCAATCAGGAAAAAAAGGATTGCCAGGACAACCGTCAACAACAGATTATCCATACGCTGTTACCTCGTTCAGTCACAAAAAAAGCGCTGTAGCATGACGCTACAGCGCAGGATAAACAAGTGCGTTCATCCGCAGACCCCGAAGGGCTGCCGGTCGATGCGACCGTCTCTGCATTTGGAATCGTGGCGGCGAACACCCAGATCAGCCAGTCAACCAGATCAAGCAGTTGTGCCGTTGCGCAAGGGCAGCCCTACTTTGGCCCGCACCAGACGATCAATCTCGACAACCAACTCGCCATTCTGGCGCAAGTACTCCTTGCAAGCCTCACGGCCCTGTCCGATGATGTCTTCATTGAAGCGGTAGTACGCGCCTCGTTTGGACAGGATGTCGTATTCGACGCCAAGATCGAGCAAATCCCCAACCGTGCTGATGCCTTCGTTGTACATGATGTCGAACTCGGCGGTGCGGAAAGGCGGCGCCACCTTGTTTTTCTTCACGGTCACGCGCGTGCGGTTGCCCACTACCTGGTCGCCCTGCTTGATCGACTCAATGCGGCGGACGTCCAGGCGCACGCTGGCGTAGAACTTGAGCGCCATACCGCCCGATGTCGTCTCCGGGTTGCCGAACATCACGCCGATCTTCTGCCGCAGTTGGTTGGTGAAGATCAGACAGGTGTTGCTCGACTTGACCGCACCAGTCAGCTTGCGCAACGCCTGGCTCATCAGGCGCGCCTGCAAACCCATATGGCTGTCGCCCATCTCGCCTTCGATCTCGGCGCGCGGCACCAAAGCAGCCACACTGTCGATTACAACCACATCCATCGCATTCGAGCGCACCAGCGCCTCCGCGATCTCCAGCGCCTGCTCACCGGTGTCGGGCTGGCTGATGTACAGGTTGTTGACATCCACCCCGATCTTGGCGGCGTAAGCTGGGTCGAGCGCATGCTCCACATCGACAAAGCCGCAGATGCCGCCCTGGCGTTGGGCTTGCGCGATCACATGCAGACAGAGCGTCGTCTTACCGGAACTCTCCGGCCCATAAATCTCGATAATCCGCCCGCGCGGCACGCCGCCGACGCCGAGGGCAATGTCCAGGCTCAGGCTGCCGGACGGAATGACTTCGACCATAAGCTGGGTAGCTTCTCCCAGCTTCATGACGACGCCTTCCCCATAGCGCTTGTTCAGGCCGGCCAGGGTCGTTTCCAGTGCTTTCTGGCGACCTTCCTTACTCATTTAGGCTCCAAGCCGCAGCCAAGCTGCCTGTCACGGCGACGAATGCAACAAAACTGTGTGGGATATTTGCTCTAATCAAAACGATTCCAATGTACTCATAGCGTTCGCCAAGCAGTGTACAGCAGGTGCTACATTCGTGCAAACAAAGATGAATAGATCATTAAATCCTGCACAGCTATCTCTCCATTGGAGCGTAGGCCAGATAAAGCCGCTCACGCAGGCTGGTAATGTCGCGCCGCAGCAGTTCCTGCTGCTCCAGGTCGGCTGTGATCTTTTCCACGCCATGGCGCACAGTAGTGTGGTCGCGGCCCCCCAACTGGTCACCGATGGCGGGCAAGGAAAGACCATTCTCTTCACGCAGCAGATACATGGCCACATGACGGGCAAACGAGACCGGCGCCGTACGCGTGCGTCCGGTCAGATCGGCGGCGCAAAGGCCATAATATTCAGCCACGATCTCCAGCACGCGCGGCGGCAGGCAGGGCGTGCGCTGCGGCGCCAGATTGTTGAGGATGCTGCTTGCCAAGGCGACTGTTAAGGGTGATTTGTGCAGTTGCGCCTGAATCCATAGATTGTTGAGCGCGCCTTCCAACTCACGCACATTGCTGTCCACGCGCTCGGCCAGCAGCATCAGCACATCATGTGGCACACGCAACTGCTGGCGCTGTGCCTTGGACTGCAATATCGCCACGCGCGTCTCAAAATCAGGCGTCTGGATATCCGTCTGGATGCCGCCTTCAAAACGGCTGCGCAGCCGCTCTTCCAGGGTAGCCAGCGATTTGGGTGGGCGGTCGCTGCTGATAATGATCTGCTTGCCCGCAGCGTGCAGGTGGTTGAAGGTGTGAAAGAACTCTTCCTGCGTACTCTCCTTGCCGCTGATAAACTGAATGTCGTCGATCAGCAGAGCATCTACATAGCGATACTTGGCCCGAAACTGGTCCGTTGTCTGGTGGCGGATGGCAGAAATCAGATCGTTGGTAAATTGCTCCGAGGTGCAGTAGAGGGCGGCATAGCCCAGCTGGGTCAGTTGGATGGTGATGGCGTGCAGCAGATGCGTCTTACCCAAACCGACGCCGCCATAGACAAAGAGCGGGTTGTACAAAGTGCCGGGCCGCTCGGAGACCGCTTCCGCTACAGCATGCGCCAGCCGGTTGTGGCTGCCTACGACAAAGTTGTCAAAGGTATGGCGCGGGTTGACAAGCAGCGCCGTCAAATCGGCTTCCGCAGGAGCGTTGCGGCGGTCATTGCTCGCCTGCGGCGACGGTAAGACCTGCTGCGGCTGGGCTGCAGCGGGTGCGTCGCTCTCTTGCTTCTCATACAGCGGCGCGCGGCCAAAGCCGTTGGTCGCCCCCTCTTTGCGCCCGGCATCGCTGCCGGCTGCCGGGCGCGTCTGCACGCGGAACTTAACATCAATTGTCGAGCGGCCCATGATCACCGCCAGCTTGCGCTTGATCTGCCGGCTCAGCCGGTTTACGATCCAGTCATAGCGAAAGGCGTCGGGCAAGCCGATAATAAACTCTCCATCTTCAAAGGCGATGACCCAGGTGTCATTCACCCAGCGGTCAAAGGCGCCGCCCTGCTCGATTGCCAATTCACTTTGCAACTGCCGCCACACTGCATGTGGATCAAACCCGTTATTCTCAGTCATAGCATATGTGTGATCACGCATAAAAATGCCGTCCGATTTTGCAGCAATGCCTTTTGATGTAAAGCCGCCGGATATGCGTTCTGGTGGTATGTCTGGCGCTATGAAACGCTCTGGCAACTTCAGCAACACAAGCCTCCTCCTGCCCCAAGCATGGTCAGGCGCTGAACTGGCGTAAGGCAGCAGCACCGGGATGGAGATTTTATAAGCAGTGACAAATAGAGCGTGTGCAATCCTGCACAACGCCCTCGGTTCTTTATATTTTTCTTGCCTACGCTTCCAACTTGCGTCACCACAAAGGTGGGCAATGAGAGAAGGGGGGCGCCCAGGGTAACACCCATCCTGCAGCCGGAATACGATGTTGCTGCTACAGCGTTTTGGTTGTCTGCGGCGCTGTGTGGTGCTGTGTGACGCTGTTGTTCATGGCACACTGGCTGCGGCTCATTGACGACAGTGTAGCAGAATGCTTGACAGTTGACAACGCAGGGAGCGCGGCGTTTGGCCTCAATACTGCGCCCTTATGGTTAAGCTGCGCCAACCGAACATCCGTGCTACGCAATATATAGCGCCCCCAGCACACGGTAGCGCGACATAGCTCAGACAGCCAATTGCAGACGGCGCGGAAATTTAAGGTAAAAAGACGCGTTGCAAAATACGTGTTAAAATTCCGTTATACTTGCACACAGCAATCTAGGGGTTATGCACAACACACTGGAGTTATCCCCAGAGTTGTCCCCATCGGCAAGGAGTCAGAAGTAAAGCGTGCATGTTCAGAACAAAAAAGCCAAAAATAATGCGCAATTTTGTTGACTGTATGCCCGGCGTTCACATTGCGTTAATAGAGCGCTCCGATAACAAAGACGTTAACAAAAGAGGTTAACGAAAGACTGGCAGGTACTTTCGCTATGTACTTTAACTTTTCCACCTTCTGGGCTACCAACCGTTGGCAGCAGCGCAGCTTTCTGCGCGCCTGGTGGCGGCTCTATGCCGGCGACCGGCGCTGGGCGCCGCCAGTCTATCCGGCCCTTGCGCGCATGATCAACAGCAGCCCACTCTACGCTCGCCTGGACGCGCAGCCGCTGTATATGGAGGCGATGCCGCGCCGAGCATCCGGCGGCGGCTTCACCCCCAATGCCCCCCTGACCGCATCCGTCGTCTTTGAGGAGCCGGTAGCCGCCGCCATCCTCCAGATCGACCGCCGGCGCCAGGACGGAGCTGCCTATCTCGGCCTCATGCGCTGCGCCAATGATGAAGAAACAGGGGAGCAATTGTTGCAAAAAGCCTTTGAGCGGGCCGCTGAACTGGGCTGCAGCCGGCTGATCGGCCCGACCGGTGTGCTCCCCAACTGGCAGCCCGGCGCCCTCCTCAACCACTTCAACCGTACCCCTCCAGGGCAGACGCCCTACAACCCACCCTATCTGGGCGAACTGCTGGACAGCCTCATGCAGCCCTGGCTGGAAA
This sequence comes from Caldilineales bacterium, assembly GCA_038205395.1. Taxonomy (GTDB): domain Bacteria; phylum Chloroflexota; class Anaerolineae; order Caldilineales; family Caldilineaceae; genus Fredericiella. The sequence continues at coordinate 58,222 of JBBRBX010000019.1, forward strand.
CTGTTCTGCTGGAAGCTCCCGTGTCCGGCACGCCTGTCTCCGCTCCGGGCGCATCTGCACCGGAGGAGCCGGCGCAGATGGAGCAAGTCAGCCTGTCGCGGCTGGCCGGCGACCTGCTGCCGCTGCTGGCGCAAGCCATAGCCCTGGACGATGCCTTTCCGCCCCCTGACGAATTGGAGGCGCAGGCGCTGCTTGGCTGGCTGGCGCAGCCACTGGCGCCCCAAGCCTGGCTGGCCTCTGTCGCAGGCGCACCGGCTGGTCTGCTGCTGCTCCAGCCCGATCTGGCCCCACTTTTACAAAAGACGGGCGGCGGGCGCCGCTGGCTGGGCCGGGGCTACCTTGCCCTGCGCAAACGGGCGCCCGTGCCCGCCGGCCGCCTGCTCGTAGGCGCTGTCGCCCCCGCCTGGCGCGGGCGCGGCATTGGCCGCCAGCTCTGGCGTCACGCCCTGCACTGCGCGCAGATCGCCGGCTGGCAAACGCTGACCGCCGGCCCTGTCCTTGCCGATTCGGCGGCAGCCCGCTTTCTGGCCGTCAATGGCGCTGAGGTGCGCCAGCGCTACCGCACCTCAGCAATTCTCAATTTGAAATTTGGACATCGTTCTGAGGACTTTTTAGGCCAATAGGGCTCTGTCCTCAGTCAGAATTGGTTACAATAGCCTACGTTTGGGACAGGACACGCCAGTCTTTCGGCCTTGAGTGGCGGAATT
>JBBRBX010000020.1:0-58563 GCA_038205395.1 Caldilineales bacterium
GGATGGATCCGTCTAATGCGTAGACATGGTGTTGACCTCAAACTATGACCATTGCACTTAACTTGCCTGAGAACCAAATTCCTGGGTCCACTATATAAGTGTAGCAGGTGGTCTCGTCCAGAAGGCGTCCAAAATGCGACACTTATCTTGTGACGGCTCCTTAGTCACAGCTAAGGCATGCGCAGTTTTTTCCTTCTTTATTAGGCCATTTGAGCTTGGGCAACTAAAAGCAAGCAGTGCTACCATAGGCAGATGCATGCTTAAGTCGTTACGCCGGTAGTAACAGCTACCGCGCTAATAGATATCATCTCAAATTCAGTTCAATCAAGCAATCTCATCCTCATTCGTCGTGTGTTGTTGAAACCTTGACCCCCTTACAAGATTTATAAGCTGGCGCGCAGTGTTTACTAAAATGTCTCGCTCTAACGGCTCTACTTGTCTATTATGTGCAATATCATTCCGAATTGTACTGATTTCTCTTAACTTGACCATTACAAAATCTTGGCTAGGAAAAACCTCTTTAAATGTTTCTTCCCAATTATTCCTCACCGTAATAATCCGCGGGATGTCAGTGAAGTCAAGGAAGTCATAGTTGCGAAACGTTCGATTACTACTTATAGCCGATCTGTTTTCGCGATCTCGTTTTCTTTCTTCTGCACGACTGCGAATATCGACCGGCAATCTTTGTTTCCACCAAGAGTTAGTAATGGATGTGAGCCGGTAAGCGATAAATTCTCTCATCTCATTTTCAAGTAAGTGCAGGATAGACCCGCATTCTTGTTGAGAAAACTGATTGCTTGGTTTACTAAGAATTAACTGTTCTAGCTCTTCATCCACTAATGGGACATTTTCAGGTTCTTCCTCGACCCCTTCTTCAACACCAATTGACGTCAGTTCAATTGTGGCGCGTCTATAACAATCGGAATCAATGGGTGAAATGGTTGCAGAAATTAGAAGGGAGCGGTATAGCACTCCTATTGATTTAAAGTGCATAGCAAGATTAAACAGTGCGCAACATTGGGCGAGTGCATGTTCCTTAGTTAGTAAGTCCGAAGTTTCTTTAGCACGATTAATGTCGCTAATTTTGTAGTAGCAACTTCTTAGTAGTGTAAGAACTTCGAGATCAATTTCTTCCAGTAAGTTTTCGAGCCGTAGGTCACTAGCCTTAACCAATAACACGATTGCCTGATTGTAATCCGGCTTCTCTTGTGTCAGAGCTAGTTCAACAGTTTGTACTATTTCCTCTTTTGTCTTTAGGTGTTCGGTTACTGCATATGGCGATTTTAGGCCTAGATCGTTCAATATAGAGTTCAACACATTAGCATTAGGTACTACATCATTCCGAGGGTCAAATTTCTGTAGTGCGAGGAGCAACCGAGTTTGAAATTGAACTAATTTTTGAGGATCACTTAGTCTTTGGTATCGTTCACGCAACCTTGGGGTTAGGTTAAGTGCAGTCCCATACAGCCCAAGCGATTCCAAAATACTAAATCCAGTCTCTAACCAGTATATCGAGTTTTCTAGAGAGCTAACAACCTGACCTCCAACTACACAGCCTCTGTAAAATGCAAGTTTTTCCATGTATGTAAGTTGCTCGCGCTTCCCATCAAAGGACTTTAACACCTCAATAAATTGAGGTCCATATTTATTTTGTACTTCATCCTGAAATTGCCTCCCTTTTTTGTCCTTTAGGCTGTGTGGACGGTGAAAACTTATTAACAACGTCAGAGATTGTAGTGACCAAAAAGAATTATTCTCAGATATAAAGTAATCAACTGCAACCTTACACTCCTCAAATGCTTTGACTTGCTCGTCAAGCATATATCGAGCTTGGGCTCTAACAATTCGCGCAGTGTTACTAATAAATTGTTTGTTGCTTATTTTCTTTGCGCGGTTAATAACGAAATCGCTCTCTCTAACTGCTCTATTTAACAAACGTTGGCGTTCTGTAAAGTCATTAATGTGGTTTGCAAAGCGTACTAACAGTTCAGCTCTCCACCACATAACGTCGATTTGACGTTCCACCAACAGATCATTACTGATGATTTCGGATTCATTACCTACACTATCAAATACGGTCTTAGCTATATCGAAATAAGGTATTATATCTTCGGGTGTATCTGCTTTAAGTTCGCTATTCCCTAACGTCATTCCCACAAGATAATTAATTTCGCCGTTTAAAACTTTTGGAAGACGAAGAGTTGGTTCTTCTATCCATTTGAGCGCGCCGAGGTATGATCTGTTGGCTAACAAAATGTCATGATTCTGTCCCCAAAGCCCAATAGAAAGTTGCGCTTGAAAGCTATCAAGATGATATCCCAGGCCGCCATCATTGTCTCTAAGAAAGCGTCTGGCCTCACTAAGCCAGGCTGGCTGAATGCCAAATGCTGCAGGCTCACTGCTAGTGGCTTGTGCTATTCTGAACTTGCCATGCTTGGACGCCATAACACCAGCCTGATGCCCAATATCTCTAAATGCCAGTTCAGCATAGTTCATCCGCTTCATTGAATGCTGCTGGAAAGCATTAGCGCCCAGTTGATAAAGTTTTTCAACCTCTCGACGAAAATTTTCCTCCGTTGTCCTCTGCCTAGCCCGTTTATCCTGAGCAACACTATCAACGGATTTTTGCAGTTTATAAACTCGGTTTGCAAACTCATCAGGAATATGAAAATCCTTAACATGAATATTCTGTAAATATGTTTCCATCTTGTGGACAATACTTAGCCAAGTATTTAGTCTTTCAAGGTATTTTGTTTTATCACTTTTGCGTTGTAAGAGATCGAAGGCATCCATATAATACATAACAATTGTCAGTCGAAAATCGTAAAAGCGGTACAACAAGTAATGCCCTTCCCATATTAGAAACCATGCTTCTTCACTCCTGGCATCTGGCCATAAAATCCAACTTTCTCTCCTTTTCAAGCGACTTTCTGATTTTTCAATAAATAACGATGTTTGTTTAGCAAAAATATCCTTTAGGGAATTCCATGCTGAATGGTCGAACTTTAGCTCGTAAGAGCGAGTAAGATTGATGTCCGACAAGTCCGGAAGATCTACTTCAATTAGCTGCCAGTAGGCATTAGCACATAAATTTAGAAGCCTTAGTTTATCTGTAACAGGTAGACTTTGTTCAGACAATAAGCTTGTTAGCTCAGTGAGCTCTGGTGTAGAGCGCAAGAAGCGGTATGGGCGTAACTCGTTACCAACACCAACTCGTCTATAGTAAGCAGTTAGTAACTCATAAAGGCGAAGTATAGAAACCCTATTGCTCAACTTTGCTTGCGTTGTAGCTAGACTGCAAATTCTGATTACTTCATCCCAGCCTGGAGCAGAACCTAAGACATAGAGCATTTCAATTCGAGCTATGTTGATTTCAAGGTCTGCAGTCATTAAATCTGTTCTATCTTTTTCGGAAGATACGTGAGAACTGAGTTTTCTAACCACTTCAGGCCACTGTTGCATCCAAAGCTTTTCTGCAGCTTGCCAATTACCCTGAATCCAATATAAGCGACCAACAATATAAGTCAGATGAAAAATCAGTAAATTATTACCATAACGTGAAATGGAATACGATTCCTTGGACCATTGTCTAAGCGGATTATATTTGGCACGACTCTTTTGATCCCAGTTGTTTGTCCGTACAAGATTCCATATCCCTTCTTTTTCATCAAAAGGGGTATTTAGCAAATATAAAAGTTTATGCAAAGCATCTTCGTAATAACGTAATGCTGTGCCAGCCGGAGACGAACCAGCAAAGCGGTAATAATATTCTCCTGCCCTCCATAAAACATCGACCGCTAACTTGGTGGGCAGTGAACGAATAGCTAGCTCTTCGTCATCTTGCGCTAGATCTCTGCTCGAATGCAGGTAATGAAAGACTGCACTAAAATAAACTTCACAGTTTTGTCTCCATTCTTGCCAGCCGGAATACAAAATTGCATAGAGGTATCTATAACGAAAGTCCACATACCTTTGACTTCCAGCGTTGCTTATCTGCAACATATCTATTTCGTTTGATGACAAAATTTCAAGATAGATTTCAACATTATGTTGCAGATTACCAGCCACTAGCTCGGCTAGATTGGTAACGCTTACTGCATGATTTCGGTGCGCAAGTATATACTTAAGTGTTTCCAAACACTCTTGTGCGTTTTCTTGAGCATAAACGTGAACGGAATCCAGTATTTGAGTTACAGCTCGTCGATCATAGTTCAAAAACTGGTCAAAATGAGCGTTAATTACCGCCTCGTTCAGCGCCAAAAACAGTTCACGTGAGCCTAACTTCTTATCTTCGAAACGAAAAAAGGCTAAGAGCAAACCTGTATTAGATCTTGCTTCTGTGTAAGTAGCTTCAAGCAGGTGCTGAAAATATTCCGCTTTTTCATCTTGATAATATTCCCACAATAGATTAGTTAATTGACCTTTTGTAATAGCTGCAAGTTCAAGATTTACCCAACCACGTTCAGTTATTCTAACTAAAGACAATTCACTCTGAAGCCAATGGCGATCGCTACGCCTAAGTACAGGATTAGTGGGAGTATAGGTGAGTATAATTAGCAGTTTGCACAGTTTCTTATCGCGTGCAACATCAGCAAGGTTAACAAATTTTTTGAAGCTGGCTTCATCGATGGCCCCAACATCATCAAGCAAAATTGCAAGGTGACGGCTCTTTTTGGAAACACTTCGGAGAATTTTCTCCGGTTGGTTAACCAGGATTTCCTCTATACTTTTAGTGCTTTGAGATGCTCTGTAAACAATTCCTAGCTCATTCCAACGCTCATGTAAATCTTTACTTCGCTGCAAAGATCCCCAGGAGTAAGGTATCCACAGAATTAGTACTAAGCATCCAAGGATCAGAAGAGGGTACTGATATGTTATAAATGGTTGGACGATTTTCAGTAAGAAGCTGACATTACTTGGTGCTGCAACAAACTCAATTGACCGAAATCCTAACCATGTAAGCAGATAGGCGATGACTATAGCCAAAGGGGTTAATGCAGCAGAAACAAGAAGGCTAAATCTTGACCAAAAAAACTCAGCCCTATCAAGTATTTTTTGTCGTCGCGAAATTAAGAGATGTGGGTCCTGCTCGGTGACCCAATCCAAAAAAATATCTTGGTAGAAACTATCGAATTCATCAATTCGCTTCCCAATTTTCTCAAACGCGCAAACGTTAAAGCGCAGTTCGGTCAAATGACGTGACGCAATTTCGAGGAGATCAGTTTTTCCCGTACCTAGTCCAGCCCCAGAAGCATTGTCGCTGTCAACGAAATCTTGATGATGGTTTGCGTGACTGATCTCTAAATACGGACTATGAACTACTAAAATTTGAGATTCTATATGCTTAGAATCAATGAAAACCTTGACGTAAGCTTTAAAGCGATCTAAGGCCCCAGAATCTACAAATCGGCTAAAGCGTACAAAATCGCCAAAACAGGAATATTCACTTTCTGATGACATCGATAGCTCCCTGTGTTATCTGTTCAGGTTACAGAAACAGCGAGAAACTTTCACAGTGACACGACAAATATGTTATGTAGAAAAGGAGTGAAAGACAAGGCATTAGGCGGGGCGAAAATAAAGGGGGAATGCCATGACTTCCATACGAAGAATACACCACAACCAATGATAAGTCAAGTAAAATTTAAGGATCATTTTCACATTGGTAAACGCAGAAGGCAGTCCAGTTGGCGCTGGAGATGTTTTATCTTTGGCACTTTGTCCATTGAGTTTGAGCTCTTCCCGTAAAAGGGAAATTTAAATCGATAATGGCCGGATAAAACGTCAATCTGCCCCTGACCTTACAATGTGGGTCAAGGGCAGATGGCTATTTTAGTTTTTCGACAGCGGCACATCCAACGCATACGGGTCTTCAGCATCTGCGGGGATGGCGTAGGCTTCGGCTTGCAGCGGCTCATAGCTGTCATGCGCGACGATAATGCTGTAGGCGTCGCCCGGCAGGACTTTGGCGTCCAACTGGAATTTGCCGCCGCGTGTGCTGACGCCGCTGGCGTAGACCAGCGTGTCGTCGTAGTCGGCATCCACCCACTCTTGGATCGTGACGCCGGGGTTCAGGAAAACAATGGAGGCGCCCGGTATGGTCTTGCGTGCGTTGTCGGCGTCGTGCACGACACCCGTGATGTTGACCGGCTGGGCAGCGCGGCCGGGTTGGCCATTGCCTGCCTCAACCAGAAAGCCACCGCTTTGCACCACCTTGTCGGCCAGATACAACTCCAGCGTATAGTCGCCTGCCGGCAGCCCTTCAGGGTGGCTGATGCTCACCCAAGTTGAATCCGTGTCGCCGCCCTCCCACGTCTGATCTTCGCTCAGCACCTCTTCCCCATCCAGCAGCCAGCGCGTGCGCCAGGCGCGGTTGGCGCTCAGACCGCTGACGGAAAAGAAGGCGTAGACCTCGTCCACAGCGACAAAAGCGTTGCCCACATCCTGCGGTTGATCATCCGCCGTCACCCCGGCGGCAAAGGTGATGGAGCCGAAGGGGCTGTTGGGCGTGCGGCCTGGCTGCGCACCGACACCAGCTTTGTCGCCGAGATTGCCGCTATTCTTGCCGTCTGCGCTCTGACCCAAATTGGCGCGGTCAAAATAGTCGAGCGCCAGGCTGCCGGGACGGATGAGGCTGATCTTGCCCGCCACATCCGCTTGCGAATAGCCTGCGGTGGGCACACCGATAAAGTTGCCCTGCTGGTCGATGGCCAGGCCGCCGGAGTTGCCCGGATTGACCTCCGCGTCGGTTTTGATCCATTCATAAACGCCGTCTTTGTTTTCATCTAAGAAGCCGGAGACGACGCCATCCGTAAAGGTTACGGTTTCGCCACCCAACCCCGGAAAGCCGACGACCGCCAGCACATCGCCTGGCAGCAGATCGTCGCTGTTCCCCCGCTCCACCGAAACCAGCCCCAGATTTTTGGGCAGGCGAGCAGTGGGGTCAGCCATGCCGGTAATGCGCAGGACCGCCAGATCCAGATCGGGCGAGCCTTCCACCAGCGTGGCGACATACTTGATGATCGGCGCACCGCGCAGATCTGTGGGGTTGATGGCGATATAGGCCAGCCCCTCGCTGTTGTACAACTCACGCTTATCCGTGTCGCCCATCACATGGTAGTTGGTCAAGATGACGCCTTTCTCGGCGTCCAGCACGGTCCCGCTGCCACTGTCATAGAGGTCGCCGTTTTCGTCAGGCACCAGGACAAGCACTGTCGCCTGCAGCGCCCGCAGCACGGCGCTGCGATCCCACTGCTGGGCCGCCGCGGGGCCTGCTTGCAGCAGCGCCGCCGCCAGCAGCAGAAAGACGCCCCCTTGCAGCCAGCGCCGCCAGGTCGCCACAAAACTGCCTTTCCGCATCATCAGTTGCCTCCCTCTGTTTGGGCGTCGTCCGCCCCAAAGCCATCGGTGGCGCCGTCCGCGCCTTGTTCTTCACCCGTCTGCAGTCCACTACTACCGGAATTATCGTTGGCTGCCCCTGGCGCAGCAGGCGCTGTCGGCGAGGCTTGATCCAGTAAATCCTGTTCCGGCAGCGGCTGCAGACGCAGGCTGTTGGTCACAATTGCAAAATCGCGCTGTTGCGCTTCCCATTCAGTGGCATCGGCGGCCAGAGTGACGACAACAAACTGGCCGTTATCCAGGAACATGATATCCTGCGCCTCAACCACTACCGGCAGTCCGCCTGCCGCAGCGTCCTGCGTCGGGTCGGCGACATAGGCATAGGTAGAGACGAGCGCCGGCTGTGTGTTGTAGACCGTCATCCGCTCGGCCTCTAGTTCCCGAAAACTGGGCAGCGAACCGGCCAGCTTGATCGCGCGCCCCACGCGCCCGTCTTCCAATGTTTCATCTGTGCGCAGCGCCCGCGTTGTGACCAGCAGGCGGCTGTCAAAGGTGCTGGGGCTGCCGGGGTTGATGGCTTGCAGCAGCAGACCGTCCGCCGCCGGCTCCTGTGCAGGCGTCTGCATGCGCCAGCTTGCCGGATAGTCAATGCGCGGCAGATCGCCGCCTGGTTGCACCGATTTGCTGGCATCCAGCACTTGGTTGCGGATACCAAAGGCGAGAAAAATGGCAAACAGCAGCAGGGCCGCCACCAATAGATCGTTGCGCCGCATTTCGCCCGGTTCCGGCGCCGCATTCGTCGGGCTGGGTTTGGCAAGCCGTTCAAGCCATGTCATGACATATTCTCCAGAGTAGTTGTATCGCCGCCGGCTGCAGCGGCCGTCACAGCGGGCGGCGCAGCGCTGAGCTGTTTGCCTGCACCCGTGGCTTCCATGACACCGGTCACTGTAGCCACCGGAGCGATAGGTGTCCACGCGTCTCCAGCCGCAGTGAGTCCCGCTACGCGCGACGTTTCTTCATTGGTGCGGTTGACCAGATAAGCCACCGCCGCGATGGCAAGCAGCGCTAAAAAGGCTGCCAGCAGCAGATCGCGCCAGCCGTCACCGCCAAAGGGGCCGCTCGCTGTGCGGTCAAGCAAAAAGAAATAGAGGCCGGTCAAGAATGCTGCCAGCCCCACACCAGCCGGCAGATAATAAGCCGGCGTCTGTTCAAAGCGCGCCTGGCCTAAGAAGTAGCCCAGCACGCCGCCAAAGCTGGCAAACCCCATGGCGTTGATAACCATGCGGATTGAGCCTATGTCCAGGTCCACGCCGCCGTGCTGCAAAACATAGAGAAAATTGACTACAGTCGCCACGCCTAGCGCTGCCGCCATGCCGTAGATGATGCCATCCAGCCGCTCGTCAAATTCAGGCGTAGCATAGACAACCACCCGCACGGCAGCATAGACAATGCCCATACTGAGCGCTCCGACCAGCAGCACCTCGCCCAGCAGTTGCCCCCACCAGGTCACGTACAGCCAGCTATCCACCTGGTAAAGTCCCTGTACAACAGCCGGGTAAAGCGCCGCCGTCAGCAGCAGTGCCACGGCATAGACCGCCAGCACCACGCGTTTCGGTTCCGGCTCACGCTCGTCCAAACGATAGGAGATGACCAGCCAGAGCAGGGCAGGGACAACGCTGAACAGCAGTCCCAACGTGATCAGCCCGCCCTCATTCAAGTTGTCGCCGATGTCGGGCAGCAGCCAGTTAAAAAACGCCACAAACGCCAGCAGGCCAAGCAGCGCCCAGAGTGCAGCGCGCCACATACCCGGCCGTTCGCCCACGCGGCGTGCGCCGGTGGCTGGATTGGGATCCGGATTGACATCTGGATTGGCATCTGGATTGGCATCTGGATTAATATCTGGATAGACGCCAGGCAAATTGGTTGTTTGCACAACTCCTCCTTGTCGGTAAATGTTTGTTGCTTGTTTCTGATTGCTTCTGTCTAAAATGCTGTCTGAACTGCCGCCTGAACTGCCGCCCGGCATACCGGTCACACTTGCAGGCCATTTCGTTTGACACTGATCTCTACTCAGAGTAACATCTGGCTGCAAACATGAAAGATGCAGTGACGTCTAAAAAACGCTAGAAAGCGCTAGAAAGCCACCGGATGGCCGCACAACTTGGCAGCAGCCCTGTTCTTGTCTCTTCACCCAAATCTTACGCTCAGATGCTGGAGCATCTCCGCGAACACCGCCTTGTGGCGCTGGATACGGAGAGTGACAGTCTCTATAGATATTATCCAAAGATCTGTCTGATTCAACTATCGGTTGGTGGCCGCGATGACAATAGCGACCCTGCCGGCATAATCGACTATCTTGTCGACCCCCTGCGTTTGCCCGATTTGGCGGAATTGGGTGCGGCGCTGAATGCGCCGGACGTTGAAGTCATCATGCATGCGGCTGAGAATGATATGCTGCTGCTCTATCGTAATTTTGGCTTCACCTTCCCTCAAATTTTTGACACCCAGTTGGCAGCCCGCATTCTTGGTTGGAAACAGGTCGGCCTGGCCGCCATTCTGGAAGCGCAGTTTGGCATTGTCAGTGACAAGCGCATGCAGCGCACCAATTGGGGCAAACGTCCGCTGACGCCGGAACAGATTACCTATGCGCAGATGGACACCCACTATCTGCCGTCGCTGCGCGCGCATTTGATCGCAGAACTGCAGCAGCGCAAGCGTTGGGAAGAGGCGCTGGGCGCCTTTGTGCAGCTCAGCCGCATCGACTACAGCACTCGCCCGCTGGAGGAGCGCACCTTTTGGAGTATGAAGGCGACGCGCGAGGTAGACGCCAACCGGCTCAACGTGCTCGAAGCGCTGTGGCAGTGGCGTGAAGCGGAAGCCCGCCACCAAAATCGCCCACCCTTCAAAATCGCGGGAGACCGTGTGCTGGTTGAACTGGCTGCACAACTGCCGACCTCTACCTCTATGCTCCATCATATCTCCGATCTGAGCGCCAATCAGGTCGAACGCTATGGGACGGCAATGTTGCGCGCTTTGCAGGAGGGCCAGCGCCATCCGCAGCCGCAGCCGCCAGAGTATGAAGCTCGGCCTGAGCTGGCGCTGGACAAGGCTACGCTGGCGCGTTTTGACGCCTTGCGCAAGTGGCGCAGCGAAACCGCCCATCAGCGCGACGTGCAGCCCGATATTGTTCTGCCCAACAGCACACTGCTTACCATCGCCCAACATAACCCCACATCGATAGAAGAATTGGCGCTGATCCCGGAGTTAGGTGACTGGAAGGTCCAAACCTACGGACCACTCATTTTGGCCACGATTCATGCGCAGCCATCTCGTCGCGGCCAGTGACGACTGCTTGAACGGCCCCTGTATGCCGCCATTTTAATTGATCCTGGCGTCTGCGCAACCTGCACGGCAGCCAACCTGCTCTCGGAACCTGGGCTACCCTTCCTGTGGTTTACTATAGAGAGACGTGCTCCACGTGAGAGATCGGATTCAAAAGCTGTACGGCTTTTTACATAAAAGGGGGATGACCGTGATCGGACTTCGATGGCAGAGTAGGGGTGGAAACGGGTGGCGGACGCTGCGTGTGGCGGTGCTGGCGCTGGCTTTCCTCATGGCCGGCTGCAATGCTGCTCAGGAAACCACCAGCCCTGCGGCGCAAGCCACCGTCGACGCCCTTGCGGCAGCCAATGCCCAGTTGTCCACGCAGGTGGCGGAACTGTCGGTGGCGGCGGGCACACCTGCGCCTGTAGCGGCGACCGCCACTGCACCGCAAGCTGCTGCACCCGCCGCTGCACCTGCCACCGTTGCACCTGCCACCGTTGCACCTGCCACCGTTGTACCTGCCACCGTTGCACCCCCCGTTGTTGCGCCTGCCGCTGTTGTGCCTGCCGCTGTTGTGCCCACTGCCGTATCCAGCGGCGACGGTACGCTGCCGAGAGGTGTGATTGAGGTCAATCTGGCGCCCGCCGGTGAAACGCTCTACGACCTGCGTCTCGACCGCGCAACCAACCACATTTTCGTCACCGACAGCGCCAATCAACTGCATGTACTCGACGCCACCACCTATCTGCCCCAGGCCGTGTTGCCCTATGGCGGCTGGCTGCAGCTCGACAGCGAGCACAACCGGCTGTATGTCTACAGACCCTACATCAGCGAAGGCGAGGAGAGTGTTATCCACGTCATCGATACGGCGACACTGCGCGAAATCGGCACAGTGCCTGGGCGCGCACTGGCTGTTGACCCACAGCACAATCGCCTGTTTGTCGGCGAACCGTACAGCATCAATACGCAGGACAACGCGCCGGGTGTGCGCATTCTGGATGGGGCTACGCTGCAGCAGACGACAGTCTTTACGCAGAGCGGCGAGCCTGTCTACAACCCCCTGCGCAACGAGCTGCTGATCTCCGCTTATACTGTCTACAGCGCCGACCCGGAGAACGGAAAGATGACAGGCGATCTGTTCCCCGAATTGACCGACGTAGGCGAAAACGGCTTTTTGTGGTGCAACGGCTGTCTGTGGGTGGACGATGTCCAGTTTCACCCTGACGAGCAGTTGGTCTCCATTGCCATCAATGCCCATTGCACGGGCAAAGGCTGTGGCAGGATCGCCGATCCCCGCTTTTTTGATGCCGCCTCCATGCAGGAGATCACCCCTGCCCTGGCTCCTCAACTGCAGGCGGATTGCGGCAGCCAGAGCAGCGCTGCCGGTGTGGTGGATGGGCGGCGTTTTGTCAATGCCGTGTACGACCGCTATGTTGTTTACAACAATGTCCTGGTTACCGGCGAACAGGGCGAGCGCATCACACAGCGCGACGGTCTGCGCATCGATTATATCAACCCCCGCACCGGTCAGGGCTATCTCTATGACGGCACAGTCGTGGATCTGGCGACGCTGACGCCGGTGGGCCGTTGGCCGGCTGCCTGCCTCTTTGCCGACGAGGCGCAGAGTGGTCTGCTCTTTGGCCGGCGCAGCGGCAGCCTCTACGTCATTGCGGAGCGCGGCGGGCAGCCTGCTCTGCCGGAGCAACCCCTGCCGGCTGTGCCTTCCACCCAGTGGCCGATTCGCCAACTGGCGGTGTCGCCCAACTTCGCCGCCGACAGCACACTGTTGGCCGTCAACGGCGAAGGCATCTATCGCTCCACCGATGGTGGGCAGCGCTGGCTGCGGCTGCATGGCGGCCTGCCGGAAGGGCAAGGCAGCAACTGGATCGTTGCCTTCTCCCCCACTTATGCGAGTGACAAGACGATTTTCGCCGGCGGCGACCGCGGCGAATTTTGGGGCGAAGGTGTCTGGCGCTCGCAGGATGGTGGCGACAACTGGCAGGCAGCGTGGGGCGGCCTCGAGCAGCGCCGCATCCACCAGTTCTTCTTTGCGCCGGAGTTTGCCTCCAGCCGGACGCTGGTCGTCGAGGCAGCCTTTTATGACGTAGAGAGCGGGCAGTCCGGCGATTCGTACCAGCAGTCTACGGACGGCGGTGTGCAGTGGACGTTGGTGGTGACCGGTAATGTGTCCGGCGCAGAAGGCAGCAGCCTACTGCCGCCGGTGAGTGAACTGCTGCCGGGGTATGTCGCGCCGGCTGCACTGCCTGTGCGGCTGGCGAGCCTGGAGGACAGCCTGCAGGTGACGATTGACGGCTCAACCTGGATAACGCCGGCGCTGAAGCTGGCGGAAGGCGACGTCTTCTTTGCGCTGCTGCCTGCCCCCGCCTATCCCAGCGATCGCACAATCTTTGCCGTGGCCCAGCGCAGTCTATGGCGCAGCATTGACAACGGCGCCACCTGGTCTAGTTGGGATGATGCGCGGGCTGCTGCCCTGGACGACACCAACGGGATGCGCGCGGCGGCCATTGCAGCGGTGGCTGGGGGTGGCTCCCGCCTGTTTGCCGGTACGGCGGATGGCCAGGTTTGGGCGCTTGACCCGGCCCAGATGGCCTGGAAGGCGGCGCCTGCACCGGTTGCCGCAGCACAAGGGCCGTCACCGCTGGCCACGCCCACCCCTGCACCGGCGGCAGCCGCACCCGCCGTGGCGCAGGCGGCTGTTACAGCCACTACCGCTGCCGCCGTCACTGCTGCCGTCACTGCCGGCGCAGCGGTGACGGCAGCCACGGAGCCGGCACAGGGGACGGCAACGCAGGAGGCTGCGTCGCCCAGCGTCGCTGCTGCCGTCCCAAGCCCCACGCCGGCCATCACTGCCGAACCACTGGCAGGCGAACCGCCCACCGGTCTGTTCCGCCCGCAAGGGTCCCTGAGTCTGGTCTGGGAGAACAACCCACGCGCCCAGCAGGAGCTGGGCTGGGCGCGCCAGGAACAGCCCGCCAACACGGGCGGTGCCCTGCAGCGTTTTGAGAATGGGGTGATGGTGTGGCGAGAGGACACGCAGCAGATATTTGTCTTTTTTAACGACGGCACATGGCAGTCCTTCAGCGACACCTTTCAAGAGGGCGACCGCGAAAGCGATCCCAGCTTTGCACCGCCGCCCGGCGGGCAGCAGCCCATTCGCGGCTTTGGCAAAGTCTGGCGTGAGCACGATGCGCTGCGCGACAAACTGGGCTGGGCGCTGGCCAAGGAGCAGTCTCAGCCGGCCGAGGTGCATCTTTTTGAGCGTGGGGTGATGCTGCGTTATGGCGCGCAGTTGTTTATTGTCGTGGGCGCTGAAACGGATCGCGGCACATGGTATTGATCTACACAACATCATTGTGCGCTGACTGTTGGCGGCTCAAGAAGGTGCTGGAGGCGCTGCAGGTTCCTTACCAGGCAATCGACATCAATTTGGATGAAGAGGGTTACGATGATCTGCTGCGTCTGTCGCCCGGCCCGCCGCGTGTGCCCACCGTCGTGCTGGCGGACGGCACAGTGCTCGTGGAGCCGGATGTCGTGACGATGGCCGCGCGATTGAGTGGATAAGTGTATTTTGGTATATTCCACCACAATTTGTGGAGTCGTGACAAGACTATTTCTCTTTATTTCTTATAGACAAATCACATTTAGGTGGCACAATTGCACGCTCGAGTAGACTGGAGGTTTGTGCCAAGTTCAATTGATTTGTCTATTAGCTCATCGAGCAGTTCGTTTGACAGCAGTATGCGGAGGCCCAAGTTTTTTTGAATAGCTTCGCGCACATCTATCATGTGCTTGCGATCAAGGCTAACAAGACAAGCAACCTTAGCTTTTTTGGCAGCAGCTAGATGAGGAGCATCTTTGATAACTGTATAAGGTAGGGCGGCCAAAACCTCTTCTTTGGTAGGTTCTACTAGTTCAATAGCGAGAATTTCTCTCAGAGCTTTAAACTTGCCCAGCACCTCAACATTTTTGAGCGAAATATTTTTCTCTACCTCTTGTAGAACAAGCGCATTGGCGACAAGAACAATTTTACCTTGCAGGGCATAGCGAAGCAGTTCTCTTGATGCGCCGGTAGTTGAAAGGATGGCCGAAAAAAGAACGCTTGCATCAATAAATATTTTTTCCATGCCTACTCAGTCAAGCCGTATTTTTCTTTGACTAGTTCTCCTCGCATATCTCGACCTGATGTAATTAGTTCATCTAAATCGATCCCTTTCTCCTGAAGTGCCTGGCCGATCTGGTTCAAAAGCCGCACAGCGGCGATCTCTTGCCTGCTTATCAGAACACCTTCCTCTGTTTCCACAAAGGCAACAAAGTCTCCTTCTTGAATTCCCAATCGATCTCGAATTTCGATTGGAATTGTGACCTGCCCCTTCTTCTGCATGCGAGAAACTTTCAGGTTGCTGCTCATTGTTACCTCCTGCATTCCGATTTTCCTACTCCATGACTTGATTCTATACTATATAAGGTGACTAATCAATTACACTCTGTCCGCCAAAAAATTGTGACAATTGACTGTTGCAAGACAGCGTGCACAATGCTATCTTGATAAGCGTGTTCAGCGGAAACCCGACGCAGAGCATCTTCGTGGTTGCTCTCCTGATACAAGCATTCTCACAAGTTCTCCTGCGCCGGGCGACCGTGCCGTGCACTGCGTTTTTGCAGACAGCACCAGGCCGGCTCTTTTTCATTCCTCCTTATGTGAAAGGTATCCTGCAATGCGTTGTATGGGTTGTGCAAAATATGGTTCTGCCCGCATCCTGAAACTGCTGCCGGTGTTGCTGGGTCTGCTGCTGTTCGCCTTTGCACCGGGGGCCAAGGCGCAGGATGAGTCGGCTTTATATTTGCCTGCCATCCAAGGTCCGCCGCCACCCGTGCTGTATGGAACTGTAACATACGCTGGGCAGCCGATCGGCGGCATGGCGATTGATCTGTGGCGCTACAGCAGTGCCGATCCGGTTCTGGTGGCCACGACTGTCACAGGCAGTGACGGCATCTATCGATTTGTCGACGTCCCTCGCCCCGAATCCGAGGAAGTGTACACGGCCAGATTCGATAACTACAGAGCCGGTAGCGCGTGGGACGATCGCTTTGCCGGCGGGTGCGAAACAAATTTTGAAAACGGAGAGGGCAACCCCACACGGCTTGGCGACTTTGCGATTGACAACATCTGGGAGGAAACGCCGAAGCACGATTCTACGCAGAAACTGCCCGTCACCTTCACTTGGACACATGATGTGCCGGAAGGCGGCGTATACAACGTGATAATGTACACGGTTGACGGCTACATCCACAAACAATTTATGTCCCCGGATGTAACAGGCGCCAAGACATACACCCTGACTTCACTGCCTGAGGGTTTTTCGTACGACAAGACTTATGGTTGGAGCGTGTTGCATTTTACCGACCAAGCGGTTTGCAACTCGTTTTACACATCATATGTGACGTTTAAGAAGTAAATATAAGCTGGCGCAGCAGTCAACCCAATTCTTTGCGCTGCCAGTCCACCTGGGCAGCCAGACCGTCCAGCACACCGGTCTGCGGGCGATAGCCCAGCACACGCTGGGCTTTCGCCGTGTCGGCCACCGTGCGCCGCTGGTCGCCGGGGCGCGGGGGGCCGTGGGTGATGCGCGCCTCGCGCCCGGTCAGCTCCTCCAGCATCCCCAGCACCTGGTTGACGTTGACTTCTTCACCGCCGCCGATATTGAAAATCTGGCCTGCACTTTGCGTCGGCTGCTGGGCGGCCAGCCGCAGCCCACGCACGCAGTCTAGGACATAGGTGTTGCTGCGGCTGTCGGTGCCGTCGCCGTCGACCACGATCTCCTCGCCCGCCAGCAGTTTGCGGATAAAAATGTTGTAGCCCATATCCGGCCGCTGGCGCGGTCCATAGACGGAATAAAGGCGCAGGATGGTCCACGCCAGCCCATCCTGTTGGCCATACGCCTGCACCAATTGTTCCGCCGCCAGCTTGGTGATCCCATACGGTGAAATGGGGGCCGGCGCTGACGTTTCGTCGCCGGTGGCAAAGCGTCCATAGACCGAGGAGGTAGAGCAGTGCAAATAATGGCCTACTCCTGCCTGCACCGACGCAGCCAGCAGCCGCTGCGTGGCCTGGATGTTGCAGGTCATATAGTCATCAAACTGCTGCCAGCTTTTGAGCAGGCCGGCCATTGCCGCCACATGAAAAACGGTGTCAACCCCGTCGAGCACCGGCGCCAGATCAGCGCGGCGCAGATCAAGTTCGTGAAAGGTGAAGTGCGGCGTCAGGCGCAGTTGGGCCAGGTTGCGCTCCTTGATTGGTCGCGGGTAGTAAGGAATAAAGGCGTCTAGCCCAATCACACTATGGCCGTCCGCCAGCAGTTGCTCGCACAGATGCGAGCCGACAAAGCCGGCGGCGCCGGTCACAAGCATACGCGACATTGAATTTATCTCTCCTTAGGGCTGGCGGTCAGGCGCATCGAGGAGCATTCTGCGCAGCACCTCAGCCAGTCCGTCCAGCGTATAGTGAGCATTCAGCCCACTGGGGTTAGGCAGCACCCAGACTGGCGCAGGCCCGACTTTTTCCGCCTGCAGCCCGATGGCGGCACGGGGGCGACCAAAGGCGCTGCGGTAGGCGCTCACGCCCAGCACAGCCAGCAGGCGCGGGCTGTATTGTTCCACCTTGGCCACCAACTGAGCGCCACCTGCCGCCAGTTCCGCAGGGGACAGTTCGTCCGCTCTGGCCGAGGCGCGTGTCACGAGGTTGGTGATGCCGCAGCCCAATGGCAGTAATTCTTTTTCCTCTGCCGGGCTAAGCAGCCGGGATGTAATGCCGGCACGCTCCAGCGCCGGCCAAAAGCGGTTGCCTGGGCGCGCAAAATGGTGTCCCGTATAGGCGGAATAGAGGCCGGGGTTGATTCCGCAAAACAGAATGCGCAAATTGGGCGCAATTACGTCAGGCACTGTTTTATGGGCGGCGTCCAGCAGATCGGCGCGACTTGGATTCGGCATAAACTTGGGTTCCCCTTAGCGTGCAGTGAAGCCGCCGTCAACCGTCACGAGTGAACCGGTCATATAGGAAGCTGCATCCGACGCCAGAAAGAGCACGGCCTCGGCAATCTCCTCCGGCTGCGCCAGCCGTCCCATCGGGATCGTGCGCTCGGCCAGGTCATCTAAAAAGGCGCGTGTGGGCGGCTCAGAGCGTTCAGAGGAGAGCATCGGCGTCTCCACCTCACCAGGGCAGATAGCCAGAATGCGCACGCCGTCGCGCGCGTGATCCAGCGCCATTGCGCGCGTCAGGTTGTGTACGGCCCCCTTGGTGGCGCAGTAGGCCGCTACACCTGCCGCGCCGATATCGCCCCAGATGGAGCCGAAGTTGACGATGACGCCGCTGTGCTGGGCGACCATCTGCGGCAGCACCGCCCGGCACATAAAGAAGAGGCCATCGACGTTGACGCTGAAAATATCTCGCCAGGCCTGGTCGCTGGTGCCGATCACATCCGTGCGTTTAATGATACCGGCGGCGTTGACGAGTACATCCAGCCGCCCATAGCGCGCCTTCACCGCAAATGCAGCCTCATTACAGAAGGCCGAACTGGTGACGGTGCCGTACAGCGCCAGGCCACCGGCCGCCTCCGCCACTGCCT
Source organism: Caldilineales bacterium (assembly GCA_038205395.1). Taxonomy (GTDB): domain Bacteria; phylum Chloroflexota; class Anaerolineae; order Caldilineales; family Caldilineaceae; genus Fredericiella. The sequence continues at coordinate 18,306 of JBBRBX010000020.1, forward strand.
TGGCCCCGGCGCGGTTGATGTCGATGACCACCACCTTCGCCCCCTGCTGAGCAAAAGCACGTGCGCAGGCCGCACCCATGCCTGACGCTCCGCCGGTAATGATGACGACTTTGTCTGCAAAACTCATCGCTGCGTCTGCCCCACTTGCTGTGCATCCAGATTGGCCAGGCGGCGGCGAAAGATCGTGCGCCCGGCGTCGCCAAAGGCCGGCAGCTCCGCCAGCGTGGCAATCACTGTCCTGTCTGCGCTGCGGTCGTAAATGATGTCGTTGACCACAGCAATGCTGATGCGTGCGGGGTTGGCCTCAACCAGCCGCAGCTCGTCACCGCGCGTGACCTGCCCTTCTGCCAGCACGCGCAGATAGCAGCCGGTGTAGTTGGCCTCTGCTATCCACTTGACCATTTGCGGCTCGCCCAGCTTGGCGGCCAGCTTGGCGCAAGGCATGCGCGGCTGGCACACCTGCAGCAGCGCATCGCCTGCGGCCAGTATATCGCCGATGCAGAGGGTGCGCTCGTCCAGGCCAAGCACAGTGAGGTTCTCGCTAAAAGCGCCGGGGGTCAAAGGGCGCTCCAGCAGCCGTTCCCAGTGCGGGTAGTGGTCCAGGGAATAGGCGCAGACCGCTTTGTCGGGGCCGCCGTGGTTGACCAGGTCCGCTTGCCCGTCGCCGTCAAAGCCCAGGCTGCGCAGATAGGCGCCGGTCACCGGCTCTTTGTCGCCGCCCGTCATCAGCTCTTCCTCGCGGCGCAGACGCAACTGCGGCCGGCCCACATTAATCGATTGTATGTACATCCCTCATCACCTTTCCCAATAGACCGTCAGCGACACGCAGACCGGCAAGAGGTTTTGTAAAATAGAGCGTAAGATCGTCATCTACCGTAATCTGGTCGCCGTATTGAAGAAACTGACCGCGCCGGCTCATCCCAAGCCCGTCGGGAATATAGCCGCGCCGTACATAGAGCACTTGGGCAGCGCCATAATCTGCCGTCAAACCGACACCGATTCCCACCCACGGAGAACGGGCGGCCGCCCGGCGCTCCACCTCATCCAACAAAGCTGTTCCAATTCCGCGCCGCTGAAGCTTGATCAGCACGTTGAAGTCCACAATTTCGGGGATGTCGGCCGCGCGCAGTGGAGGATAGTCGGACTCCCACACCAGCGTAACATAACCGGCAAAGCAGTCCTGATGCTCGGCCAGCAGGACCACCCTTTGCCCCTGCCGGCTTTCGTCCAGATAGCGCTCGAACTGCTCTATCGGTTTGTGCCACCCCTGCTGGGCAAATGCCTGCGCCACAGACGCAGTATCCTCTGCCCGCATCAGGCGAATGACCGTAGATGTCATCTAGACTGCCTTCGCGAATGTGCCAGTGTTTTTTCGTTGACCAGCTTCCATCATTATGCGCCTTGCCGTTACTGCAGCAGCGGCAGCTCCAAGTAGTCGCCGGCGATAAACAGGCTGCCTTCGGTTGTGCCCTGCGGCGCCAGGCGCTGCAACTGCTGCGCCAACTCCGCGCTGGAGAGCCGCCCTGCCAGCGCGGCGGCAAATGCGACGCCGACAGCTTGCACCTCAGCGCCGCTTTCGTGTACAAACTCCAACCGATAGTGGCGGATGCCCGCTCGCCGCCACAATTCCAGATGGCGGCTGGCTTCCTGCGCCTGCGCTCCAAAAACCGTATTGCGACAGCCCACATCGGCCATAACCGGATGTACACGTCCTGCTTCGTCGCGCAGCGCCACGCGCCGGCTTTCGCAGGGATGGCCGCAGTCCTTGTAGCTCGTGCCGCTGGAAAGAAAGCGACAGAAGACGCAGTGTTCAGTGTGAAAGACGGGCAGATGTTGGTAGGCGATCACTTCGATCTGCTCTGGCCCGATGGCCGCCGCTAACTCCGCCACCTGTGCCGCGTTCAAGTCGTGCGTCGGCGTCAGCCGCTGCAAGCCCAGACGTAGATAGCTTGCAGCGCTCAAGGCGTTGGCGGCATTGAGGCTGAAGTCGCCGATCAATTCAGGATGGTCTTCGCTTTGAAAGGCTGCCAGCAGCCCGCCCGACCGCACCAGCACCGGACAGTCCAGCCGGCGCAGAAAGTTGATGACGCGCTGCTCATTGGGCTTGAGCACACGCGGGCTGGCCACGCGCGCCGCAATGCCCGCCGCGCGCACGCGTTCCAGCGCCGGGCGCAGCCCGTACAACTCCAGGTAATCCAGTGTGATGCTGCCCAGTGGAATGGTTTGCGCCAGTTCCAGCGCGGCATCCAATTGCTCCGGCGTGCGCACCAGCAGATGCAGTTCGGCTAAGGAGGGGTTCCGGACAGTAACCGGGCGCGGCCGGGAACTCTCCCCTAGCGCTTCATCCAACGCTTGCGCCGAGTCATAGACCGTCAGCGGCCGCACCTGCGCCTGTTGTTCGGCCAGGGAGTCCACTGCCTGCCGCCGCAGTTGGTTGAGCTGCGACGCCGGCACAAAGGGTTCCCCAACCAGATCGAGCGTCAACGTGGCGAGGTCGTAGGGGCTGTTGCCCAAGCGCCCCAACTGCCGGCGCAAGCCGGCGGCGTCCACTGCCTGGTTGGAGGCCCGCACCAACGGCGTCTCGCTTTGCACGCACACACAGCACTGCGGCTGTTCGACCAGCGACCACACCAGCAGCAGCGGCTCTCCCTCATATGCCTGCACGTGCACCTGCAGCGGTTGTTTATGCACAGGCGTTTGCGCAGCAAGGTAGGGGCGCACCACCTTGTCCAGCGCCGGATCGTTTGTACGCCAGAGCAGATCGCCTGGACGGATGCGCGCAAAGTTGAGCGCGCCGTTGCCGAACTGTAGTTCAAGCTGCTCGTCGCGTACGCCATCTTTGGCCAGGGGCGTCACCTGGTAGACGCGCCCCCCTTCCTCGTGCTCCTGCGGGCTGCGCCGGCTGGCGGCGTCAAAGACCACGCCGTCGCCTGGCTTGAGTGGGGCCAAGGCGTGCGCTGGGCTGGGCGCCACAACGACGCGATCCGCCAGCACGCGCACCACTTGCGCCATCTGCACACCGCGGTGGCGCGGCGTGCGCCCCTTGACCACTGCCTGGTGATCGGTTCCGCTGACAAAGTAGGGGCCAAGCCCGCGCGAGAAAACCTGCTCCAACTGCAGATCGTCTTTGGGCGTGGCGCTCAGCGGCAGCCCGGCATAGGCCTCGTCCACCGCCCGGCGGTAGGCCGCCGTCGTCAGCGCCACGTAATCGGCATCTTTGTAGCGCCCTTCGATCTTGAGCGCCGCTACGCCGATCTGCACAATCTCCGGCAGTTGGTGCAGCGCAAAAAGATCGCCCGGCGACAGCAGATAGCGCGCATCGCCCAGCGGCTTGATCTGCCCATCCACCAGCAGTTCATAGGGCAGGCGGCAGGCTTGCGCGCACTGGCCGCGGTTGGCACTGCGTCCACCCCACGCTTCCGAAGAAAAGCACTGGCCGGAGTAGGAGACGCACAGCGCACCATGGACAAACATCTCCAGTTCGCAGTCGGTCTGGCTGCGAATGGTGCGAATCTCGTTTAGCGCCAGTTCCCGGCCGAGCACGACGCGCGTCACCCCAAACTGCTGTGCCAGCAGCACCCCCTCCGCGCTGGTGATGCTCATCTGTGTAGAGCCGTGCACCTCCAGATCGGGCGCAATCCGCTGCGCCAACTGGGCGATGCCTACATCCTGCACAATAACAGCGTCCACACCCGTGACTGCGATGGCGGCCAGCGAGCGGCCGGCCTCGGCCAGTTCATGGTCAAAGACCAACGTGTTAAAGGTAACATAGCCGCGCACGCCGCGCCGGTGTAAGGTCTCCACCACCGCCGGCAGTTCTTCCAGCGCAAAACCGACCTTGGCGCGCGCGCTGAAATGTTTCAGCCCAAAATAGACTGCGTCCGCGCCAGCCTCGATCGCCGCGTGCAACTGCGGCCAGTAGCCGGCGGGACTCATAATTTCAGGCTTGGCAAGCGGGCGCGCTGCGTCGGCAGTCAACTCAGTCAAGGCCAATTCACCTCAGGTGAACGATAATAGCGCAGACCCAGCGCCTCCCAATAAGGCGCATGGGTCGCCAACCGGGTGTGGTACTCTTCCCAACTGCGTCCCTCTTGCGCCGACCAGCCGATCTCACCGATTCCAGCCAGGCGCGGCAGGGCCATGTAGGTTACATCCTCCAGCGTGCGCAGCGTCTCCGACCAGATGGGCGCTTCTATGCCGGCAACATGGCCGGCGTCCACGCCTGCCAGGAAAGTGGCCGGATCCCATGTATATGCATCGCGCACGGAGACCAGCCCCGCCCACTGCAGGCCGAGCGCTGTGTCAGCGTTGTACTTCATATCCAGATAAGCACGCGCGGCGGGCGACATGATCACCTGCGCCCCCTGTTCGACAGCTTGCAGCGTGTGCGCAATCCGCGCCGGATCCGTGTTCCATTGCTGCACCAGCGTGCCGGGCAGCAAGGCTACCTGGCCCAGCTCTTCCCAGCCTACTACTTGCTTGCCGTATTTCTCCACCAGCGGCTGGACACGCTGCATAAAACGGGCATAGGCTGCAGGCGGCGTCGAGTGCGCCTCGTCGCCGCCGATATGCAGATAAGGGCCAGGCGTCAGCGCCGCCAGTTCGCGCAGTACGTCATCCAGAAATTGGTAGGTGATCTCCTTATCCACACACAGCGAACTAAAGCCGACTTCCGTGCCTGTGTAGGGCGGCGGAGCCTGGCCGTCACAGTTCAATTCAGCATAGGCGGCCAACGCTGCATTGGTATGGCTGGGCAGATCGATTTCCGGCACAATGGTGATAAAACGTTCGGCGGCATAAGCCACCAACTCGACATAATCTTCCTGGCTGTAATGGCCGCCTTTGTCACCGTTGACGGCGCTTGCGCCGCCGGTCAGCGTCAACTGCGGCCAGGATTTGATTTCGATGCGCCAGCCTTGGTCGTCGGTCAGGTGCAGATGCAGCCGGTTAAATTTGTAGAACGCCAATAGATCGATATAGCGCTTGACATCCTCGACGGCGAAAAAGTGACGTGCTACATCGAGCATAGCCCCGCGCCAGCCAAAGCGCGGAAAATCCACAATTTCTCCCGCCGGCAGTTGTAAACTCTCTGTGCTCTGGCCGGGAGGGGGCAGCAGTTGGCGCAAGGTTTGCAAAGCATAGAAAAAGCCGGCGAGCTGCTGGGCTTCAATCCGCAGCGCAGCAGGCGTAATCTTCAGCCGATAGCCTTCTGCGCCTAACGCCAGCTCCTGACCGGTGTCTCTTGCCGCATCCGGCAGTAACTGCAAGGTAATCTGCCCCGGCTGCGGCTCTTTGCCTTCAACAATCGGCACGGCGGCCCCGGTGGCTGCGTGGAGCAGTTCGGACAACTGTTGCGCTACCGCACGCACGGGCGGCGTCGCCGGCTCGAGCACAATGGCGGCGCCGGAGCCAAACACAAACGCGCCTCCCGCCCGGGTGATTGATTGAGGTTTGGGGATTAAGCCATCCATTTTTGTATCCATAGTTTCTTATTAAGCTCTACCAGCCTACTTGGCCGGACAAGCAGCCTATATTATACCCCAGCCCTGGCCGGATGGGGCTACACGGCCGGTTTGCATATCCCGAATCATAACCTTCTTGTATACATCCGTCCGCTGACAAAGATGACATTGCCCTGTATCCTGGCTGCTATCGACAGTCTATATGAGCGGCAGTCTGTACGAACAGCAGTCTGTAGCAAAGGAGATACAAATGACGAGCAGCACCAATAAGTTTAGCGATCAAGTTGGCCCTGGTGACGGCTACACCGAGCAACCCATGAATGTGGGCAGTATTGAGCGTATCGCTTCGATTGCGGCTGGTGGCGTAGGCCTCTTGCTGCTTTCACGTAAGCTGTTTGTCTATGTCAGCCTGGCGCTGATTAGCGCATATATGGTGTATCGCGGGGTGACGGGACGTTGCGCCTTCTACTCACGGGCTAACATTGATACGCGCGGGCAGGATGAACTGGCGCAGGACGCATTGCGCAGCGCCGGCGCAGCCATCAGCGGCCACAGCGACGCCGCTGAATCTGAAAACAACGAAATTGAGCGCTGGATGGAACAAGAGCGCGCCCTTGATCCGGTCGAACAGGCGTCATGGGAATCGTTCCCAGCCAGCGACCCACCCGGTGCGGGCTGAGCATGATCTGCTGACGTTCGTCTTCCGGAAACAAGTTCATGGATCAATCTATCTATAAGGAGCTAAAGAATGTCTAACACAGTAACAAAAACCATTACCGTTGGTGGTTCGCCCTCACAGATGTATGCCATATGGTCGAACTTTGCCATGTTTCCGCAGTTTATGAAGTACATCGAAGCTGTCACGATTACCGGAACCAACCGCAGCCATTGGGTCATGAACGGGCCGTTTGGTTATAAGGCGGAATGGGACGCTGAGACGACGCGTATGGACACCGACAAGCGGATTGCCTGGCGCAGCATCGACACGGACGACACCAATGTCAAGACCAGCGGCCAGGTGACTTTCAATGGGCTGCCGGATAACCAGACGGAGATCGCGGTCAGCCTGATGTATGTACCGCCTGCGGGTCTGGCCGGCGAAATTGTCGCCGAAATTTTTGCCAATCCGGAGAGCCGTCTGGAGCACGATCTGGAAAATTTCAAACGGTTTGCGGAAAATACGGAACAGCGTAAAGCCGTAACGCCCAAAGATGCGTCTAAGATGGGGTCGGTATGACATTGCATACGACAGTGACGGCCGATGGGGCGCATGTATCGACCGATACCGGCCACATGCAGGCGGCAACTGTCGTGTTGGAGCCAGGCAACTCGATTGCCGGCTCCGCAGCATCTGTGGCGAAGGATGACCAGTGGGTCTATGTCACATGTGGGCAAGGCTATGCCTATGTAGGTGGCCGCCGTATTGATCTGAAGCCGGGTTCTCTGCTGTTGATCGAAGCGGGCGAAGCGCATGAGATTTGCGCATTGGGCCATGCCCCCCTGGAGACGATCAGCATACACTCTTCAGTGCATACCAGAAGCAGTAAAAGCTAGCCGCAACCGAATCACTGCCTGATCAAAGCGGCGGAAACAACGTCTCTGGGGCCAATGGTGGCCGGCCGGGGACGTTGTAGTTTGGCTGGAAAAGGGCGGCTGCCGGCTGCCGGCCCAGCGCACCGGGCCTGACCCCAAACCAACGAGTATAAATCTGATCGTACACTCCTTCCTCGCGCAACTGGAGCAGCGCCCGATTCACTTGCTCGCGCAGCGGGCTATGCGCAGAGAAGGCAATTCCATACTCTTCCACGCTGAAGGGGCCGCCCGCCAGTTTGCTCGACCCGCCGCCTTCGTCCAGCGTATAATAGAGCAGCACTGGGTAGTCATACACGATGAGTTCCGTTGCGCCACGATTCAGCCGGCCATAGGCTTCGTCAATGGTGGTGGTGGCGATATGCGGCAGCCCGCGCCCGGTCAGCCACTCATCCGCTGTGCTGCCGGCCACGGTGGTAATGCGTTTGCCGGGCAGGTCGCGCGGGCCGCTGATCGTGCCGCGCAGCTCATTCACCGCCAACTGAGCAGTGACGGCGGCGGTGAAGTTGGCCACCACAATCAGCCCGGCAAACATCCAGATCAGCCCCACCAGCCGGCCTGCCGCCGAGGTGGGGGTTTTGTCGCCGTAGCCGACGGTCGTCACCGTGACGCCGGCCCACCAGATGCCCGCCCAGATGCCATGCAAATAGTCCTGGGGAAAATGAGGGTTGCGCTTGCGTTCAAAGAACCAGACCAGATGGCCGACGATCAGCAGCAGCACAAAGATTGCGGCCAGCAGGCGCAGCAGTGCAGGTGAGAAGGCCAGGGCCACGGCATTGAAGCCAGACAGGGGCGAGCGCGCCGGCGTCAGGATGCCCAGCCCCGATTGAAAGTAGGAAAAGGAGAAATCCATCTGCTCTTCGCGCGCTGCAGTGATCGAGATAGCGGCAATCGCGGCGTCCGCCTGCTGCTGCGTAACAGCCGCCAACTGCTCGCCCACCGTCTTGACCTGCACCCACTGGTACTGGTAATCGAGGGTGTCGGCAATGGCTTCCCAGAGATCGATACTAAAGCCGGACAGTTCGCCGGCGTCGTCCACCATCACAAACGGGGCAATCGGTTTGACGGCAATACGCAGGGGCTGCTGTTCAGGCGGTGCGGCCGCTGCCGGTGGTGCAGCAAGCACAAAAATAGTCCACACGGCCATCAGGAGAATGGCTATGGGGAGGCGGACTCGTTTTCGTATACACAACAAACAGTAAATCCTTACACTAAGGCCGCCATCTGCCGGGCTTGTTCCAGCCAGAACGCATAGTTGGGCCGGCGAAAGGCCGGCGCCTGGCAGATGCCAGCCAGTTGTTCGGGCGTCGCAGCGGCCAACATCGACCGCCTGAAACCGCTTGAGATCCAGCAGTTCCACCAACTCTTGATCAGGCATACCCGCCAGCTCCCAGAAGCTGACGACGCCGGCGCGGTAGAGTTTTTCTTCAAAGATCGATTGGTTCCCTATTTTCAGCGCCGTCCGCAGCGCCCTCCTGCTCTTCACTGCCCTCACCGGCTGCATCTTGCGTTTCCGCCGCTAAATCAAGCGACGTACTACGCTGCTCGATCTCGGGGTTGACGGCAGCGGCCTCAGCCGTTTGGGTCTGTGCCGTTGCCGGCAGAACGGCAGTTTCGTCAAGCTGGGCTTGCAACTGCCTGCTGCGCTGGCGCTCCAGTTCCAGTTCGGCCAGGCGCGCAGTAAGATTTTCCTCCAACACCTGGACCTTTTGCGTATAAATCGTCTCGGTATCCTGGCCGCGTGCGCGTTCATTTTCCAACTCGGCGGCACGCGCATCAAGCCCGCTCTGCAAATCTCGGATGCGGCTTTCATAGTCACCGATGGAATTGCTCAAGCTTGTGCGTTCTTCGGCAATGTCAGCCGAGCGTTTGGCAATGTCCACCTGCACTGTGCGCAGCTTGGCCTCATAGTCGTCGCGCTGCAACTGCACTTCCGTGCGCACAGCATTCAACTGCGTTTGCGCATCGCGCAGCTCCGCATCCAGCTGCAGCGACTGATCCGCCAACTGTTTTTTGCCGGAACGCGCAACCCACCAGCCAATCAGCACCCCAAACAGCAGCGCCACCAAGAGGGAAAATCCCAGCGCGAGTATATCCATGCGTCCTCCCTGATCCAGCTTCTCCGTTGCGATAATTGTTGCTGCGCATACAGTGTAACAGCTTAGGAGTAACTGCGTATGCAGCAGGATGGACTAATTTGCAGCAGTTGCGCTTACAGGGTCAGACATCCATGAAAGCAGCAGATTCCACGCAGAAAGCACCTGCGTGGAATCTGCCGCCGGCATCAGCCGGTGATTAACCGCACTGAACCTATCGACCGTGATTAATCGGTCAATTCGTAGATGACCTGCAACTGCATGGTCAGGCGCAGTTGGCCCGGTTCAATCGGGGCATCCATCCTAGCGCCACCCACGCCGGTGGAGAACTGGGTGAACTGGTTGCTGTAAATGCCGCCGCTGGAGCCGATCACTTCGCTGATGCTGATGATGCGTCCAACGTTGACGCCGGCCAGGCCGGCCAGCTCATCGGCAGTGGCGGCGGCATTCTCCACCGCCAGCTTGCGGGCAGCCGAGCGGGCAGTGGTTGGGTCGTCGAGCAGAAATTCAACGCCATAGATGCTGTTGGCGCCAGCCTTGATCGAAGCATCCAGCACCGCACCAACCTGATCTAGATCGCGGATCAAGACATTGACCGTGTTGGTGACGCGATACTGCACTTCCGTGCTGGGCGAGCCATCGGGGCTGTAGCGCTCGGAGAAGACACTGTAGCCGGAGGTCTGGATATCCTCTTCGGCAATGCCCATTTCCTTAAGCGCCGCCAGCACCTGTGTGGTGACACGGTTGTTTTCCACTGCGGCATCATCCACCGACGCGTTCAGCACCTCGACGCCAATGTTGGCGCGCGCCACGTCAGGCTTGATGTTGACGGTGCCGTCACCCACCACCGTAATCGTGCGCGGCAGTTGGTTGGTGGCCACCGGGCCGGCGCCTGCTGCAGCGTCGCTGACAGCCGCCGCCGGGGTAGGCGTGGCGTCTTGGGCGCGGGCGACGGGCGAGCCGGCTGCGCCGAGCCATACTGCTGCCGCAAGCGCGGCGGCGACGAATGTGCGATTCAAAGTCAGTTGCATAGGTTTTTCCTCCCTTACCTGCATTTGTTGCGTCAAGCGGGCCAGGTCGCTTCCATGACGCCCGCTTGCAATTTGGGTTGTTTGCCTGCCGTCTAGACGTTTAGAGCTGCTCTGCTCCGGAACTTCCTTTAGGACGGACAGCGGCGGGCAATTGTTCCCACGCTGCAAAAGCGGCTAACCGCCGGCGGGTGCACTAGGCAAACATCATGCCTGTCACCGTCACGACGGAGGTGTCGTTGTCATCTGCTGGGCAGGTGGCATAGCCCCACTGTTCACCCGGCAAATCGCCCAGCAACTGCATCGTCAGCGCAATGGGTGCAACGCCGCAGACATTGTTGCGGTTGTGCTCACGGCGGATGGCGGCCAGAAAGGCTGCGGAATCACCGGCAGACAAGGCGGCCAGCAGTTCGCTGTCGGCTGCCGCCAACTCCGTCCGTCCCGCTGTGGTCAGCGGGCGCCCGCCGAAGGCCGGCCCTACATGCGCCAGGTCCCCCGACGCTACAACCAGCACACGCCGCCCAGCCATTGCCTGTCGCAAGGTGGAGACGACAGCGCTGATCACGGCGTGCTCCTGCGGCTCTGCACCGGCTTCGAGCAAAGATTGGAACGACCCGGTCAAGATGGGGACGACCGCCACCGGTGTCCCAGCGCGCATGTGGTGCAGCCAGACGGCGACCAGTTCCAGCGAATGTTCGCCGCGGTGGCGCAGCTCGCCGGCGTAGGCGTCTTCCTCGCCGATGACAGCCGCCAGTTGATCTACGATGGCGGTGTCGGTCGGCAGCACACCATAGGGCGTGGCATAATTCTGGCGGGTCAGCGTAAACAGATCGCTGCCATAGTGATCGGTGCCCAAGATGATGACCAACTCCGCTTCACGCGCCGCCTGCGCCGCCCGCTGCCAGATTTGCGCATAGACGGCGCCGCCGCGGCTGTAGTCGATGTGCGGGCTGAGCAGCCCGACCGGCCTGGACCAATCCACCGCCACGGGCGAGACATGCACGGCTTCTTCCGCTTCTTCAAGGTAATCCTGCAGCAAACGCCAGAGCGCCTTTTCATCGTCCGGATAGGCGGGGCCGGCTAAGGCAGGCGTGCGAAAGGGCGCCGCACGAAATGCAGCGCGTGCGGCTGCATAGGCGGCGGCGGAACGTTCATTGTCCAGCATGACGGCTGCGTCCAGCGCCTCCAGCAGTTCGCCGACGCTTTGCTCCGGCAGTTCAAAGCCATAGCGACGCTGAAAGGCTGCCAGCATTGCAGACAGGTCGTGATGCCCGTCGCAAAAGGCCAGTACAGCGGCCAGCGGCTGCGGCACCAACAGTTGATGTTCGCTCAACTGCTGTGGGTCGCGCAGCAGGAGATAGGGATCGCCTTCGTGCACCAGCGGGCGCACGTCGAGCGGGCGCAGTTGCGGGTAGGCGGTTGCCTGGTTGGTGCTTATCTGATTGGTGGCGTGATTGGTTCCGTTTGTCATGGGTGGATTATAGAGTGACTGGTGCAGCAAACGCAATCTATTTGCTGTCTGACCCGCCAAAATTTGTTGGCGCTGCACATAGGTGGTAGACTGAATGGTGGTTTGCAACGAGGGGATTTACCGGTGCACCCCGGCCCCTCGTTCTTTCTGTTCGCAGGGTTTGCTTGCGGGCATCTCCAGAGAAAGAGCATAAGGAGTTTTACACGCAATGAACGGTGCAGAAACAAGAGAGTACGAGTTGGTTTACGTCCTCCAACCTGGCTTGGATGAGACCGCCCTCCAAAGCTTTGAGCAGCGGATGGGGGATCTGATCGAGGCGCAAGGTGGCACGGACATCGTTACGGAGCCGTGGGGCAAGCGCAATCTGGCTTATCCCATTAGGCGCTATTTTGAAGGGTACTATATCCTGCATCGCTTTGCGATGCCGCCCACCGGCACTGACGAATTGGATCGCACCTTGCGCTTCAGCGAGGATGTGATTCGTTATTTGTTGATGCGTCAGGACGAATATTAATCAGCCGCCAGGCGTTAAAGGAAAATACCAACATGAATGAGCAAGTGAGTTCCACACCTGAATTGGAAGCCCAGCCCGCCCGCCCGGTGCGCGACGAAGAAGAGACGGCGGCCGAGCTTGAAAATGAAATGGAAGATGAAGTCGAAGACGGTGAAGTCGAAGACGGCGATGGGGAAGAGGAAGAAGGCTTTGCTGCCCCTGAAGAGTATGTCGAGCGCGACAAAGGCGAACGTCGTCGCGTCGGCAGCGATGTCAAGGTCGACGACGTAACCTACAAAAATGTGCCGCTGCTGTCACGCTTTCTGGACCGGCGCGGGCGCATCATGTCCCGGCGCAAGACCCGTGTCAGCGCCAAAATGCAGCGCCGCATCGTGCGTGAGGTGAAGCGAGCACGCCATCTCGCCCTGCTGCCGTACACGGCTGACCAGACCCGCCAGGTGCGGAGACGCAGGTAAGTCCTATGTCCAAGCGACAAGATCAGGCGCACCAAGAAGAAGTAGAACGCGCGATCTCGCGTAAGGAAGAACGACTGCGTCATCGCGACCGCGAACGGCACAAAAAGCTTTTTACCTTTATCGGCATAGCGCTGGGGTTGGCTGTTGCGCTGGTGCTGGTTGGCGTCGTCTACCAGTTTTTGGTGCTGCCCAACATGGCAGCCGCCAAGGTGGGCGATGTCAGCATCTCCACATCGCAGTTTCAGCGCCGCGTCCGCTTTGACCGCAATTCAATGCAGAACCAGTTGACGCGGCTGCAGCAGTTGGAACAGCAGTTTGGCGGCCAGGGCTTTTTTCAGACCCAGATCGCTCAACTGCAGGCCACGCTGGCCAGCCCCTTCTCCATCGGCTCGCAGTCTTTGGACAGTATGATCGAAGACATCGTGATTGCCAGGGAAGCGGAAGCGCGCGGCATTACGGTGAGCGATGAAGAGGTGGAGGTTGCGCTGCGCGAAGAGGTGGCCAACGGCCTCGGCCTGGTCACGGAAGCGCAGGCGACGGCTACGGCGGAAGCGGCGGTTGCCGCTACGGCCACAGCGGCGCAGTTCACACCGACCGCTGTTCCCACCCCGGACCCGAGTGCCGCCATCACCACCACCGAAGCTGCGGCTACGCCCACCGAACCGCCGCCGGCTGCGGTCATCACCGATACCGGCTTCACCGAAGGGTTGGCTACGCTGGAAAGCAGCTTGCAGGCTTCCTCCGGCTTGTCGATCAACGAGTACCGCGACATTATCCGGGCGCGGCTGCTGCGCGAGAAGCTGGCCACCGCTATCGGCGAAGAAAAAGTGGTAGGCACGGAAGAGCAGGTGCACGCACGCCACATCCTGCTGACGGTGGCCGAACCGACGCCGGAGGCGCCGATCACCGGCACCGAGCCGCTGACCGCCGCCATCGATAGTGGCCTGAGCGTGACGCCTACCGGCGAAGTCACTGTAACCGGCGACGTGACCACCAGTGCAGATATGACCGGCAGTACGGCTGTGACGGACACGAACACTGTCACCGATACGGCGGCAGTCACCGACACCGCGGCGGTTGGCCCGACTGTGGCAGTCACGTCCACCACCGGCGTCACGTCCACCGCTGATATGACCGGCACGGCAGGTGTAACAGGCACAGCCGGCATCACGGACACCCAGGTGATCAGCGGCACGCATGGGCCGTACACGGACGCCGAAGCGCTGGCGCTCGCCAATGAACTGCGCAGCCGCATTCTGGCCGGCGAGGACTTTGCTGCGCTGGCCCAAGCCTACAGCGACGACACCGGGTCGGCTGCCAACGGCGGCGATCTGGGCTGGTTCGGCAAGGGGCGGATGGTTGCTCCCTTTGAGGAAGCTGTCTTCGCGCTGCCGGTCGGCCAGGTGAGCGAACCGGTTAAGACCGACTTCGGCTATCATCTGATCGAGGTGCTGGAGAAAGACCCAGCGCGCGCCAAGGATGAGAATCAGCTTGCCCAGGAGCGCAGCCAGACCTTCCAAAGCTGGCTCAGCGATCAGCTGGCTAGTGACCAGATCGAGCGGCCCGGCGACCTCACGTCGCTGCTGCCGGCGGGCTTCTAAAGCAGGCAGTCAGTCTAGATAGAAGCAAGGAGAGCGTTCTCGCATGAGGGCGCTCTCCTCATTATGCAGGTCATTATGCAAGCGGCGGTTTCCCGTTTGTCCACCGATCTACTAGAATGAAAAGCAGTCGAGCACGGAAATAAGTACGGCTGCCCCTCACTCTATATAAACCTTTACACGAAAGGACCGACTATGAGCACCCATGCTCCCATCGAAAAACGTCCCTTTGGCCGCACCGGCCACATGAGCACAGTCACTCTCTTTGGCGCAGCCGCTCTAGGCAGCGTTTCGCAGGCGGATGCGGATCGCACCTTGGATGTGCTGCTGGAATATGGCGTCAACCATATCGACACGGCAGCCAGCTACGGCGACGCCGAACTGCGCATCGGGCCGTGGATGGCCAAGCACCGCAAAGATTTCTTTCTGGCCACCAAAACCGGCGACCGCACCTATGTCGCGGCCAAAGAATCGATCCACCGCTCGCTGGAGCGTATGCGTGTAGACCAGGTGGACCTGATCCAACTGCACTCGCTGGCGCATCCTGATGAGTGGGCGACGGCGATGGGGCCGGGCGGCGCGCTGGAAGCCTGCATTGAGGCGCGCGAGCAGGGGCTGGTGCGCTTTATCGGCGTAACCGGCCACGGCACAACCATTGCCGCCATGCACCGCCGCGCGCTGGATCGCTTCGACTTTGACTCGGTGCTCCTGCCCTACAATTTTACTATGATGCAGAACGAAGTCTACGAACACGACTTCGAAACGCTGGTCAAGATGTGTCAAGAACGCAACGTGGCCGTGCAAACCATCAAGGGCATCCTGCGCGGGCCGTGGGCAACGACTTCGCCGACGCGCAGCACCTGGTATGAGCCGCTGGAGCAGCAGGCCGACATCGACATGGCCGTCTCCTGGGTGCTGGGGCGGCCAGGCATCTTCCTCAACACGGTAGGCGACATTCACCTGCTGCCGGCGGTGCTGGACGCCGCCTCCCGTTACACGCAGCGGCCAGCGGATGCAGAGATGGAGGAGCTGGTCAAGCGCTCCAATTTGACGACGCTGTTTGCCGGTTAGGCGGCCGGCCCGGCTGCACAAAAAGAGGGGTGGCGCAACGCCACCCTTCTTTTTTATGCAGCTAATTTTTATTACAGTCTATTTAGTTGTCGCCGTGTTCGGGGCGGATCATCAGGATCGGGACGCTGATATGCCCGGCAATCTGCTGAGCTACGCTGCCGAAGATCAGCTTCTGGATGCCCGTGCGCCAGTGGGTGGTCATCGCGACCATATCCACCGGGTTGTACTCGATGTACTTGATGATCTCACTGCCGCGGTCGCCAAAGCGCACTTCGACGCGCACCTGGTAGCCGGCCTCCTGCAGTTCCCGCGCATCTTCCCACATCATCTGTTTGATCTCCGCCTCGGCGCTGTCGTATTCCTGGCTGGCGTAGATGGGATGAGCGGCGTACTCGGCATCACGATGTGTATCGTACATAGGTACGCTGACATTCATGGCGGCGGGACGCGGCGGTGCACCGACTCGGCCCTCCGGCTGCTGGCCGACGCGCAGAAAGATCAATTCGGTTTCTTCCGGCGGCAGAAATCTGGTAATTTGGGGATAAATTTGACGGCAGAATTGGGACCCATCGGTGGGTACCAATACGCGATGCTTAATCATGGCACGATCTCCTTTGATTTTGCCACAGGCGCGGCAACCATTGCCGTGCTTTGTACATGTCCAGTGTAACACAATTGTCAGCTTTCAGCAAAGTTGTCAAGGGGGCGATTTTTTGCAGCAACGTTGTACGCCCCCTTCCTGATTGGGCACAGAAGATCGCAAGGGGCCGATTGCGCAATTGGAGCGTTTGCAGTTGCACAAGGCAGAAAAAAGACTGGCCCAAAACCGAACGGTCTTGGGCCAGCGACTGTAAAGATTTGTTTATACCAAAACTACTTCACGGCGTGGCGACGAACTGTGCTTCCTCGGTCGAGCCGTGCATGGCGGTGGTGGAGGCGGTGCCGCCGCTGATGGCCATCTGCACCTCGTCGAAGTAACCCGCACCGACAAAGCTCTGGTGCTTGACGGCGGTAAAGCCCTCCTTTTCCATCTCAAACTCGTGATCCTGCAGCTTGGTGTAGGCCGCCATGCCCGACTTGCGGTAGCCGCGGGCCAGGTCAAACATGCTGGAGTTCAAGGAGTGGAAGCCGGCCAAGGTGACAAACTGGAACTTGTAGCCCATGTCGCCAAGCTGCTCCTGGAAGGTGGCGATGGTCCTTTCATCCAAATTGCGCCGCCAGTTGAACGACGGCGAGCAGTTGTAGGCCAGCAGCTTGCCGGGGTACTCGGCGTGGATGGCCTGCGCAAATTCGCGCGCTTCGCCTACGTCCGGGTGCGAGGTCTCGCACCAGATTATGTCGGCATACTGCGCATAGGCCAGCCCGCGGGCGATGGCGTATTCCAGACCACCATTGATATAGAAAAAGCCTTCGTGGGTGCGGTCATTGTGCTGGATAAAGGGCACGTCGCGCGGGTCCACATCGGTTGTCAACAGTTGAGCCGAGTCAGCGTCGGTGCGGGCCACTAGCAGCGTGGGCACGCCCATTACATCGGCGGCCAGGCGGGCGGCGATCAGCTTTTGCTCAAACTCGCGCATGGGCACCAGCACCTTGCCACCCATGTGTCCGCACTTTTTGGCTGAAGAGAGCTGGTCTTCAAAGTGAACGCCGGCCGCGCCCGCCTCGACCATAAACTTCATCAACTCAAACGAATTGAGCGCGCCGCCAAAGCCTGATTCGGCATCGGCCACGATTGGAGCCATCCAGTAAATGTCATGCTTATCGGCCATGTGCGCAATTTGGTCGGCGCGCTGGAGAGCCTTGTTGATGCGGCGGATCACATTGGGTACGCTGTCCACCGGGTAGAGGCTTTGGTCGGGGTAGGTCTCCAGCGAGGTATTGTTGTCGCCGGCGACCTGCCAGCCGCTCATATAGAGGGCCTGAAGGCCGGCCTGCACCATCTGCACGGCCTGGTTGCCGGTGATGGCGCCCAGCGTGCGCACAAACGGTTCCGTCTGCATGAGTTCCCACAACCGCTCAGCGCCCATGCGCGCCAGCGTGTATTCGACGGTGAAGCTGCCGCGCAGGCGCAGTACTTGTTCAGCCGTATACGGGCGCGCAACGCCGGCCCAACGCGGCGCAGTAGCCCACTCCTGATTCATTTTGGCGGCGAGTGTCTGCTCGTACATAAAAGGTTGTCTCCTCAGAATTCACGGGCGGATTGCACGAAAACGGCATTGATCCGCCGCCGGCACAGCGGCAGCGCTTACTGCACTTATCCTGCCGGAAAGACGTTTTGGAAGGGTTGCAATTGTGTGAAAGCCGGATGGATGGAGGCCAGTGCAACGAGCCGGCGAAGGGGTGGAGGCGAGAGGGAAAGCGAGTACGAACGAGGCGCTACATGCCGCGGCCGGGGGCCGTTGCAGTCGAGAGGGAGGCCGCCGCTTCCGGCTCCACCAACATCACGTCAAACGCCGCCAGGCCGCGCTCCGTCTGCTGCACGCGAAATTCAACCAGATCACCGGGGCGCAGCGGGCGGCTGCTGGGCAGCGCGCTGCGGTGCACGTACAGATCAGGCTGGCCGGCGCGGGTCAGAAAGCCGAAGCGCTTGCGCGGGTCGTACCACTTGACCTGTCCCCGCTCACGGCCCTCCGCCGGCAGCAGATGGCGGCAGCCGGGGCACAGTGTAGGCGCCGGCCCCTCCTGCGCCCATTTCTGCTCTTCTTGTGACCAGAGAAAGGAGATGCCGCAGCGGGCGCAATACAGTATTTCATCCTGAAACTGTGCAGACATAGCTGCAGTGTAGTAGGAAAAGGGATAAAGGAGCAAAACTGCCTTCTGCGAAATTCCGTGTAAGCGTTGTCTGCACCACCCGCTTTGTTTGACAATTCACCGGCCTGATGCTACCATTTGCGTATTGTTGGACAGTATTTCCAGGCGACGTAGCCAAGTGGTAAGGCAGGGGTCTGCAAAACCCCCATCGCCGGTTCAAATCCGGCCGTCGCCTCTCTTATGACACCTCCCATCCTCAGTCTGTTTCCTCGTCGTTGTCAGCCAGTGTGCGCCGTCGCAAGCCACCCTGTTTTTGGGAACTCAACATTTGCCGGCGGCGTTGTCTGAATGGCGTTGGCAAACACCGCCGATTTCAGCTGTCAGATGATTTCTTCGCCAACTCCTACAACGCTGCGGAACTCTCCAAATTGTGGGTGCTGCAACTTTCATAAACGCTGTCCCCTTCGCCGCATTGGGTGCGCCGGTTGCTTGTTGCCTGTTTTGTCAGTAAACTGGTTTGTAAGTGTTTTCTCGGCAAGGCTTGTATGGCAAGCGCCGCCGCTCTGACCGGACGAGTATATATGCGGATTCACGTGCGCCTTTGATAACGGGCGGAGGTAAAGTGTGAGTATGTTTGGCAAAACCTTGTTGGGTAGCTCCTTGGCGGATTCGTCTGCACAGCGTCTCTCCGTCTACCGCCTGTTGGTGTTGATGATTGGCCTCAGCCTGCTGCTCTCCAGTTGCGGTGGGCCGAACACACCGGCGCCGCAGTTACGTGCCGTGCCGGGTGCTGTAGCGGAGAGTGCCGTCACCTTTTACCTGAACAAGTACGCCGCCGAGTTTCAACTGGGGCCACGGGTGGAAGGCGGCACGCTCGCCATCGCCGATCGCTATCTCCAGCGCTACCAGCCCGGCCCTGAGCCGCGCGCTTTTCAAAGCAGCGTCGTCTATGACCGCAACAACCGCGTCATCGCTGAGCTGTTTGACGAAGGCCGCCGCACATGGATCCCTCTATCGCGCACTTCACCCTACCTGCTTGACGCCGTGGTCGCCACTGAAGACGGTAGCTTTTTCCAGAACGGCGGCATTGAGCCGCGCCGGTTGGTAGGCGCCATTGTGCAGAGCACGCAAGGCGACGGCGCCATGTCCGGCGCTTCCACCATCACCATGCAGCTTGCGCGCATGATGTTTCTGCCGCCCAGCGAGCGTTTCAGCCGCTCACTGGAGCGCAAGATCAGCGAGGTGCTGCTGGCGCAGGATCTGACGAAGTTGTACAGCAAGGACGAAATCCTTGAACTGTATCTAAATATGGCTTATTTTGGCCATCTTGCCTATGGGCCGGAGGCGGCTGCGCGCACCTATTTCGGCAAAACTGCCTCCACACTCACCTTAGCGGAGGCGTCCCTGCTTGCCGGTCTGCCGCAGCAGCCGGCGCTGCTGGACCCTTTTCTCAACCTGGAGGGGGCGAAAGAGCGCCAGCGCATTGTGCTCGACCTGATGGCTCGCCGCGGCTACATCAGCCAGTTCGAAGCCGATGCCGCCTTTGCGCAGCCGATCACGCTGACTGACGACCCCAACAACCGCCCCCAGTTGGCGCCCCATTTTCTGCAATATTTGATCCAGTATATCGATCGCTCGCCGCAAGGGTACAACCTGCTGCGCTCAGGGCTGACCGTCAATACAACGCTCGACCTGGATATGCAGAACCTGGCGCAGCAGATCGTGCGCGAAAATGTTGATGCTCTGCGTCCCAACTACAACTTAAACAACGCTGCATTGATCGCCCTCAAGCCGGGTACGGCGGAGATACTCGTGATGGTTGGCAGCGCCGACTATACCAACGATGCCATCGGCGGCCAGGTCAACGTTACGCTGCGGCTGCGCCAGCCCGGCAGCGCCATCAAGCCTATTGTCTATGCTACAGCCTTTGAAAAAGGGTTGATCAGCCCGGCCACGCTGCTCTGGGATTTGCCCGTCAAATATCCCACTGCTGTGCCGGGTCAAAATTATCGGCCGGAAAATTACGACAAACGTTTCCGCGGGCCAATTACAGTGCGCACGGCGCTGGCCAACAGTCTCAACGTACCGACCGTCAAACTCTTTGACGGCATTGAACCGGCGGAGTTTGTTGCGACAGCCAATAAACTGGGCATCTCTAACTTTGATCCTGCGAAGCTGGAGAGCTATGGTTTGTCCACCGCCTTAGGCGGCACCGAAGTGAGCTTGTATGACTTGACCGCAGCCTACCAGGCGCTGGCCAATGGCGGGCGCTTTGTCGAGCCGACGCCGGTGCGCCAGGTGATGACCAGCGACGGCGTGCGGGTGCAGATTCCGCCGCAGCGGCCGTCCGGCCAGGCGGTCTCTGCGGAAACAGCCTTCTTGGTCACAGACATCATCAGCGACAATGCCGCACGCGCAGCGGTCTTCGGCGAAAACAGCCGTCTGAACTTGAGCCGCCCGGCGGCAGCCAAAACGGGTACAACTACCAACTTCCGTGACAACTGGACGGTCGGCTTTACCAAGTATCTGGTGGCGGGGGTGTGGGCCGGCAACAACAACGGCGCTCCCATGCGCAATGCTGACGGCATTACCGGCGCTGGGCCGATCTGGAACAAATTTATGGAAGCGGTGATTGCCGATCCTGCCCTGCTCAGCAGCTTGAACGCGCCTGCCGATGAAAAAGAGTGGGCGTTTGAGCCGCCACTCGGTGTGACACAGGTTTCACGCCCCTGTCCGCCGGAACTGCGCTGCCGTGAAGGGGGAGAATACTTTGCGCAAAGCTGGCTCGAACGGATGGCCGCCGCCGGCCCTTATGCCGACAGCTTCCTGAGCGGTGTGATGGCTCCTGTAGACGTGCAGTTGACAAACGGCCAGAACTTCCGCCCCGCCGTCTGTGTCATGCGGCTGACCCCTGCCGAGGATCAGCAGGCGCGCAGCCTTCTTGTGCTGCCAAGGGGTGTCGGCCGTTTGGGGATGGAGTGGCAAAGCATCAGTGTGGCCGGAAGGACGGCGGCTGCATCGCGCGGCGTGTTGGCAGCGCTAACCAGCGCGCGGCTGGCGAGTGTGGGCGCAATCACTGCCCCCATTCCAGCGCCATCCCTTTCTCCACCGCAGAGCGTGCAGATCACCAGCACGCAGAGCAGCACTGCAACCAATCTTGTAACTACCACAGTGCTGGTCGATGCGGCTGCACCGCCGATTCTGCTGCTTGACCTGCCCTATATGGGAACGCAGAACCAACCTATCCGCAATGACAGCAGCAAACTTGAGGTGGAGAGTGCGCAGCGCCTGCTGCTGGCGACCAATGACCGTCTGCGTGACGAGCAGAACGAGGTAATGCGCTGGTCGCGCAATAATGGGCGCACGTTGGTGTGGGGCGACTGTGGCCATGCATTGGATTGGGCGGTGGCGGTCTATGGCAATGGCGTGCGCAGCGTGAGCATCGGCGCTCCGCTCAATGCGCCGGCGGCTGTGGCGAATACCAGTGGCACGCAGCGACCCGTAGAGGCGACGCCAACGCCCGAACAAGAGGTGGCCGAAGCAGCGCCAACCGTTTCAGGTGGAGCCAACGGTCTTTATGGGCCGGCCTACGGCTCTGCTGTCGCGGGCACTGTGACAATCCAGGGTGTCGCCAGCCTGCCCGACTTTTGGAAGTGGCAGCTAGATGTGCTGGTAGACGGGCAGGGCGCATCCTTCTTGGGCGTAGGCGACCAGCCGCTGTCGTCGCCAGGGGGCATGTTGGCGTGGAATACGGCCAACTACCCCAATGGGAACCATGTTTTGCGCTTGCGCGTTGTACATCGCGATGGCAACTATGAAGAATATTTCACCTCGGTGACTGTCGCCAATTGAGCAAACGGAAATTGACCAGGCAGCACTGCTGCCTGGGTGTAGAGAATGCTGGGCGGTTTCGCGGCAGCGACGGCACGGCACCACTGCGTGGCGGAAAATCGATTATCAGTAAGAAGGTGGAAGTAAAATGAGTCCACAACAGTTGAGAGGCCGCGTCTGGCTCCTGCTGCTGGCGGTGGGCATCGTGATCTTGTGCGCTCGACCGCAGGCAGTGATGCAAGTATGGGCGCAGTCGCCCATTTCACCGCCGGAGTTTCCGCCTACGCCCGTTTTTCCCACGCCGTTCGGGACGCCGCCCGGGCCGCTGTCCACCCCAACAGCGACGCCGGATTTTCGCATCATCAACGAGATTACGCATCCCCAGCCGGGAGATGCAGTCGCCGGTTTTGCCCCTATTATCGGTACGGCGGTGATCACTGACTTTGCCCAGTATCAGGTGCACCTCTCGCCCAGCGGCGCCGAAAATTGGAGCTGGCTGGCCACCAGCAGCCAGGTTGTACGCAGCGGTGTGCTGCATGTACTCAACACCTATGAACTGAGTGATGGGGTCTATGATTTGCGTGTGCGCGCCGTGCGGCGCGACGGCAATTACACGGAGGCATTTTTGCGCCGGCTTGAGGTGCGCAATGCCAACCCGCCGACCCCAACGCCCAACGTCAATGAACTGGGCACCCCCCAACCGTTTTCACCTGTCCTGGCGCTGACGCCTCAGCCGCCGACGGCCACACCGACGCCGTTGTATCAGAGTTTTATCTACAACGGGCAAGGCATTTTTGAGCCGCAGAATGGTGCGATCCTGCGCGGAAGCACGCCGATCCTGGGCACGGCCAATGGCAAAAGCTATCTGAACCCCTTTGCGCGCTATGAACTTTATCTCAGGCAAAGCGGCGGTGAACAGTGGAGTTGGCTGTACGCGAGTGACCAGCAGTTGTGGCAGTCGCTGCTCTATACATGGGATACTACCACTGTGGCCGATGGTTTTTACGATCTGAAATTGCGTATCGTCTACCAAGACGCCAACTATGACGAATACTATGTGGGCAGCCTGCGGGTTGCCAACCAGACGCCCAATAAGGTGCTCAAAAAGCAGGATCAGGTGAGTACGCAAAAGACGGCGCCGGGTCTCTATTTCCCGCTGGACGGCGCCCAGGTGTCAGGTGTGATGGGAATTGTGGGCACAACAGCCGTACCTGACCTGCTGCGTTGGGAGATTTACTGGTCGCCCAGTGGCGCTGAGAACTGGCAATTTTTGGTTAGCGACAGCCGCCCACTCGTCAACAGCCTGCTGGCCAACCTTGATCTCACTCTCTTGGCGGGCGGGGCGTATGATTTCCGTCTGAGAATTGTCCGGCAGGACTATACCTATAGCGATTACCATGTACGTAATGTGCAGGCAACGCCGCCCACGCCTACGCCCTTGCCCACCACACCACCGCTCGCCCGCTGACGACGGCGAGTTGGTAGAGTGGCAGGGGATACATCTGCAACTGCTTTAGCAAATCAGGGCCATTTATTTGGGTGCAGGCAGAGGCGACGGTATAATGTACAGATTAGGCACTTGTTCATTGTTGTGGTCATCACTGCTTAACGCAGCGCAAAAAAATGCCACAACCATCATAATGTCAATTCGGAGGTAGGAAATGAACAAAACAAAATGGCAGCGGTTGTTAGCGGCGGCCCTCGTGGCGGCACTGCTGACAACCAGTATTGCAACAGTCGTTCTGGGGGCAGCGCCGGCGGCAGTCGTCCAACAGGTGACGGCGGCGACGGAAGTCACCGGTACAATCACCGGTGGCCAGTTCGCCAAAATCTGGTTGGCGCTGACGCCCAATAACCTGAACGATACGGTTACTGTCAACGCTGACTGGGATCGCCCCAATGCCGACACGAACGGCGTTGGCTTCTACATCCTTGATGAGGCCAACCTGACGGCAGTGCTCAACGGTAGCTCGCTAAACGCCAACAACGTTGGCCGTGGCTCATCGAACTTCTCCCTCAACAGTGCCGACAACACGCAGGGCGCCAGTTTCAAGGCATCCGGCCTCAACTACACCATCGTTGTTTATAACGATTCGGCCACCGATGCCAACTTCACGCTCAAGAGCGAGAACGCCACGATCAGTGACGATTCCGGTCAGGTGCGTGCACCAGGCGCCACACCGGCAGCCGACGATGCAGCGATGGCTGATGATGCAGCGATGGCTGACACAACTGCCACTCCTGACGCGGTGGAGACGACGGCAACGACGACCGACACTGTCGCCGCAGAAGCAACTCTGGAAGCTGTCGCCACAGAGGCCGTTACGACGACCGAAGCAGCGGCGACGCCTGCTGCCGTGGCCGCACCGGCAGGCCCACTGCGCGCCGAGGTTGTGCAGGGTGAACTGCCCGAGCAGTACAGCCAGCACTTCCTGGGGCTGGAGCCGACCATTCGCGACAGTGAGATCACGCTGGTCATGACCTATGACCCGCAGGACAGCGCCGAACTGGCTCGCCGCATCAACTTCTGGGTGCTGAATGAGGCAGGCTTCAAGAGCTATCAAGATGGCGAAAGCCCCAGTGCGGTTGCCTTGGCGGCCGGCTCCAAGTTCTTCTTGGACCCCGACACCTCCAACAAGCGCCAGGCTTCCTTCACGGCCACCGGCTTCGGCCCCTATACGGTCATCGTGCAGAACAACTCACGCGTCCCGGCCACCTATGAATTGACGGCCACCGGCGCCGTGATCATCGACGATTCAGGCCAGACCTTGACGGCCCAGCAGGCAGGCGGCGCTGTTGCCGGCACGGCGGGCGTCACGACCACCGCCACGACCACCACGACCGTCGCCACCACGGCTGCGACGGCAACGACGACCGGGAGCGGCGTCAGCGGTGAACCCGGCGGCTCCTATACGGTGCAGTCCGGCGACACACTGGCGATCATCGCCCGCGATATCTATGGTGACTACCGTCTGTATGAGCAGTTGTGCGCCTTCAATAATATTGCCGACTGCAATGTGATCGAGATCGGGCAGGTAGTCAACCTGCCGACGGAAGCCGAAATCGGCTCGGTGGCTGCAGCTCCGGCTGCGGCGGCCACTGCGGCAGTCGCAGCGACGCCGGAAGCGACAGTTGCGGCCAGCCCGGCTGTGACGACGCCGGTCACCACCACCACCACGATGACTGACAGCGCCGTGGTCACAACCACGACGACTGCTACGACCACGCGCGGCGTTGGCGCAACTACTGCCACCACCGCTACCGGCACGATTCTAGACGTGGCGCAAAGCGCCGGTGACTTCACCGTACTGCTGGCGGCTGTTCAGCAGGCAGGTCTGGAAGATGCACTGTCCGGCAGCGGCCCCTTCACGGTTCTGGCCCCGACCGATGCCGCTTTCCAGTCGCTGTTGAGCGGTAACAACCTGACCGAAGCCCAACTGCTGCAAGCCAAGGAACTGGCCGACATCCTGCAGTACCATGTACTGTCCGGCAAGGTTCTGGCGGCGGACATCACCGACGGTCTCAAGGCGACCACCTTGCAGGGCAAGCCGGTCACCTTTGAAGTGCGCGATGGACAGCTTTTCGTCAACGGCGCCCAGTTGGTCATCACCGATATTCCGGCGAGCAATGGCGTCATTCAGGCCATCGACGCCGTGATTCTGCCGCCGCAGTAAGCGGCGTCAGATCTGCCTCCACCACAATGAGGTGGCGGAGGCCTACAATTTTACACAAAATGGGAGCCGGGCGTATTGTCCGGCTCCTACTGTTTTTGTGCGGCGCAAACGGTTGGTTGCGCCGCACACTTGTGCTATTATGGGCTGTATGGCTAAGCGACAAAAAGCTCCCGTATCTGATGTAAACTGGGATGATTCACTGCCGGATCATGAGCCGAATGCCGGCCCTGGCGGCGAGAGAGATCTTGATGCTGCCGGGGTCCCTTCTGCGGCGGATGCCATGCCCGCCTTGGCGGCCTTTGCTGCCGAAGCGTTCTTTGGCCCTAGCGGCCCGCTGGCCGGGCAAATGTATGGCTATGAGCAGCGGCCCAGCCAGGTGGCAATGGCCGCCGCCGTGCAGCAGGCCATCTTGGAGCACAAGCATGCCCTGATCGAAGCGCCCACCGGCACCGGCAAATCGATAGCCTATCTTGTCCCCGCCATTCTCAGCGGCAAAACGGTGGTTGTTTCCACCGCCAACAAATCGCTGCAAAGCCAACTGCTGCAAAAAGACATTCCCTTTCTGCGCCAGGTGCTGGGACGCGACATCCAGGCCGTTGTGGTCAAGGGGCGCAGCAACTATATCTGCAATCTGAAATGGGAAAAGGAACTGGCCGAGCAGAAGTATATCTCGCTCTATGACCGCGAGGATGATCAGGTCAAATACATGCGCGGCTGGATGGAAGAGACGGAGAGCGGCGACGTAGACGATCTGCCTTTTGTGCTCAACAGTGACCTGCGCCCACGCCTGGTGAGTTTTCCCGACGACTGTCTGCACGGCGATTGCCGTCACGATACCGATGACTGCTGGATCAATTTTATGCGCGATGCAGCCGCCGAGGCGCAGGTGATCATTACAAACCACCACCTGCTACTCAACGCGCTGGAACTTGGTTTTGCCGGCGAGCGAATTCTGCCACCTGCCAGCGTCTATGTGATCGATGAGGCGCACCATCTGGAGCAGATTGCTACGGCGGTGTATGAAACGGTGGTGACGGACTATACAGTCGAGCAGCTGCTGGCGCGGGCGACGCTCAAGGAATATGTGCCGGAGGAAGAGATCGAGCAGTTGCGTTTTCTCAACACGCTGGCTTTTCAAGAAGTTGCCAATCAAAACCGCGAGAACGCCTTTCAACTGCAAAACGAGTTGGCGAGCATGAAGCAGTTGGGCGGGGTTCTGAGCAAGCTGGGTCAGCGGCTCAAACAGACCAATCCCCATGCTGCTGCCGTGGAGCAGGCAGCGCAGCACGGGGAACGGCCGGAAAAAGAGGTGGCCGAGCAGAATCGCTACTATGAGTTGATGGTGGAAGGCATCAACAGCGCCGCCAATAAACTAAACACGGTGGCGACTGATCGCTTCGACGCCAGCATGGTGCGCTACGCCGTGCGGCTGTTTGACCGCCGCCACATCAGCCTGGAAGTGCACGCCGCGCCGATTGATCCGGCCGCGCTGCTCAGCCGGCATCTCTTTCAGCCGCAGAACGACAACGGCGACCCCATAAACCGCACGGTGATCTGCACGAGCGCCACACTGGCGACCGATGGCCGCTTTGTGCATTTCAAGGCGCGCTGCGGCATTGGCGAGACCGGCGTCGAGTGTGCTTTGCCGGCGGTCTTCAACTATCAGCAGCAGGCGCTGCTCTACCAGCCGCCGCTACCTGCCTACGACTATAAGGCCGCCGACGCCTATTATAATGCCGTGGCGGCGGAAATTGAGCGGCTGCTGGAAGTAAGCCGCGGGCGCACGCTTTGCTTGTTTACCAACTGGAGCGGGCTGCAGCAGGTCAATGATCGCCTGCAAGCTGCGGACAATGCAGTGGTCTGGCCGGTGCGGGCGCAAGGCGACGCCCCACGCGATGCCCTGCTGGCCTGGTTCAAAGAGACTCCGCACAGTGTTCTGCTGGCCACGCGCTCCTTTTGGGAAGGTGTGGATATTCCCGGCGAGGAACTGAGCATGGTCGTGCTGGACAAAATGCCCTTCCCAACACCGGGTGATCCGCTGCACGGCGCCCGTATGCGCGCACTGGAACAGGAAGGACGCAGCAGCTTTGACGAGTATATGGCGCCGCTGATGACCCTGGCGCTTAAGCAGGGGTTTGGCCGCCTCATTCGGCGCAGCAGCGACCGCGGCGTAGTGGCCATCCTGGATGAGCGGCTGAGCAGCAAGGGTTATGGGCGGCGTGCGCGCCAGGATCTGCCGGCAGCGCGCTTCAGCCGCGATTTCAAGGATGTGCACCGCTTCTTCCAAAGCGAACGCAGCGGTGAACCGGAGTTTGCGCTCAATGTATGGGCAAGCCAAGGCCCGGCTTTGGGCAGCAACATTGTCTGGCGCTGGCAGCTTGTTCGTCTGCTGGATGGCCGCGCCGACAGCAGCGATGGCGCACAAAGCCTGCCTGATGTCACGGCCGGCGAACTATTTGCGATCCGCCAGGGGTTAGATGATCTGCGCGGGCGTATCGAGCGCGCCGGCCACCCTGCGAGCCGCTACAGCGTGGAGATTCGCTGCAGCTCCGGCGCAGCTGCGCGCCTTGCCACGCCAGGTGCGCAGGAGTCAGCCGCTCCACCCGACTGGAGTCAAGAACAAGCGCGCTGGAAATCCCTCACCTTTACATCGATTCGCAGCTAAATACTATTTGCTTTTGCCTGATTATCATGGTGCAACGAACACTTTTGCGGCTTTTGTCGGTGATTTTTGGATCTTGTGCATCGGCGACGCCCAATCCTGATGGGCGGAGTAATGCCCATCCACCTTCTCAGCGCACCAGATAGATAATGGCGACAACTACGCCAATCGAGATCACCACCGAGCGCAGCACGACAGGTTTGACACTGCCGGCAAAGCGCCCGCCGATCACGCCGCCGATAACAGCGCCGACGGCCATAACCAACGCCGCCGTCCAAACTACCTGGCCGGAGAAGACAAAGAAGAGCGCGGCGGCAACATTGACACAAAAGGCAAGCGCCTGTTTGAGCGCGTTGAGGCGGGTGAGCGTCTCCTCAATCACAAGCCCCAGCACCGCCAGGACAATCACGCTGAGACCGGCCCCAAAGTAACCACCATACACCGAGGCGAAGAAGACCGGCAGCACAGCCCATATCTCCGGCAGACCCGCATGGCCGGACGCCGCGGCGCGGCGCGTGAGCCAGGCGCGCACGGTGCCTTGCAGCGCCAGCAAGGCGCAGGCAAGCAGAATCAGGTAGGGCACTAGTTGGCGAAAAACACGCTCTTCGGTGCGCAGCAGCAGCAGCCCACCGGCCAGGCCACCCACGATGCTGACAGGCGCCAGCCAGCGCAGCCGATGCTCCTGCCCGCGCAAGTCATTGCGCTGCGCCAGAGTTCCGCTGAGATAGCCGGGGGCCAACGCCACTGTGTTGGTGACATTGGCGGCCACGGCGGGAATACCGATTGCGGTCAGGATGGGAAAGGTAATCAGCGTGCCGCCGCCGGCAATCGCATTGACAGCGCCGCCGGCCACTGCGCCCAATGCTACAAGCAACAGATCAAGCCAAGAGAGAGGATCAGTCATAATCTACCAGAGGTGTGGAATAGATTGGGCAACAGCAACTGTTTTATTGTAGCCGTGGGGCGCAGAACGGGAAAATCCGCCGGCATCTACACGCGACAGCCGTTGGGTGCAGCGAACTGTGTTGGCGCGCCACAAGTTCAATCAGCTAATGATGCATACGGTATAATTACACTTGCGTGGGGACGACCTCACGCTCTGGCTAAGATTTTGGGACGACCCAAACTTGAGGAGAAGAAGTCTTATGGCTTGGGTTTATCTTTTTTTTGCCGGTCTGCTTGAAGTTGTGTGGGCCATTGGGCTGAAATACACGGAAGGTTTTACAAAGCTGTGGCCCAGCGTGGGAACACTCAGTGCAATGGTTGTCGGTTTTCTTCTGCTTGCGCAGGCGCTTAAAACCATTCCGGTCGGTACAGGTTATGCAGTTTGGACTGGAATTGGAGCCGTTGGTACAGTCATTTTGGGCATGATGTTTTTAGGCGAGCCACGCGATATCGGGCGCATTGTCTGTCTTCTATTGATCATTGCCGGCATCGTTGGCCTTAAAATTGTCTCGCCTCAGTAATGCTGACTCCGCCGCCGCTGCACTGGATGTAGAATAAGTGAAAAGAGCAAAAGGAGAGCCGTATGCAGCCGCAACACCAACATGAATCCGTTCCTTCACCCGTTCCTTCGTCTCCAGCCCAGATAGGGCGCGGCGCAGCTATTCTTGCCGTGCTGGCCGCCGCCGCCGGCGGGCTGCTGTTCTATCGCAACGGTGAGCGCTGGCTGCGCTCGCTGTTACTGTACCTGTCCAGCGCCGCCTGGGCGCGCTCGCTGGTGACGGGTTTCCCACCCGCTTGGAGCGTTGCCGGCCGCTTTGTGGCCGGCGAATCGATCGATGAAGCCATTGCGGCTGCCCGGCAGCTCAACGCGCGCAACCTCAGCGCCACGCTGGACTATCTCGGCGAAAGTGTGCAGCGGGCAGACGAGGCCAACGCCGCGCGCGACCAGATCTTGTTCCTGCTCGACCGCATCAACGCCGCCAACATTGACGCCAATGTGTCGCTCAAACTCAGCCAGCTTGGGCTTAAGATCAACGAGAATCTGGCGGTCAACAATCTGCGCACCATCCTGGAGCGCGCACGCCGCTACCACTGCCGGGTGCGCATCGATATGGAAGAAAGCGCCTTGGTGGATGTGACGCTGGATGTCTACCGGCGGCTGCGCCAGGGTGAGGGCTTTGACAACGTAGGCGTCGTGCTGCAAGCCTCTCTCTTCCGCAGTGAGCAGGACGCCAGGCAGTTGATCCGGGAAGGCGCATGGGTGCGGCTGGTCAAGGGGGCCTATAAGGAGCCGCCGGACATTGCCTTTGCCGCCAAGGCCGATACGGACGCCAATATGATCCGGCTGATGCAACTGCTGCTCAGCGACGAGGCGCGCAAAAACGGCGTCTATCTGGCCGTCGCCAGCCATGATGAGGCGATGATTGACGCCACCAATGAATATGCGCAGCGCAATACTATCGGCAGGCACGAGTACGAGTTCCAACTGTTGTACGGCATTCGCCGCGACCTGCAGGAGCAGTTG
Organism: Caldilineales bacterium; assembly: GCA_038205395.1. GTDB lineage: Bacteria > Chloroflexota > Anaerolineae > Caldilineales > Caldilineaceae > Fredericiella. The sequence continues at coordinate 48,979 of JBBRBX010000020.1, forward strand.
GTCCAGCAGGGCTGCCGGGTGCGCATTTATGTCCCGTATGGCACTGCCTGGTATCCCTATTTTATGCGCCGGCTGGCAGAGCGCCCGGCCAACCTATGGTTTTTTATCAACAACTTTTTGAAAGGCTGAACCTGTAGCCCTGCGCGCCGGCAAGCCAGGCTTGCCGGCACCTAGCGCGACAGCAGTTCTGCCGTCAGATGATCGATGCGGTTGAGATAGCGCAGCGCCAGCCGCCGCTCTGAACCAAAGTCGATGCGGCTGACGCCCGTGTTGAGATGGCTGAAATGCAGGCGGTTGCCATATGGTTCGCCGGGCACAACCAGGTTGTGGATGAGCGCATCCAAAAAGGTGCCGTGCGTCACCAAAGCGATGTTGACATCGCCGAGTTCATCGGACAACGCATACAGCCGCTCGGCGACGCGACAGGCGCGCGTATAGCAGGCGTCCATCTCTTCATAGCCGCCCGACCACCAGCCCTGCTCATCCACGCCGCCATCTACGGTGTAGCCGGCGAACTGCGCCAGCAACTCGCTGCTGGTCAGCCCCGGATAGCCCACAACATCGCCGGCCTGCGGATTGCCGGTGAAGACGCCGCCGTGTTCGTGGAGGTCCACCCAGACCTGCGGCGCCACACCCACGGCACGGCTGAGCGGCAGAGCGGTTTGCAGCGCGCGCAGCATGGGGCTGACAAAGATGCGCTCGATGGGATGCTCAGCCGTCACCCAGGCCGCGCCTTCCACCGGGGTGGGGGCCGACGTGGGTGTGGCGGCAGCCACCATCTGCTGCGCCAACAACTGAGCCTGGCGCTTGCCGATCTCCGTCAGAGGTGGCTCTGGGTGGCGGCCCGCCATGTAAGCTGCGTAATCATGGCCGTGGCTGCCGGCGTACAAATTATTGGCCGACTGGCCGTGGCGTATCAACAACACTATCAAAGTACAATCTCTTTCTGTCTCTTATTAATTTGCTGGGACGGCGACTTATAAACGCGGCGCCACCTTGGCAAGGCGATCCACCATTTTTTCCAGGTCGGCGGTGCGTTCGGCAATGCTGAAGCGCACATGGCCCTCGCCCGCCGCGCCAAACGCGCTGCCCGGCGTCGAAACCACCAGCGCCTCGTCGATCAACGCCTGGGTGATCTCCAAGCTGCTCTTCTTGGTGTGGGTGAACTTGGGGAAGACATAAAAGGCGCCTTCCACCGGCGGGCACTCGATGCCGGGAATCTCGTCCAATGCATCCGTCACCAGGCGGCGGCGCTGATCATAGACAGCCACCATCTCCTTGATGCACATTTGCGGCCCCGTCAAAGCGGCGACGCCGGCAGCCATGGTGAAGCTGGCTGCCGACTGTGCGCTGTGTGTCTGGTAAACACGCGCCAGCTTGACGACCGGCTGCGGGCCGGCCAGCCAGCCCAGCCGCCAACCGGTCATGGCATAGGCTTTGGAGAAACCATTGACAATAATGGTGCGTTCGGCCATGCCGGGTTCGGCAGCCAGGCTGTAGTGCACGTGGTCGCCAAACAGGATATGTTCGTAAATCTCGTCGCTGACGACATAAAAGTCGTGGCGGCAGGCCACCTCGACGATGGCGGCGACCTCGTCACGGGTGAGCACGCGCCCAGTCGGGTTGTTGGGGCTGTTGACCATCAGCAGTTTGGTTTTGGGAGTGATATACCGTTCGAGGCCGTCGGCTGTGATGCGAAACCCATCTTCATTGCGCAGCGGCACACAGACGGGTACGCCGCGCTGCAGCAGCACCATCGGTGCATAGCTGACCCAAGCAGGATCGAGCACCAGCACCTCGTCCCCCACATCCAGCAGAGCGGCCAGGGTGGCAAATAAAGCCCATTTTGCGCCCGGCGTAACCATAATGGCGTCGGGTGTAATGTGATGGACATTGTTTTCGCGCTGCAGCTTGGCGACAATGGCGTTCAACAGAGCCGGCGTGCCGGGGGAAGGCGGGTAGTGCGTGTCGCCGGCCTGAATTGCCGCGTAGGCGGCTTCCACAATATGGCTGGGCGTGGCAAAATCCGGTTCGCCGCCGGCAAGGCTGATTACATCCTTGCCGGCGGCGCGCAGCTCGCGCCCGCGCTGCATCATGAGGGTGGTTGGCGAAGCCGGCACCGTCTGGACTAGGGAAGAAAGGGTTTTCATTGACCTGCTCACATAGAATGCGCACAAAATCCACGCGCTGCGGATTGAGAAAAAAGAGTGCGCGTCCAGTATGCCACAGGCCGTAGACAAAGACTGAATCCTGCAAGAGCGACAAAAAATAGGGAACTTCTATATCTTATTGGGTCGTTTAGGGTATAGACTATGGTATACTCTTTGGCGGAACAAGCGAGAAATCACCTACATCGAATGTTGGATAGAAACCTGCAAGGTTGCTCCTTGCGAATGCTCACCCTAGCGGCAGGAGGAAGAATTGTGAAATCGGCGACCGTTGTCTTTGTGTCCCTGGTCGCACTGCTGCTTTTGCTGCCCGTCCCTGCCGCCGCCGCGTCGTCCATCCGTGTGCAGCAAGCTGAGCAGATAGATGTGACACCCGATGTGACACCCGCAGTTGAGACTGAGGAAGAAAGTTCCATTACGAATCTGCACGCCACCGCCGGTCGTTTGCGTGGCCGTGTTGAATTGGCCTGGAATTTTAGCGACGAGGCCGCTGCCGGCGTGTTTGTGGTGGAGCGTTCCACCAACGGCAGTTCTTGGCGACCGGTCAAAGCTTGCTCTACCCCAATCTCTGCTGAACAGAACAGCTATGCGTGTCTGGATACCCGCCTGATCAGCGGCACGACCTACAGCTATCGTGTCTGTGTTGCCGCCAAGGCCACGACTTGTTCCAATGTATTGACGACGGAACCGGTCACGGTCAAAGCGCCGTAACTGTCTCTGCGTTGAAAATCTGCTAGGGTCCCGGTAGATCAGGACATGTTTTGCGATAGCGACTCACGCCGGTGGGGAAATATTGCGTCCACTCTTCCAGCGTGAAATTGCGCCCCGCTGTCCGGCACGCTTCCGCCAACAATTTATCCAGACTCAGTGACCAGCGCCGGATGGTGCCATCCGCACTGGCTGTAGCCACCCATGCGCCATCGGGTGCAAAGGTGACGCCATTTACACTGCTGCGGTGGCCCACCAGCGCATAGGGTTCGGCGGACGGATTGGCCGTGCTCCATAGATAGACGGCGGCATCCGCTCCCGCGCTGGCCAGCACCAATCCGTCGGCGCTGAAGTTGACGGCATTGACTTCATTGCGATGGCGACGCAGTTGCGCCGGTTCAAACGCCAACGCATCCGCATTCCATACCCAAACAGCCCCGTCGCCGCCTGCGCCGACAAGCCACGGCCCTTGTGGCTGAATGGCCACATCCAGCAGACCGAGTTCCGGCCCCTGCAGCACCTGCCGTTCGTGGCCAGTGGCCGCATCCCACAGCCGCAATGTGCCGGCGCCCAGTCCGGCGCTGGTCAACATCTTGCCATCAGGCGCAAACGCCAATCCGGTTACGGCGCCTGTATGTCCAGATAACGTGTACAAAAGAGTGGCGGCATTGTCCCAAAGATAGATGAGACCATCTTCGCTGCCGCCGGCCAGAATCGCACCGTCAGGGCTGATGGATAAGGCAGTCACGGCGTTGTCGCCGGCACGGAATTGTCGCAGCAGATCTCCACTTTGTGTGTCCCATAGGCTGACACTGCCATCCCTGCCGCCGGCCCACAGCGTCTGGCCGCGGCCGCTGTAGGTTAGCGCAGAAACTGCGGCCCCGCCTGTCAGACGCAAACCGGGCGCGCCGCTTTGCACATCCCACAATTGGATGGTGGGGCTGTCCGCCATGTAAGAAGCCAACTGCGCCCCATCGGGCGCGACGGCCACATCGGCTACCGCCGCACCCGCCGGCAGCACCTGTTCCGGCTCGCTGAAAGGGCTGTCCGTGCGCCAGACGCGCAGCGAGTGATCGTAACCGGCGGTCACGATGAGTTTTGTCAGCACCGCAGAGGCGGATGAGGCAGGCGAGGCCAACAAATTGATGGCGGCATCGTGGCCGCGCACAATGTTCTCCACCGCATCGGGGTTGCTGTAATCCCACAGCCGCACCTGGCCATCATAGCCGGCGCTGACGAGAGCCGGGCCGCTTTCGCCTTGCACAAAGGCCAGACCGCGCACGTTCCCTTGATGGCGGCCCAAGAGCAAGCTCTCCTCCGGCTGCGTCAGATCCCACAGCCGCACGGCGCCGTTGTCGTCGGCGCTGGCGAGCCGGCTGCTGTCCGGCGAGAAACGCAAGGCATAGACCGCCAGTTCATGCCCCAACAGCGGAATCGACCTCAATGTCGTGCTGCCCGCTCCCGGCTCCGCTTCGTTTTGGGCGGCCAGCTCCGTAACAGGCCACAAGTGCACTTGCCCGTTGCTGCCGCCGCTGGCCAGCCAGGCGCCGTCCGGACTGAAAACCACCAGATTGACAAAACCGCTGTGCGCCACCAGGCGGGCACGCAGCTCGCCGGTTTGGCTGTCCCAGAGGCGAATGTCGCTGTCGTTGCCGGCGCTGGCCAGCAGCTTTCCGTCGGGGCTGAAGGCCAGCGTATTGACATCGGCACTGTGACCGCGCAAAACAAGCGGGGACACCTGCAGCTGCTCTATACGCCACAGCCGAACCGTACCGTCGGCGCTGCCGCTCGCCAGACGCCTGCCGTCGGGCGACAAGGCTAACACATAAATCGGCTCCCCTTGTGCCTGCTGCAGCAGGCCGGCAGACAGTGCGTCTGCGGCGCCGGGCAGCGGCCAGCGGCGTAGGCTGCCGTCGTCACCGGCGCTGTAGAAGGCGTCGTCCTGGGGCACAAAAACCAAATCCCAGACCGGCCCGCTGTGGCCTTGCAGTAGAAAGGGAGGCGCAGTCACATCCTGCAGATCCCAAAGGCGGATAGTCCCCGCTTCATCGCCGGCGGCCACCCACCGTGCATCCTGGCTGACCGCCAGAGCAGTTGTGGCCTCTTGGCTCGTGCTGAGGGGGATGCCGCCGGTTGCGCCCAGCAGGGAGCGCAGGCGCTGGACTGCTTCGGGCAGGGGCGCTTCATTGCTCTCACGCTGCACACGGATCGACTCAATGGCCAAGAGCAGGGCAGCCTGGGGCCGCGTGGCAAGAGCCAGCAGCGCATTGTTGGCCAGTTGGTTGGCGCGCACGATCCGGCTGTAGACGGCGCTTGTGGTTTGGGCCTCCGCAGCTTGCGTGGCGGAAGCCTGTGCGGCTGTCTGGGCCGCATCCGCACGCACAGCTTCGGCGCCGGCGCGCGCCTGCAAAGTAGCGCGCGCCGCGCGTTCCTGCATGACGGCGACCTCCATCTGCCGCACACTGCCGGCATACCAGAAGGCCAGCCCCCCCAGGATCAGCGTCACGACCCCCAGCCCCAGCAGGGCCAGCCACAGGACAGACGGCTGGTGCTGCTCGACCTCGTGCGCCTGCTCTGCTTCGGAATATCCAATTGGGTCTTGCGACTTGCTGTCCATCAACTGCAGCCCACACGGCAGGCTTATCTGCCCCTTACAAATCAGCGAGATTCACACCTGCAAAAGCAAACTCGGCAGGCACAGGCGCTACAAACATGCGCTCGGCGGCCGCGCCCAATGGCGGCACAACCAGGGAGTATGCGTGCAGCAGCAGCCGCGGTGCAGCGGCGGCGTCGCCATACAGCCTGTCACCCAGAATGGGCGCCTGCTGGGCGGCCAGGTGAACGCGCAGCTGATGCGTGCGCCCGGTCAGCGGCCAGAGGCGGACAAACTGCCTGTCCGGCAAACGCGCAATCACGGCATAGCGGGTGACGGCGCCTTGTCCCCCCTTGGCCACAATCACCATGCGCGTGCGCTGCTGGGGATGGGGCGCCAGCCGTGCGCTGATCCGCCCCTCATCCGCCAACTGGTTAGGGGCGGCGACAATGGCCACATATTCCTTAGCCAGTGTGTGTGCCTGCAGCGCCGCACCCAGCAGTTGCGTGGCGAACGGCGTGCGCGCCAGCAGCATCACGCCCGATGTATCGCGATCCAACCGGTGGAGAAGAGTCAGCGGGCCAAATCGCTGCACTGCCAGCGCGTGCAGGTTGGGGGCGCTGCGGTACGGCGGCGCTTCTGTCAGCAGCCCCGCCGGCTTGGCCACCACGACCAGATGCTCATCCACCGCCAGCAGCCAGCGCTCATCCCACGCCGTCAACGCAGCCGGTTTGGCAGCCGGCGCCGCCGCAACACAGATACGGTCGCCGTTCTGCACCTGCCAGGAGGCGAGCCAGACGGTTTTGCTGTTGACCTGCACCGCCCGCGCACCGATCAGCCGCTGCACCGCCTGTCGCCCCCAGGTGGGATAAGTGCGGCGCAGCAGTTGGTCCAGCCGGGCCGGCTCGGCCAGATCGGCGACTGTAAACTCGATCTCAGCGTTTGTCGTCAGCCAGCACCTCGGCAATGGCAGAACAGAGATAGCTCATGTTGTCTTCGGTCATACCCGCCACGCTAATGCGGCCGGAGCCGACAATGTAGATGGCAAAGCGTTCGCGCAGCGCCTTCACCTGTTCGGGGTTGAGACCGGAAAAGGAGAACATGCCGTACTGGCGCGCGATAAAGGCAAAGTTGCGCTCGACGCCCTTCTCCTGCAGCGTCTCTACAAATAAATGGCGCATCGTGTTGATGCGGGCGCGCATGGCTGACACTTCCTCCACCCATTGGCTGCGCAGCGCAGGATCGGTGAGAACGGTGGCCACAATGGCGCCGCCGTGCGCGGGTGGATTGGAGTAGTTGGCGCGCGCCACGCGCTTCACATGGCTGAGCGCCGCCTCTGCCTGCTGTGCATTGGCGGCTACCAGCGTCAGCGCCCCCACCCGTTCATTGTACAAGCCGAAGTTTTTGGAATAGGAACTGGCCACCAGCAGGTTGTCGCACTGCTCGGCCAGCGTATGCAGCCCGGCGGCGTCCTGTTCCAGCCCATTGGCAAAGCCCTGGTAAGCAAAATCGACCAGCGGCAGCAGCTTGCGCTCGGCCAGCAGCGCGCCGACCGCCTGCCACTGTTCGGGCTGCAGGTCAACGCCGGTTGGGTTGTGGCAGCAGCCGTGCAGCACGACGACGTCCCCAGCCGGCACGGTGCGCAGCGTCTCCAGCATGGCGGCAAAGGCGACGCCGTTGCTCTGCTTGTCAAAGTACGGGTAGGCGGCAGTGGGCAGCCCGGCGGCATTAAACACTTGGGGATGGTTGGGCCAGGTGGGGTCGCTCAACCAGACCGTGCGCTTGCCCAGGGTCGAAAAAACAAAATCCGCCGCCACGCGCAGGGCGCCGGTGCCGCCGGGAGCCTGCGCCGTGATGGTGCGCTGTTCCTGCAGCACAGAATGGGTGGGGCCAAACAGCAGTTCCATCGTGGCGCGGTCAAATTCCGGCTGGCCGTCGATGGGCAGATAGTTCTTGGTGTTCTCCGTGCGCAGCAGCCGTTCTTCGGCGCTCTTGACGGAGGCCAGGATGGGGGTTTTGCCGGCGGCATCCTTATAGACGCCCACCCCCAGGTTGACCTTATTGGGATTTTTGTCCTGCTTAAAGGCTTCCGTCAAGCCCAGAATGGCATCCGGTGGCGCGGCAACAATCGTTTCAAACATAGTTTTGCTTCCCCTGGTTTTGGTTTTCCTTGCAGCAACTAGCCAGTGCGCCGCTGGACGCGGCAGCACTCGCCACACCGATCTGGCGCAAGTATAGCACGGCTGCGGCTGCGAGACATTGCAGAACACAGGGGTAGAACGTAATACACTACTCAGCGTTGGCGAAGGCATCGTTGGAGACAAGCCGCTACGCAATGACTTACCAAAATCAGTACATTTTTGCGTGACAGGCGGCAGGAGAATCTGCTATACTGTAGTGGATTCTAGTACGCCTCATGAGTCTGTTGGTAGTCTGCGTTCTTCAGCGCGTTATTGCGAGCGAAATCCCGATTACCCTTTTCTACACAGCGCGAGGTTGTTATGCAAATCCACACGTTTCCACGTCGTTTCCTGCTTGTCGTGACGCTGGTGAGCTTAACCGGCGTGATGGTGGCGGCGCTGCCTTGGGCGAACCGTGCCTTTGCCCAACAGCTTGTCGCAACCAGTTCGCTGCTTGCGGCAGATGTTGCCGTCGAACCAGGGCAGGCGCGCCATTATTTTTATGAGGTCTACACACGTCTGCCGGAAACGATTCCAGACCCACCCGATCCCTACCATCTGCCGACGACCACGTTCCTGGCTGCCAATCAGACAACAGAGGTATGGCAGACACAAATCGGAGACGATCCGGCTTTTCACAGTATTACCAGGGCGCAAACGGGCAGTGGCGACAACCAAGTGCTCTATGAGATTATTACTCGTGTGGATGAGCAGTGGTTTTATAGTGCAGGCGCTGGGCTGGCGTTTCAAACCAGCGTAGAAGACGTTACGGCTGCCAGGGAAACACAGGCGATGCGGCGGGCAGAAGATGCGGCCAGGATTGATCGATCTTCTACCATCGCCGGCGTTATGTCGCTTGACGGCCGCCTGGTATGGATCGTGCAGTTCCAGCAGCGACCGGCAACGCCGCAAGAGTATGCCTTTACCGGCGACGTAAGCAATACCGCCCCCTTTGGGGCAGATTTGGACTTCTCTGCCGTGCAAACGCGTTGGCTGATCGATCAAGCGGACGGCATCGTCGTGCGCGAAGAACTATGGGCTTTGACCGCTCCCGAACCCATTTTGCTCTCCCGCACCACGCGCTCAGCGCCCGCAGTGATTGCAGCGGACGAAACGACCATTCCCATGGATCGGTTTATGACGGCTGAAGCGCAAACTGCGTTGGCAATGAACCGTTCGGTAAACAGTGCAGCGAATCAGGACCAGAACATAAGGTATACCGGCGTGGACGAGATAGCGACGCAGGCGCCTTTCCGAATCTATGTGCTGCCGCCAGCCGCTTTTGCAGAAATGGCAAAGGGTGCGGTGGCAACCACGATCTATCATTCTGTATCTCCTTGTGCGCTGCAAGGGCCAGAGTACGAGTTTGAGATTTGCGCCGGCAATGACGACACCGTCTCCATCCGCTATGTCTTCGAGCAAGTTGAGCAAGCCGGGCAGGGGGACAAAACGGCGAACACAGACGAGCCGCCGGCGATCACCATTACGCAAGGCGAAAAGGAGAGCGTCGTCCAACACCTGCAAAAGGCTTTGCCTAGCTGGTTGGAAAGTGAGCCGGCCCAGGTTTCCGTGCTGGGCCGGTCGCTGCCCGCCTGGCGCATTCCCTTTTTTGCGAGAGTCCCCTATCGTTCCGGCGCCATTTTGTTCGAGATAGATGAAACCTTTGTCCAAGTTACGGGCTATGGCGTTTCTATGGATACTCTGATGCGTGCAACTGAGCAGTTGCAACTTGCCACGTCAACGGATTCCTCATCACAGTCACCATCTAACATTTATTTACCACTGGTTACGGATACAGCAATTCTCAAATTGAGTGAACAGGACAGAGGAGATGGCAATGGGGAGTTATGGGCTGGGTGAAAGAACTGCGGAATGATCGGTGAGGTCGTGTCTGGACAGCCGGCAAAGGGGTGACATGTAGCGGTTTATAGGTGGC